>JBCBYM010000037.1:0-19496 GCA_039815865.1 Pseudomonadota bacterium
AGCATGCGCGGTTCAGGCGCCGAGACGGTCGCGACCTGGTTGAGCGGCATCATCGCGCCGTAGACTTCAACCTGCACCGGATCGAGTAGGCTGGTGTTGGCGCGTCCTGTTCTGAGGCCCGAAAGATCGCTCTTGAGCGCTTCGACCGCGCCGGTCATGCGGCGTTCGATGTCGGCCTTGTCATACTGCGGCATTGCTTAGTCCTTCTGTACAATCGTCTGCACGCCCTCACCCGCCAGAACGCGCGCGACATTCCCTTTTTCGCGGATCGAGAAGACCACTATCGGAATGTTGTTCTCGCGGCAAAGCGCCACGGCGGTTGCATCCATGACCTTGAGGTTTTGGCTGAGGACGTGGTCGTAAGAGATGGTGTCGAAGCGGGTGGCTTCGGGGTTGTGCTTGGGGTCGCTGTCATAGACCCCATCGACGCTGGTGCCCTTGAGCAGGCCATCGCAGTTCATTTCCGCTGCCCGCAACGCCGCGCCGGTGTCGGTGGTGAAGAACGGGTTGCCGGTGCCGGCTGCAAAGATGACGATGCGTCCCTTTTCAAGGTGGCGCTCTGCGCGGCGGCGGATGTATGGTTCGCACACGCTGCTCATCGGGATCGCCGATTGCACCCGCGTGGGCACGCCCAGTTTCTCCAGCGCGTTCTGCATGGCGAGCGCGTTCATCACCGTCGCCAGCATGCCCATGTAATCGCCCGTGGTGCGATCGAGCCCTTTGGCCGCGCCCGAAATCCCGCGAAAGATATTGCCGCCGCCGATGACGAGGCAGACCTCAAGCCCCGTGTCCTTCGCCGCCTTCACCTCTTCGGCAAGCCGCGCGACGTATTCCGGATCGATGCCATATTCCTGCTCGCCCATCAGCACCTCGCCCGAAAGCTTGAGGAGGACGCGTTTGATGGTGGGCATGGACATGGGCGCTCGCTCTTTCGGCCGAAGTTTTCGTTGGCGGGCCTTTATCGGGGGCATGCGGGGATGTGAAGGGGAATGGTGGATAGGAACTTGCAAGAGTCGTGGAGTATCGAGGAGAAGGACAAATCCATTCCACCATACAGCCTTTGGCGGCTCCTCACCCGGCGGCCTTCATTGCCTCCCGATTGGCGTTCCCTTATCCAGTGCCTCATGCCGCGCACGCTTATCATTGTTGCCTTCGTCCTTTCTGCTCTGGCGGGGATTTTCTGGCTCGTCTGGATGCCTCTGCCAAGCGCACAAGCGCGCGATGCAGCCGGTGAAGAGCGGGTTGTGCGATTCGAAGACAGAGGCCTTTCCTACTATGTGAGCGGAGAAGGCCAGCCTGTTCTTCTTCTCGCAAGTCTGGGCCGCGAGGCGAGCGACTTTAATGAACTGGTGCTAAGTCTCAACTCAGCCGGATACCGTACGATTGCCTTTGAAGCGCATGGAATAGGCGGAACCGATCTTCCCGAAAGCCAATTCGATTTGCTCGAAATCGCTGACGATGTCGCGAAGGTTGTCGAGACTGAGATCGCAACTTCCGAAAAAGTCGTCGTGATTGGACACGCCTTCGGAAACCGTGTCGCAAGAGCCTATGCGACGCTCAATGATCCGCGTGTGCAAGCTATCGTTTTGGTCGCTTCAGGTGGGCGCAAACCCATCCCGTCTGAGGCACGGGCATCCTTGGCAGCAATTTTCGATCCACGCCGTACCTTTGCTCAGCGCAAAGCGGATGTTGATTTCGCCTTCTTCGCAGAAGGTAACACCATACCCGATTACTGGACCAGGGGCTGGCACACCGGGACGGCGCTTTGGCAAGCGGATGCGGCGCTTCAGTCCTATCAGGAATGGGGGGCTGGCGGCACAAAGCCGATGCTGATCCTTCAAGCTGATGAGGACGAGATCGCGCCGAGCACGGATGCGGGGATCCCCTTGGCTCGCGAGTTTCCAAGTCGGACCAAGCTGGTTGTCATCAAAGGCGCTGGACACGCATTTCTGCCAGAGCGCCCATTGGAGGTCGCATCCGAGATCATCAGCTTCATCAGGGACGTAGACTTGGCTAATGAAGCGAGTGATCAATAGGGGCTGCTCGGTTCAATCGCTGGGCCTCGGCTTGGCAAACCCGCCCCCGCGAGGACCAAAGAAAAAGGCCGGCGCAAGGTCTTCCCTGCGCCGGCCCTTTTTGTGTGCTTCGCCTTAATTGCGACTCAGCCGCCAACAGCAGCCGCGACCTCCGCTGCAAAGTCGCTCTCTTCCACCTCGATGCCTTCGCCCAGCTGGAAGCGGACATAGTCGACGAGCTTGATCGATCCACCAACGCTCTTCGCCACGGCGGCAACGTGCTGCTCGATGCTAACCTTGTTGTCCTTAACGAACATCTGGCTGAGCAGGGCGTTTTCCTTGGCGTATTTCTTGATCGCGCCTTCAACCATCTTTTCCTGAACATTCTCAGGCTTGCCGCTTTCAGCCGCCTTTTCCTTGGCAATCGAGCGCTCACGCTCGATGATGGCCGGATCAAGACCTTCGGCATCGAGGGCCTGCGGGAACATCGCCGCCGCGTGCTGCGCAATGTCTTTGCCAAGCTCTGCCAGGACATCAGCGGCCGCATCGCTTTCAAGCGCGACGAGCACGGCGATCTTGCCAAGGCCTTCTGCGGCCGCGGTGTGCACGTAGGGCACTACAGCGCCCTGCGAAACCGCAACGGTCTTCATGCGGCGAACCGTCTGGTTCTCGCCGATCGTCGCAATGTTGTCGGTGAGCTTCTCGGCGATCGTGCCACCATCGGGGTAAGCCGCAGCCTTGAGGGCTTCGACATCGTCGCTCGCCATCGTCAGTGCGACCTCAGTGGTCTTGCGCACGAAGTCCTGGAACTTGTCGTTCTTGGCAACAAAGTCGGTTTCCGAATTGACTTCGACGGCCACGCCCTTGGTGCCTTCAATGGCAACGCCGACAAGGCCTTCGGCGGCCGTGCGGCTCGACTTTTTCTGAGCGGTGGCAAGACCCTTTGCGCGCAGCGCGTCGACGGCGGCTTCGATATCGCCATCCGCTTGCGCCAGCGCCTTCTTGGCGTCCATCATACCGGCGCCGGTCTTTTCACGGAGCTTTTTCACGTCCGCAACGGAGAAATTAGCCATTGGGGTATCCTTTGTAACAGTAACGGTGCGCCGGGCGGCATCACCATTCATGGGTGCGTGCCCGGCGCGCTAGTCTCAATTTGTGACGGGCGATTGACGCCCCTGCCTTGGCCTTGAGGCTTAGGCGCTTTCAGCGGGAGCTTCTTCAGCCGGAGCCTCGGCCGTAACCGCGGGCGCTTCGGCCGGGGGTTCCGCCATGGCGCCCACGTCTTCGCCCGAATCGGCAACCGCGCTGCCACGGCCCGCATTCGCCGCATCGCCAATAGCCTGGCAGTAAAGACGCACGGCGCGGCTTGCATCGTCGTTCCCCGGGACCGGGAAAGCGATACCGGTCGGATCGACATTGGTATCAAGCACCGCAATCACCGGGATGCCGAGCACAGCGGCTTCCTTGATGGCGAGGTCTTCCTTGTTGGCATCGATCACGAACATGACATCGGGAACCCCGCCCATGTCGCGGATGCCGCCAAGCGAAAGCTCAAGCTTCTCACGCTCACGCGTCAGCTGCAGAACTTCCTTCTTGGTGAAACCGCTGGTGTCGCCCGAGAGCTGCTCTTCGAGGGTTTTGAGGCGACGGATCGAGCCAGAAATCGTCTTCCAGTTGGTAAGCATGCCGCCCAGCCAACGGTGGTTGACGAAGTGCTGACCCGACGCGCGCGCAGCCTCGGCGATCGGCTCTTGAGCCTGACGCTTGGTGCCAACGAACAGAACCTTGCCGCCAGCGCGAACCGTCTGCTCAACAAAGTCGAGCGCGCGCGCGAACAGCGGTACGGTCTGCGACAGGTCGATGATGTGAACACCGTTGCGATTGCCGAAGATGTACGGCTTCATCCGCGGGTTCCAGCGGTGGGTCTGGTGGCCGAAGTGAGCCCCGGCCTCGATCAATTGCTGCATGGTGACGGTGGTGCCCGCCATAATTCAATTCCTTTCCGGTTCGTCCTCTGGAAAGCTGGAACCTTATGAAGCGGAGCTCCCGCTCTTCGGCACCGGTATGTGGCGCTTTCCATGTGAATTTCGCGAGGGGAACCCTAAGGGCCGACCCTTGCGAGGCCGCGCCATTAGCGGGCTACCACTGAAAAATCCAGCGCAAAATCAAAATTGCCTCCAAAGTGGTTTTCGCGGTTGACACGGAGGAACACTTAGAGAACAAGAGGGGTGGAACAAACATTGAACACATGCTCTTGAAAAGGATCGATACGATGCTCGCACTTACGATCTCAGCCCTTATGGTGGTGGTGGCTTTGACCAGTGCGCTGGCGTTGGCGGATTGCTGGGTGCGTGGACGCTATGTGTTTGAAGGTCTCAAGCAGGAACGCGCCTTGCTCGACGCTGGCTTTGTTCCGATGGCACAGCCGGCGGAACAGCGTGTTCGCCAGGCTGTCCGGTTTGATGCGCTGGCTACGCCTGCTCGCCTTCCGGCTCAGCGTCTGGTGGCGGCGCGGACTCGCCCATCGTCTTTGCCCTTGCCCGGCGCCGCTTGATCCGGCCATATTTGAAGAGCGCATAGGGCATGAGCGTCAAATAGCCGGCGCTTAGCGCGGCCAGCGTCCACCACGGCTCAAGCAAAAGGGCCGCAAAACCAAGCGTTACAAGGGCAATCAGACCCAGTCGAATTCCCTTGCGAGGGCGAACCGCGGCCCAGCTTAGCGTGGCCATGTTCGAAATCATCAGAGCCGCGATGATGGATACCCACACGGCCATGAAAACCGGATCGCGAAGAAACGCGATCTGCGTCTCCTGCCACACGAAGAACGGCGCAAAGGCCAGCCCGGCTCCTACCGGGGCGGGCACTCCCGTTAGGAACCCAGCGGACTTATGCGGTTGCTCGTCGGTATCGATCTGAGCGTTGAATCGTGCGAGGCGAAGCGCGCAGCAAATGGCGAATGCGAGGGCCGCAAACCAGCCAAAGCGATCAAGCTCCTTGAGCGACCATAGAAAGAGGATGATTGCCGGCGCCATACCGAAGGAAAGCGAATCAGCAAGACTGTCCAGCTCAGCGCCGAAACGCGATTGAGCGTTAAGCAAACGGGCAATGCGCCCATCGATCCCATCGAGCACCGCGGCCAAAACAACCGCCAAAATGGCGTATTCCCATTGCGCATCAATCGCGAAGCGAACACCGGTCAAACCGGAGCAAAGCGCAGCCGCCGTTATCGCGTTGGGAAGCATGGCGCGAAGCGTAATGCCGGCGCCATCCCCCCGTGCGCGTCCATCTTCGTCCTCAGCCGCCTTTGGCCCGAGCCGTGCGGGCGGGACGGCGCGGTTCTTGGGACCTGGCCGTATGCTCAAGCTCGACCCCTCGCATGAGACATCACTGAGAGATGCCTTCCAGCAGGCCCTGGGTTCCAAGCTCAGCCAACACCGTCTCACCAGCAATGATGGTCTGCCCAAGCAACACCTTGGGATCGGTCCCTGCGGGAAGATAAACATCCACCCGGCTGCCAAAGCGAATAAGGCCCACTCGCTGCCCCTTGGCGACCGTGTCACCCGGCTTCACGAACGGCACAATCCGCCGCGCCACGAGCCCGGCGATCTGCGTAAATCCGATGAGGACACCGTCACCGCGCTCAATCAGGAAATGCTGGCGCTCGTTTTCTTCGCTCGCCTTGTCGAGATCGGCGTTCATGAACTTGCCCGGCATATAGACCAAGCGGCGCACTGTTCCGGCAATCGGCGCGCGATTGATGTGCACATCAAACACGCTCATGAAGATCGAAATGCGCGTGACCGGACCCGGCGGAAGCCCGCGGCTGCCTGACCCATCTTCCACCTGCAGCTCAAGCGGCGGCTCAACTACGCTGATCAGCGAAACTATACCGTCAGCCGGGGCAATGATCGCGTTGTCAGCTTGCGGCACCACCCTTTCCGGATCGCGGAAAAACGCGAAGACACCGCCAGACAAAGCCAGCAAAGGCCAACCGACAAGTTCCCAGTCGAGGAAGAGAAGAAAGAAAAGGCTGATCGCCACCGCGATCACACCATATTTGCGCCCCTCAGGATGTATCGCAGGCCATGTCCATGCTGCATCGCCGCGCCCCTGATTATCGAGTATTTCACCTGCCATAGGTCTTCACTTAGGCGGCGAGCGCGAGCCTCGCAAGCAAGCGGGCGCGAAGGAAGCGGGCAAAACCCCGTATGCCGCCCGCCGTCACGCTGACCAACCGAACGGCTCCCGGCGCATCTTGCGTTCACCCTTTCGTGACATGTTTACCTTAATCGGCGGCGCCACGATGAGCGTCCAGACCAACTTCACGTCACAGGATCAAAGCGTCCCGGTCTCCGACGCCCGCGCCCGCCTTTCGCAGCGCTGGCTGAGCGAGGCGCCCATTCTTGTGGTGGGACTTGCGCTGTTTGCGCTTTGCGTGGGCCTCCTGTTGTCGAAGGGTGTAGCCCCGACTTTCGATGGAGTGTGGGTCAACGCCCGGCTTTTTGCGTTGTTTGTCATCGTTATAGTCGCCTTTGACGCCGGATATCAGCTTGTCCGGCATCGCCCGCAAAGCCCGGTGGAGCACCTTAAGGCGCGCTATTTCAACGCCAAAGCCCGCGAGGGGATGGCTGCGGGCGCTCCCATGCTGGCGGTTGCAATCGTGTTGCTGCCGTTCTTTTCAAAGATGAAAGCGGCGATCCCGCTGTTTAACGAGTACACTTGGGACAACGCCTTTGTTGCGTGGGATCGGGCGATCTTCGCTGGCTACGATGCGTGGCAAATCTTGCAACCGGTGCTGGGCTATCCGATTGTGACGGCCTTTCTCGCCCTGCTCTACCAATTGTGGTTTCTGCTGCTTTATCCTGGCGTCCTGTTTTTTGCCTTTGCGCGAATTGACCATGATGTGCGTCGCCAGTTTTTCCTGAGCTATGTGCTGAGTTGGACGGTTGTGGGCGGGCTGATGGCAACACTGCTGGCTTCGGTCGGGCCCTGTTTTGTCGGTCCTATGCTGGGTGACCCGCGCTTTGATGATCAGATGGCCTACCTAAACGCGGCCAATGAGCAGGTCCCGGTCATGACCTTGAAGGTGCAAGCGATGCTGCTGGAATGGTTCTCAGCCTCGAAAGATGGGCTTGGTAGTGGGATTACCGCCATGCCCAGCATGCACTGCGCAATCGCCTTTCTTTATTGGATTGCGGTGCGCCGCATTTCACAACGGTGGGGCGCGTTCTTTGGTGTGTTCTTTTTCATCACGTGGATATCGAGCGTGCACCTGGCCTACCACTACGCGGTGGATGGGCTTGTCTCACTGCTCGCGGTGGCCGCGATCTGGGCTATTTCCCAACGGATTATCGCCGCGTGGGACGCCCGGATGACGCCTCAGGCGGCCTTGCGCACGAAAACAGCACCCGCTGAATAGCCTGCGCCAAAGCTGCAGATCAGACCGGTATCGCCGGCGCTCAAATCATCGCTATTCAGGTGAAAGGCAATGATCGAGCCTGCGCTTGAGGTGTTGCCGTAGGTATCAAGCACGGTCGGACTCTCATCCTCATTCGCCTCATGGCCCAGCACCTTTTGCGCGATCAGCCGGTTCATTCCGGCGTTGGCTTGGTGGAGCCACATTCGGCGCAGTCCCGCAGCATCGATATCAAGCCGCTCAGCCTCTTCCATGATCATTTCCGCGACCATCGGGACGACTTCCTTGAAGACCTTGCGCCCTTCCTGAACGAAGAGCTTGTCAGCGGTCCCCTCGCCTTCGGGTGAGGCGCGATTGAGGAAGCCGAAATTGTTGCGAATGTTGTTGGAGAAGACCGTCTTGAGCTTGGTGCCCAGAATGTCCCAATGGTGTTCGGGGGCGATCGCCGCGTCCTCGACCAGGACGGCTGTTGCGACATCACCAAAGATGAAGTGGCTATCGCGGTCGCGCCAGTTTAGGTGGCCAGACGTGATTTCCGGGCTAACGACCAGCACCGATTTGGCATTGCCCGCGCGCACATAGTCTGCCGCCGTCTGCAACCCGAATGTCGCCGACGAGCACGCGACATTCATGTCGAACCCAAAGCCTTCAATGCCCAGCGCTTGCTGGATCTCGATCGCCATGGCGGGATAGGCGCGCTGCATATTCGAAGCCGCGCACAAAACCGCATCCACGTCTTCGGGTGAACGCCCTGCCCGTTCGAGCGCCTGCTTAGCTGCAATCACGCCGATTTCCGCCATGATCGACATTTCATCGTTCGCGCGCTCGTCTAGACGCGGACACATCGTGTCGGGATCAAGGATTGGCGCCTTGCTCATCACGTGGCGCGCCTTGATACCGCTGGCCTTTTCGATGAACTCAACGGATGAGTGGGACAAGGCCTCCACCTCACCCGCTTCGATTGCGTCGGCGTGGGCTGCGTTGTGCCGATCGACAAATTCGTTGAAGCTGGCGACCAGTTCTTCGTTCGTGATCGTTTCCTCAGGCGTGTAGAGCCCGGTAGCGGAGATAACAGGGCGACCCGTTAGCGCGGTGGGCGTTGATACAATGTCGTTCATGGGATGCGGGCTTTAAAGCCCCCTTGGGTCCGCTTCAAGAGCAAGCCGACATAAGGCTATGGGCAAATGAAATGGGCGGAAAAGCGCAAGGGGTGACCTCACACTTCCCGCCCATTTCCCAGTCAAGGCGCCTCGCTGGGCGAAGCCGCCGTAGATCTCAACCGATCAGAAGTTGGCGCGAACGCCGAGGAAGAAGTAACGGCCAACCGGGTTCACTGGATAAGCACGCTCGGTCGCGAACGGCTTCTCGTTGGTCAGGTTGTTGATACCGCCATACACTTCATAACGGTCATCCTGGAAGCGATACGAACCGGTGAGATCGTGGATGAAGTACTCATCGGCAAAGCCCACGTCACCAAACTGCGCATCGACCGTATCGATCTCAACGTCGCCCAGCGTCATTTCGCTCAGATACTGGAGCGAGTAGCCGAGGTTGAAACCGCCATAGCTCCAGCTGGCCGTACCAGTACCCGACCATTCGGGACGGCCGATTTCGCCCAGCTCGGGGTCAACCGCGGTGGGATCGGTCGGATCGAAGAAGAAGTCGATCTTGTCGACCCACGATCCGTTCACTCCGACAGCGAAGGTGTGTTCGCCAACGTCGAACCCGTAATTGATCGAGGCGTCGATACCGGCGGTCTCGATGCTGACGAAGTTGATAGTCGTCAGCGTGAACGAGTTGAAGCCAAGGAACTGTGCCGAGGCCGGATCACGGTTACGCGTGAAGGAGTCGCAGAAATCGTTCGGGAAGGTCGAGCTGTCATAGCAGTTATCGACAACGTCCTGATCATCGATGGTGCTGATCGCGTCATCGATGGTGATTTCATAATAGTCGACCGAGACGTTCAGCCCGGGGATGAAAGTGGGCTGAAGCACCATACCAAACGTCAAGGTATCGGCGGTTTCTTCACGCAGATCCGGGTTACCCGAAATCGTACCGGTGAAACGGGCGCTGAGCGGATCGGAGAAGCCCTCCGGAATGCCGTCAGCCCGGCAGTTCGCGATACGGTTCTGAATGTTGGGATCGCCCGCGTCCTGAAGACGATCAATCTCGGTCTGGTCGCACGGGTCGAACGGACGGAAGCCCTGACCCTGAGGCGGTGCGAACAGTTCCGAAATGTTCGGCGCACGCACAGCGCGCGAGAAGGTGCCGCGGAAGCGAACATCTTCAACCGGTGACCAGAAACCGTTGATGGCCCAGGTGAACACGCTGCCCACGGTCGAATAGTCGCCGTAACGCGCCGCGCCTTCCACACGCAGTTCCTCAATGAAAGGCACACCTTCAACAAGGGTCGTGCCCAATTCGCCGAAGATCTCGACCACGTCGAACGAACCGCCCGAGTTCGCGCTGAACACGTCCGGCGGCGTCACCAGCGAATCCTGCGAGAACGCACGATCGCCATTGTCATCAAGAATTTCGTAAACGAGATCGCCTGCATTTCCGTCCACGGTGGTCACCGGCAGAATACCGAGTACCAGAGGATCGAAGGTCGAAGAGGCGCTTTCGTCGCGGTATTCAAAACCAACCACGAAATCGATCGCATCGTAAGGCAGGTTGAAGAACTCGCTCGTATCCCCGCTCAAGAGGCCCTGGAAAACAAGCTGCTCGGTTTCGAAGGTGTTGACCGTGGTAGTAGTGATGAAGTCGATCGCTTCCTGACTGATCGAACCGATGCCAAATAGGTCGGCCGGTTGGCACTCGCCCTGCCCCGGGACAAAGGTCAGATAACCAAAATCACCGGTTGGGATACCAAAGATCGTCGAGGGTGACCGCGTCGTTGGATCAAGCTCGCTGCGGCAAATCGGGTTGCCATTGGCATCCGAGGTTACGTCGATCGCGGCAAACCAGCGGTCGAGCTGCACGTTGTTGTTGTTGGTGGCGGTGTTCTCATACCGTCCCCAGTTGGCCGACACTTCGAAATCGATCGTGTCCGTGAGGGCTCCGCGCGCACCACCGACAAAGCGGTAGGTCTCAGCGACGTTCTCATCGATGTTGGGCCCAAGGTCGATCGGGTCACGCGTGATGTACAGACCGCCCGCATCGTCTGCGACGCCCTGAAGCTCGGACGGGATGAAGGGGTTATCCGGGGCCACGTACAGCAGATCGTAGAAGCTGTTCTGCGCCGTACCAAAGGTTGATTCTGAACGGACATACTTCCCTTCGAAGAAGACGTTGATGTCATCGGTCAGATCGTAATCGGACAGCACGTTGACCGAGTAACGCTCGGTCTGTGGGACCAGGAAGCCGTTGTTGTCAAAAATGACCTGGTTGCCGCCAAACGCGTTGAAGTTGCTGGCGATCAGACCGTCTTCCACGACCTCGACACCGTTTTCAGTGTTGAGCCAGCACCCGCCAGCAAGACCAAAGGCGTTCGAGAAATCGAACAGGCCGTTAAAGCCGGTGAACGAGTCAAGACAGTCGCTCGTCCCGTTGTTGTTGAGGTCGAGACCAGGATCAGAGAAGTCCGCCGGAATGATCACACCACCAGCCGAGGTAATCTGGAACTGGTATTGCGGAGCAATGAAACGCGTCGGCGAGTTGATCGCGCGATCAATCAGAGCTTGCTCCGCCGCCGTAGGAGTGGTGCCGCTCGGGAAGATCGCATCATAGTCCGAGCTACCCGGTGTCGGGATGATGAAGCCGAACGGATACCGACCATTGTCGGGCGCGTAGAACGAATTAAAGTTCGGCGTATCCGCCCCGCCCAGATCGCCATCCTGGAAGCGCAGGAAGGGGTTGGGACCATCAGAGCTGATATTGCCATCGCGATACTGCTCGCGATCGCCAAACCGAAGGCCATCATCGCGCGCATACTCAAGGCCGATCACGATGTTGCCGCGGCCATCGTCGAAGTTCTTACCGAACTTACCGTAGAAGTTGTAACGCTCGCCATCGCCCTCGCTCGAAATGCCGCCGAGCGCGCCGATTTCCACGCCGTCAAAATCATCGTCGAGAACGAAGTTTACAACACCGGTCACAGCGTCGGCGCCGTAAACCGCCGAAGCGCCGCCAGTCAGAACATCGACCTCTTCAATCAGGAAGGACGGGATCGAGTTGATGTCGACGATGGCCGTCTCGGAGACACCCGCAACATGGCGGCGTCCGTTGACGAGAACCAGCGTACGCTGCGCGCCCAACCCGCGAAGGTTGAGGGTCGCTGCGCCGACCGCAGCGCCAGAGCCGAGTTCGCCGGCGTCCAGCGTCTGGGCGCTCGTCACCGAGCTTGAGAGCGAGGGAATGGAGCGAAGCCCTTCGGTCACATCTGCGCCCCCACGCAGCTGTTCGGCGTCAATGGCCACGACGGGAGAAGGCGAACCAAGGTTCGGGTCACGCTTGAGACGCGTACCGGTGACGATGATCTTTTCCTCGTCGACCGCCTCTTCGGTTTCTGTCAGCTCCTGAGCGTAAGCGGGCGTTGCCATAAGAGCGAGCCCGGAAACCGAAAGGAAAGACGCTGTAAGCAGCTTTGCTCGGCTCCGCATGTTGGTGTTGTAGTTCATCGCTACCCCCTTTTTTTTGGCTTGGGTTTCATGATTCGTTGGGTCCTCCCCCCAGCGGAGCGAGCTTGGCGCCCGCTTCCATTTCTTTATTTTCTTGATCGGTGTCGGCCTCTTGCGAGCGCGTCAAAAAGGCTCGGAACGTGCGCTTGAGCAGGTATGGCTCAAGGATGCGGCCCACGAGATAGATTGTGAAGAAAATGCCAGCGAAGACATAGGCGGTGGTCGGGGAATGGTTGCCCACGTCCTCTTCCTCGTCCTCGCCTTCACGCCCTTCTTCGCCATCACGGCTCTTTTCATCCTCGTCTTCTTCGCCGGGCTGCTTCGGTTCAGGCGCGCCAAGGAGTTGATCGATCCAGTGAAGCTCGATCACATCTTCGTCCTCGGACTTGCCCTCCTCCTCTTCCTTCTTTTTCTCTTCTTCGAGCTCAGCCAAAAGAGCAGGCTTTTCCAATTCGTTGATCAGATACGCGAATTGGCCGAAAGCCAGGAAAGCAAGAGGCGCCAGGAAGCACAGGAACAGAGCGGTGCTGGCGACCTCGTAATCAAGACGGGTCGACCCATCGGCCTGCACCACTTTGAGATTGCCACTGGTAAAGGTGGCGAGCTTGTCTTGCGCAGCTGGATTGGTCTTGGCGTACTCAAGTGTTTCGCCATCGACTGTGTACTGCGTGCCTTGTTGATCGAGCAAAGGATCCAGCCTCTCGAACGCTTCTTGCGTCGTGAGCGGCTCCTCGAGCGTAAGGGAACTCTTCACCCGCCAAATCCGGTCAATGAAGGGCACTCGCAATTGCATTCGTTCACACGTCTCCGTTAGGAGGCGAACCTTCCCCATTCCCACGTTCGTGGGTCAAGAAAGTTCACCTCTCGGGGAGGCCCAGCGTTGGTTTTTGCTGGACCGGGCCGGACCGCTTATTCGGCAGGCTCTTGTTGTTGTTGACCTGGCGTGCCGGCGGCTTTCATCCGCTCAGACGCCGCTTTGTAAGACTTCATCCCTTCAGTGAAGGGGAAGAGCATCGTCTTACCGATATCCATCCGGCGCCCGCCATCCATGCCAAGCAGTTCCGCTTCGCCGTCGACGCATGTGCCGAACATACGATCAAAGATAATCCAGTTTGCACCATAATTGCTGCGCGTGGCTTCGTAATCGCGTGAGTGGTGGACACTATGGTGCTCCACCGTGTTGAAGATGTACCGCCACCATGCGGGCGTATTAAAGCGCACATTGATGTGCTGATAAACGCCAACTGTCATCCCGATCGCACCGGCCAACAGGAAGGCGCGCGGGAGAAAATCGAAGAAACCGCCAATGCCAAGGCCGATCAGGAAGAGTTCGACCGGGTGGCCAACGGCGCCCTTATTGATGTTCAACTGCGTGATATAATGATGCGGCGCGTGGGTGAGCCACAGCGGGTACCAGTTGTGCATGCCGCGATGCATCCAGTACTGACCGAACTCAAAGATCAGTGAGATCGCCAGCGCCTGAACAAGCAACGGGAGGCCGGTGAACCAGGCGAAACTTTCCCAACTGAACCAGCCCTGGATTGCCTCAATCATCACGCCGTCACCGACGTAGGTGTTGGCCATACGCAGCACGGTGTAGCCTATCGCGACATAGACCATGTCGGTCGCGAATTCCTTCCAAGTCAGTTTCCAACTGTCATAGCGCGGGTTGACCCATTCGAGGCTCAGCAAAAGGATGCGGAAACCAAGCCGGATCATGAACAGCGTCGAGAAGACGACCAGCCAATTCGGGCCCCAGTAAACAAAGGCCAACATGGCAAACAGACAGAACGGCTGGAACCACGTAAAAACGAACTGCTTTATCGGGCCGCCCTCGACCTTGCCGATATTCTCCCAACCGACGGTTACGGGAGAATCCGCCCCAATAATTCGATTACCAACCTGCACACCAGCCATGCTGCTTACCCCAGAATCAGTAGGCCAAAGGCCCGAGATACGTTGACGCCGAGCCCGCTCCAAGCGGACCTAAACGTGTCTATCCCTCTCCCGTGCGCAATTTTTATTGTGCTACGCAGCAAGGGGTATCGATATTAAGCAATGGGTCAAGAGTAACATTACGCTCATTCACCGAAGGAATGACACTTTGTTGCAGTTTTGACGCACTGATGTAATTTTGTGTCGCGATCAAGATCGATCAATAAAGGCGCGCCATCCTCCAAGCGCTGTAATGTCCTCTGCGCCAAGCGTCGCGCGCGGCTCAGCGACAAATCCTTTGACGCTTGAGCCGTCAGATAATGTCACCGTACCTATGGCTAAAGGGGCAGGGACCTCAGCGGTGAAGCTGCCGAATTCCGCCATGCCCAGCTCGTACACTTCAACCTTGATGGCTGCCCCATCGTCGCTGTGGACCAGAGCGGGCTTGGGTGGGACACTGTCCGCCATGGCGTAGAGACGGTAACTGGGTGCGGTTTCAAATGCGCCGACGAAGACCGCATCGCGCGAGGTCAATTGCCAGTGCAGCGGCATATCCTTGAGGTGGGCCCCGACAACAGCCAGTTTCACAGTGTCCATTCTTCCCTCCAGATCAAGCGGGGGCGGCGCAGGCAGGCTGGCCGCAGTTAGATATGTCTGAGCCGCATCGAGCAAAGCGTGATCGCTATGCGCAGGGCCTATGAGCGTAATCCCAAATCCGGTCGCGTCCTCGCGTACACCGGCTGGGAGAGCCAGCGCAGCCATATCGAGCAGGTTCACGAAATTGGTATACTTTCCAAAATGGCTGTTCAACGCGACAGGTTCTTCGGCCAACTCCCGAATGCGATAGGTCGTACCGGTCGTTGGGAAGGCCAGAAGGTCGAGATTGTCCCACATTTCGTCCGACTGACGCTTGAGCTCCGCCAAACGATAAGCGCCGCGAAACGCTTCGACCGCTGAGATATCTCTCCCCGGCTCAACCACTTCGCGAACGGTGGGATCGATTGTGGCCGGATTCTCAACAAGCAGCGTTTCGATTGCCGCGGTGCGTTCCGCCACCCATGGGCCGTTGTAGAGCAGAGCCGCGGCTTCGTTGAGCGGTTCGATATCAATCTCAACCAGCTCAGCCGTTTGCGCGAGCACCTCGAGCGCCTTGTCATAGAAGAACTCAGATTGACCATCGCCAAAGAACGCACGCTGATCCTGGCGCGGAACGCCGATTCGCTTGGGCGATAGGGCGCGATCCTCAAGCGGGCGGGAATAGGGATCGGTTAGGTCGAAGCCGGCCACAACGCTATCGACTAGTCGCGCATCAGCAATCGCATCGGTGAAAACGGTTATGCAGTCGAGGGTACGGCAAGCGGGCACGAGCCCCGACGTGCTCCAGCGGCCCTTCGTGGGCTTCATACCGATAAGATGATTGAACGCGGCCGGCACGCGGCCGGAACCCGCAGTGTCCGTTCCAAGCGCAAAGCCCACCAATCCCGCAGCTACCGCGACGGCCGAACCGGAACTGGAGCCGCCGCTTACGAAGCTGCGGTTATAGGCATTGGCCGGGATGCCATAAGGGCTGCGCGTCCCAACAAGGCCGGTTGCGAACTGGTCAAGATTGGTCTTGCCAATGCAAATGGCGCCCGCCTCAAGAAGTTTTGCGACGACCGGCGCCGACATCTGCGGCGCGTAGGCGAAGGCCGGGCACGCAGCGGTGGTCTCAAGCCCCTTCACATCGATATTGTCTTTGACCGCGAACGGCACCCCAGCCAGGGGAAGCGTCTCGCCGGCCAGAATCCGATCATCAACCGCTTTGGCTGCGGCGAGGACCGCCTGAGAGCTGAAGCGGCTAATCCATATCTGAGGCTGGATCGCATCGTAGGCCTCTAGCCGAGACAGCGTGTCTTTAGCGATCGAAACGGCGTTGGCCTCACCAGCGCTGACAGCGGCTGCGATGGCGACCGGGCTGAGGCGGCTCAGACGGGTCATACTTGCGTCCTCAGTGCGAACATGGGTGCGCCTGGTTCAATCGCCTGACGCTCTTTGGTGTAGAGCGCAACCACTGTACCGCTGGCCGGGCTTTCGAGCGGGCTCTCCATCTTCATGGCTTCTATGACCGCAATCGCCTGCCCCTCTTCAACGGCGTCGCCTTCCTTGACCAGGAGCTTCCAGACGCTGCCGCCAAATGGAGCTTCGATAAGCTGCGCGCCATCGGGAATAGTGACGGCTTCCGGTTCCACCGCGCCTTGAGCGTCATCGTTGAGCTTCGAGACCCGGTCAAACTCGCCGCTGGCCTCCCACGCGGCGCGCTCCGCGTCGAAGGCGGCTTGGCGCTTGTCCTGAAATGCCTCGATCGAAGCGGCGTTGGCAGCGAGGAAGGCGCGGTATTCGGCAAGGCTGAAGGTGGATTCCTCAACCCTTAGCGAGCGCCGGCCGCTAGGAAAATCCCGCCGCCATTCGGCAAGCTCTTCGGCGGACACTTCGTAGAAGCGGATCTGGTCAAAGAAGCGCAGCAGCCAGGGTTTTCCATCTACAAACGCGTCGGTCTGGCGATAGGTGTTCCAGACTTGGATGGTGCGCCCGAAGAGCTGGTAGCCGCCCGGCCCCTCCATCCCGTAGATGCACATATACGCGCCGCCAATCCCAACAACGTTGGGCGGCGTCCAAGTGCGCGCAGGATTGTATTTCGTGGTCACAAGACGATGGCGCGGATCGACCGGCGTTGCCACCGGCGCGCCCAGATAGACATCGCCCAGACCCATGACGAGATAGCTGGCGTTGAAGATGATGTCTTCGACCGCCTTTACGTCTTCGAGGCCGTTTATGCGGCGGATGAACTCGATGTTGTCCGGGCACCAGGGCGCATCGTCACGCACGGCGCCCATGTATTTCTCAATCGTCTCGATCGAAGCGGGGTCCCGCCAGCTTAGCGGCAGGTGGACAATGCGCGAGGGGATTGAAAAGTCTTCAAGATCACCCAGCTTTTCTTCAGCCGCGATCAGCGCGGCGAGAGCGCCCCTCTGATCCAGTGAGTCTCCATCGAAGTGGAGCTGGAGCGAACGGATGCCGGGCACAATGTCGATCACACCGACGAGGCCCTGATCTTCAAGCACGCTCATCAGGGCATGGACCCGAATGCGCAGCTCGATATCGAGCACGATTGGACCGTATTCGACCAGAATGTTGCGGTCGCCCTGCTGACGATAGACTGTGCGCGGGCGCGCGCCGTCTTCCTCAGTCTGATGCAGGATTGGCGAAAGCGCCGCCATGTCAACGGGCTCAGCGCTTCCGGACTGCGCTTCTTCAAAGCCAACCGGCACGAAACGAACGCGGTTGCCCGGGGCCAACTGCCCGATCTTCCAGCGATCCTCAGCAATCACGACGAAGGGGCAGACAAACCCACCAAGCGAGGGACCATCAGGCCCCAATATGATCGGCATGTCCCCTGTAAAGTCGACCGCGCCAATCGCGTAGGGGTTGTCGTGAATGTTTGAGGGGTGAAGTCCCGCTTCACCGCCATCCTTGCGCGCCCATTCAGGCTTGGGCCCCACAAGCCGCACGCCAGTTCGGTTGGAGTTGTAGTGGATCTTCCACTCCGCATCGAGGATGGTGCGCACGTCCTCATCGGTGAAGAACTCCGGCGCCCCGTGCGGGCCGTACATGACGCGCAACGTCCAGGTTTCGTCAAAGTCCGACCCTTCTGGTGGGGCCTCAGGTGTGCCAACCGGATCGCCCGCCAGGTGCAACGTGTCGCCAGCAACCAAGCAGCGCGCCGCGTGTCCGCCGAATTGGCCCAGCGCAAACGTGCTCTTGCTCCCCAGATACGAGGGCACATCCAGCCCACCGGCAAAAAGGATGTATCCGCGCACCCCGCCGCCCGACACACGGCCCAGAGCAAGAGTTTGCCCTGCCGCAACGTCGATCACCACACCGCGAGCAACCGATTCTCCATCAAGCTTTGCACCAAAGTCTGCGCCGGTAAGACACAACCGAGTGGGTGCGTTGAAGCTAAGCGTTGGGCCCGTGAACGTCACTTCGAGCCCAGCCGCGCCTTCCGGGTTTCCGAGCGCGCGGTTGCCTTGACGAAACGAGCGATCATCCATCGGACCGCACGGCGGAACCCCAACAGCCCACAGTCCCTGGCGCCCCGGCCAATCCTGCACCGAAGTCGCAGTGCCACCGGAGATAACGCGAAAACCGCCGGGCTGGTGCGACACCGTTTCAAGAAGTTTGGTGTGGACCTGCCCCGCCCCAAAGTCCGCGTTGCGCACCACATCGCGCAGCCAGCGCAAATTGGTCTCGATCCCGTCAATGCGGCTTTCATCGAGAGCGATCTGCATGGACGCGATCGCCGCCTCGCGCGTGTCGGCATAGGTGATCAGCTTGGCGATCATGGGATCGTACCACGCGCTCACCTGGCTGCCCGGCTCGCACCATGTGTCCGCGCGGATGTCTGAGGGAAAGGCAAGGTCGGTAATGGTGCCGGTCGTCGGGCGATAATCGAGAGCCGGGTCTTCGGCGTAGAGGCGCACCTGCACCGCGTGGCCCGCTGGCGTCGGCGGCACGGCATCCAGCATGGCAAAATCGCCCTTGGCGCCGCGGATCATCCACTCCACGAGGTCAATACCCATAACCTCTTCGGTCACTCCATGCTCCACCTGAAGCCGGGTGTTCATTTCAAGGAAGAAGTATTCTTGGGTTTTCGCGTCGAACAAAAACTCGACCGTGCCTGCCGAACGATATCTGGCCCCCTTACCCAGCCGCACCGCCGCCGCGATCAGGCCCTCGCGCACCTCTTGGGAAAGGTCCGGGGCGGGCGCCTCTTCAACGACTTTCTGGTTGCGCCGCTGGAGCGAACAGTCGCGCTCTCCCAGAGGCATGACGCGGCCCTCGCCATCACCAAAGACCTGGACCTCGATATGACGAGCCTCTGCGATAAAGCGCTCAAGGAAGACGCCCGCATCGCCGAAATTGCCTTTACCAAGGCGCACGACACTTTCGAAGTTGTCGCGAACGGCCGCTTCGTCCTCGCACACCCGCATGCCAATACCCCCGCCGCCGGCAGTGGCTTTGAGCATGATGGGATAGCCGATTTTTGCAGCGGCCTCAGCGGCCTCGTCCGCATCGGTTAGCAAACCGGTTCCGGGCGCGAGCGGCACGCCATTGGCCTCAGCCAAGGCACGGGCGGAGTGCTTGAGGCCAAAGGTGCGGATATTGTCGGGCGTTGGGCCAATGAAGCCGATCCCGTTTGCGGCACAAGCTTCGGCAAACTCGGCGTTCTCAGCCAGAAAGCCATACCCTGGATGGATCAGCGTTGCGCCGGTCGCCTTGGCGGCGGCAATGATGGCTTCGACGTTGAGGTAGCTTTCAGCGGCCGGAGCCGGGCCGACGCACACCACCGCATCGGCCTGCGCGACATGCAGCGACCCGGCGTCAGCCTCGGAATAGATCGCGACCGATGTGAGGCCCATTTTCTTGAGGGTCCGGATAATCCTTGTGGCGATCGCGCCGCGATTGGCGATA
>JBCBYM010000038.1:0-19221 GCA_039815865.1 Pseudomonadota bacterium
TGGGCACGTTTGCGTTTGGTCTGCGTGAAGGGCGCAAGGTTCTTGCCGTCGAGGCGGACCGCGCCGCGCATCTGGCGTGCAAAGCCGCGGCCGCGCGCGCGCCTGGCCAGGTGCACGCGCTTCATCGCGACCTTTTTCGCAGCCCACTTCAGCCAACCGAGCTTGAGCGTTTTAAGGCGGTTGTTCTTGATCCCCCAAGAGCCGGCGCCAAAGCGCAGATCGCCGAGATCGCGGCAAGCTCTCTATCGCGCGTCGTCTACGTCAGCTGCAATCCGTCAAGCTGGTCGCGCGACGCTGCAACGCTGGTTGAGGCGGGTTTCAAATTGGAAAAACTGCGCCCCGTCGGCCAGTTTCGCTGGTCAACTCATGTTGAGCTTGTGAGTTTTTTTGCTCGCTGATCATGACCGCAGCGCGGCCAGAACCTGCTCCTCAAGCCAGGCGCGATGTTCTGGCTCAACATAGGCATGGCCTGCCCCCTCGCAGCGCTTGATCCGGCTGTCTGACGGGTCCCATCCTTCAGCAAACTGCTGCGCTGTTCGATCAGCGCTAGCCAGAAGAAGCGCAACCGTACCAGAATAGGTCTCCAGCCCCTCGCGCATTTCCCTAAGAAGGTCCGAGGACGTGGCCGATGGCCGTGCAGACTTGAGCAGTCCCTTGCCAAGCTTGCGAAGATCAACCCCGCCGCGAAGCAAGCGAAGCACCTCGCTCGGGTCCTTGAGTTTTTGGGCGTAGCGCTGTCGGATTGCAGCTGGTGGCGGGGCAGCGTCTTTTCCGGCGGCCTCGTCCTCGAAGGCCCAGGGATTGGATAGAACGAGACCGTCGAAGCCCACTCCCTTGTTCAACATCAACGCCGAGGCGGCGTCGCAATTGCCAAAGGCAAAGACCCGGTCGACATCGGGCGCCATGGCTCGAAACGCACTGAGCGCGCTGGCAACATCGCGCCCTGAGCTGCGGAAGGCGTGATCCTCGCCCTCGCTATCGCCAACGCCGCGCCGATCAAAGCGAAAGACCGGAAAACCGGCTTGCGCTACGCGCTGTGCCAATTGCGCTTGTCCACTAAACGCGCCCGAACGGATCTCGCTGCCTCCGCTCACAATAAGCAGGCCTGTATGCCCTGGCGCGGTGTCGAGTGTGCCGACAAGTGTCAGACTGCCACAGGCAAAAGTGAGGTGGAGGCGGCTCATAGAGCGGTTTCGTCAGATTGGTGCACGGATTGCACTATTCGTTCGGCCAGAGCCTTGGCCTGATCGACGTCGTCACTCGGTTCGGCTCTCAGCCAGAGACCTGACGCGCCGAAGTCAGATGGCTCGAGTGTTTCGTGATCTGGGCCATGCGTGGGGGTGGCTCCACCCAACTCGTGCACCAATTGAGCGCCAAGCGGCCAGCCTCCCAGGATCAAGCCCTCCGATCGCCCCATTTCCAAGAGCGTCTTGCGCGATTCCTCTCGGCCCGCTTCACGCGCCTCTAAGACGCGCGCTCTCAAAAGAGTGGCGAGCAGCTTTGCTCCGTCGACCGGGGCGTATCGCCAACCGGGCAAGGTATCGGGCGCGAAAAGCGCTGCACCTCGAAACGTAAGGGCATGCGTGGCCTGAAAATGTTCAGCCACAGCCTCAGCGTGCTCACGCCAACGCGCCAGGGTCTGTTGCGTAAGTGGAACAAGGCTTTCGTTCATTCCTGGAAGGTCGGGCAAAGCGGCATCAATCCCTGCATCGCTCAGAGCACGCATGACGCTGAGCGTGAAGCGGCGCAGCTTGTTGGCTTCATCGAAGAGCGCGGGAAGAACCAGCACACGGATCGGGCGGACCTGATCGAAGGCAACCAGCATCTCCTCGCGCGCGCGTTTCGCGCCGGTCGATGTGGGAGACCAGCTGGTGATGTTCACGAAGCAACCGCCGCGGCGAACGGGCAATGGGGATCAGGCTTGTTCGGTCTTCGCATCGATGAAGGCCAGCAATCCGCCAAAAGTTTCTAACATCTCGCCATCAACTTCGTCATCTTCGATCACGATGTCGAAGCGATCCTCGATTTCCGTCAGTAGGCCAGCGACCGCCATGGAATCGAGTTCGGGGAGATGGCCGAACAAGCCGCTTTCTGGCGTAAGCGCTTGCGCGTCCTCAGGGTCAAGGCCCAGAACATCGCTCAGAATGCGCTTTAGCTGCGAGGCGTTTGACACAGCCTCGTGGGTGTCGCTGACCGCGCGCAAGGCCTGAGCGGTGGGAGATTGCGATGACACCCCGTCCTGCACGATTGGCTTGCTGCTCATGCTCTTGGCGATCCCTTTCCTGACCGTTTCTGGCGCCCTGCTTTCACAGGGACCTTACGGAAACGGGGCGGCTTTGCCCAGATGAATAACCAACAGCGCTGATGAACGAACAGCGCTGACTAACGATTGGCGGGCGCACTTAGCTATCTAGAGGCAGTCGCGCAAGAGCCGGGACATGCGGTTCGCGCGATCGTCGCAGCGCAAGCCGGGCAAGATCGACCCAAGCTCGCGGTTGCTTCCAGTCGAGGCAGTCGATCTGATAGCGGGGGCGCGTTGCTTCCATCCAGTCGCGCTTATAGGGCTCATCGCCGGTGCCAAAGTCAACGAGATCAACACGATCTGCGTCGATGACACGCTCGAACAAGGCCGCTGACAAAACCGTACCCGCTGAAAGGCTGGCCCACTCCTCCAGATGAGCTAGTTTGTGAATGTAAGCCACAGCGTTCTCAACCGTCCAGAACTGAGCCGCGACCGGCGTGCCCTCATAACGCGCGATGCCAAGTCGGAGGCGCCCGGCACTGCCTTCGGCTTGCGCAAAAGCGCGCAGCATCGCGGGCTCGCCCTCGGCGGGCTTCCAACTCGCCGCGTAGACCGTCTCGTATTCGCGCCAGGCTTGATCATCAAACCCCTCGATTATGTCGACAGAGACCTTGTGGCCCTTGCGTTTGAGGGTTGTTCGCAATGGGCCGGGACGTTTGGCCCAGTAATTGTCGAACGATCGGCCTGATACATTGAGGATATGATTGGTGTCGCATCGGCTCACTTCAACGCGCCAACCGGCGGCAGTGAAGGCCTTGGCAAGCCGTGTTGCCGAACCATCTTCGTCGGGAACAGGCGCAAGGGTAACGCGATGCCCTTTGGCGCGCAGGTCGCTTGCCAAAGCGACCAGAGCCGCCTCACTGGGTTCAGCGCCAGATGAGAGCGGCCTCCATGTAAAGCTGTACCAATTGCTGAAACTGGTGAGGCGCCCCGCTTGCTCTGTCAGCACTAGCGCCGCTTTGCTCGTTTCGTCCTGTGCGATCGCGATCAGCGGAGGCAGCCCCGTCTCAGCGAGCCGGGCGTACCAATCGGGTCGATCAAACGGCCCTGTTGGCTCCCATGCGGCAGTGGGCGCACCAAACATCTCTTGCAAGACGTTAACGCTATCGTGATACCGCGTCTCGAGCACTCAATCCTGCCTTTGTTGCGAACACTGAATGTCCCAAACGCCTGATCCGACACCATTCCCGATCGATCATCTCGCCGAGCGGGCGTGCGATGAAGGGCATGGCGAGCGTCCGGCGCTGATCCTTCGAAATAAGACGCTTAACCACAAGGCGTTAAAACAGCGTGTGGGCGCGCTTGCCTCCTGGCTTATCGACACCATTCCCGAACCGGGAGCTCGAGTGGCAACCTGGGCCGCCAAGGGTGAACTTACGTGCTTGATGCCGCTTGCAGCAGCGCGGGCAGGATTGGTACACGTGCCGATCAACCCGCTGCTCAAGCGAGCCCAGGTCGCGCATATTCTGGCTGACAGCACCGCGAGCCTCTTGATTGGGACGCGCGCGCGGCTCTCCTCGCTTGAGGGAAGCGATGCGCCAGCCAATTGCCACCTGATAGAAGAGGAAGAAGCGCTTGATTTAGCCAAGCCCTATGGCGCGATTGGCCCTTCACGGATTGATCCTGCGCATCTTGCGGCCATTCTTTACACCAGCGGTTCCACCGGCCGGCCCAAAGGTGTGATGCTGAGCCACGCCAATCTATGGCTTGGCGCTGTGAGCGTGGCGCATTACCTCCAACTGGAGGCAGACGATGTGACGCTTGCGGTTCTGCCGCTGTCGTTTGACTATGGACAAAACCAGCTGTTTTCAACCTGGTACGCAGGCGGAGCGGTGGCACCGCTCGACTATTTGTTTCCCAAGGACGTTATCAAAGCCTGCGCGGCGCATGGCGTGACCACGTTGGCTGCGGTCCCTCCGCTTTGGGTGCAATTGGCCGAAATTGAATGGCCGGCTGAGGCGAACGCTTCGATGAGGCGCCTCACCAATAGCGGCGGCGCGCTGACCCGTGAACTGGTTGCGGATCTACGTGGCCTTTTTCCAGAGGCTGATCTTTACCCCATGTATGGGCTGACCGAGGCGTTTCGCTCGACCTATCTTGATCCTTCGCTCGTGGACGCGCATCCTACCTCAATGGGCCAAGCTATACCTTTTGCTGAAATTCTTGTGATGAACGATGCCGGCGATGCGGCGGCGCCGGGTGAAGAGGGCGAGCTTGTCCATTGCGGGCCCTTGGTCGCGCAAGGTTATTGGCAGGATGAGGCGCGCACCGCCCAGCGTTTTCGACCCGCTCCTGCGGCATCCGAATATGGCGGCACAGCGGTATGGTCAGGCGACCGAGTGAAGCGTTCTGAAGATGGCTTACTCTATTTCGTCGGCCGACGTGATGCTATGATAAAAAGCGCGGGTAACCGCATCAGCCCGCACGAAATTGAAGACGCGGCGGTGTCTTTTGAGGCAGTGGGGCAAGCGGTGGCTTTCGGGCTCCCCGATGAAAGGCTCGGCCAGGCGGTGCACTTGGTGGTGCGCGGCAAGACCGATGCAAGCGCAGGCTTGGCCAAGCATCTGCGTCAGGAGCTTCCCAATTTCATGCAACCTCAAGCCATCCATTGGCGTGCTTCCTTGCCGCTCAACGCCAACGGCAAAGTCGATCGAACCGCCTTGTACAAAGAGCTTCTGGAAACGGCCGCATGAGCAAGCCTCTGGGACCAATTCCGGGCGGGTTCCGCGCGGTCGGCGGAGAGCTTGCTATAGGGGGCAAGCCGGTGAGCGAGTGGGTCAGCCAAGCGGGCCACACACCGCTTTTTGTCTATTCGCGCGCGCATTTCGATGCCCGCATGGCCGAATTGCGCGCCGCCTTGCCGCAGCGCATCGGCGTCAATTACGCGATCAAGGCCAATCCGCACCGCGACGTGATCGCGCATATGGACCCACTGGTTGACGGGTTCGACATTGCCTCAGCGGGCGAGCTTGCTCTGGCGCGGTCGCTTGGCCTTGATCCTGCGCGCATTAGCTTTGCCGGGCCGGGCAAGCGTGATGATGAACTTGAGCCTGCGATCGCCGCTGGTGTCACACTCAATTGCGAATCCGAAGGCGAGGCCGCCCGCGCCATGGCGATCGGAAAGCGTCTGGGCCAAAAGGTGCGCATCGCGATCCGCGTCAATCCCGATTTTGAGCTCAAAGGCTCGGGCATGAAGATGGGCGGGGGAGCCAAGCCCTTTGGGATCGACGCTGAACGTGTGCCAGGCTTAGCGCGTCAGCTGATCGCCGACGGGGCCGAATGGCGAGGCCTGCACATCTTTACCGGAAGCCAGACACTAAGTTCAGACGCCATTATAGAAGCACAAGGCAACGTTCTGAAATTGGCAGCGGAATTGGGGAAGGAAATTGGAGAGCCTCTTCCCAAGCTTAATATGGGCGGCGGCTTTGGCATTCCTTACTTTCCCAATGACACCTCGCTTGATCTCGCAGCTGTGGGAGCGGCTTTGACCAACATGGTGGCCGCGCTTCCGGCAACGCTTGCCGACACCGAACTGTGCCTTGAACTGGGCCGCTATCTGGTCGGTGAGGCCGGCGTTTATTTGTGCCGTGTCATCGATCGCAAAGTGAGCCACGGCGCGACGTACCTCGTTACCGACGGAGGCTTGCATCACCAATTGGCCGCATCGGGCAATTTTGGGACAGTGGTCCGCCGCAACTACCCCGTTGCCATAGCCTCGCGCTTCGATGCGCCGCACGACGATGAAGTGAGCGTCGTGGGCTGCCTTTGCACGCCGCTTGACCGCCTCGCTGATCAAGCGCTGTTGCCGCGCGCTGAGGTGGGGGACCTGGTCGCGGTCTTTTGCGCCGGAGCCTATGGGGCGACCGCAAGTCCTTCAGCCTTTCTCGGGCACGGCCCAGCGGCGGAAATCCTCGTCTAAGGCGCCTGCAGTCTGCGTTTTGTTAACCGCGCCACAAGCGCCTGTCCCAGATCGGGATAGCGCCCATTTGGCGGGTTATCACTAAGACTATTTTCACCAATATCGGCCAGAAATCAGAGGCTCCTCGCTTGTCCGCGCATGCAGGTCGCTCCTGCGCCATCCGCTCGGACCAGCCAGGTCAGGCCAAGGATACGTATCGATGTCTCACTCGCTGTTCTTCGTCCGGATTGCCGGACTTGCCTTTGCATCCGCTGCTCTGAGCGCGTGCGGTGGAGGCCCAAGCGCTCAATTGCCTCCCGCTGTTCCCAGCGCGCAGCCAACCGCGCCCAAGGAAGATTACCTCATTGGCCCGGCGGACAACATCACCGTCCATGTGTGGCGCAATCCGGAACTGAGCGCGGAAGATATCCAAGTGCGCCCCGATGGCCGGATCACAATCCCGCTCGTGCGCGACATGGTGGCTATAGGCAAGACCTCGACGCAGCTGGCCGATGACATTCGCGATGTGCTGGGTGAATACATCGAGCAGCCTATCGTTTCGGTGATCGTCAACGATTCCATCGGCGAACTCTCGCAGCAAATCCGCATCACTGGCGCTGGCGCGCAGCCAGCGGCTCTGCCTTACCGCGCCAACATGACGATCCTCGATGCGATGATCGCTGTTGGCGGGCTTGGCGAATTCGCGGCCGGCAATCGCGCAACGCTGACCCGTTATGACTCGGAGGAAGGCAAGACCAAGCTCTACCGCCTGCGCCTTAAGGACCTGCTGAACAAAGGCGATGCCACCGCCAATGTGGCGCTCAAACCGGGTGACACGATCTCCATCCCGGAAAGCCGCTTCTAAGGGGCTATTGGGAGGATGGACGAGATCTTCGACGAGGTTCGCGCAGCGATCTACACGGTCTGGCATCGCCGCTGGATCGCGCTGGGCATTGCCTGGGGCGTTTGCCTTCTGGGCTGGCTTGCCGTGGCGATGATACCCAATTCGTACGCCTCGCGCGCTCGCATCTATGTCGATGTGGAGGATGTCCTGTCCGAACAGCTCGGCATTGCCGGCGATGGCCGCGAAGAGATAACGCGCGTGCGTCAGACGCTGGCGAGCAATGTGAACCTAGAAAAGGTCATTAAAGGCACCAAGCTTGGCGAGGGCATCACCGAACGCGGCGCAATGAACGCAGCCGTGGCGGACCTGTCCAAAAAGGTCTCGGTGCGCAGCGAGGAGGACAACCTCTTTGAGATTTCCGCTGTGGTCGGCAAGAGCGACCTGAGCGATGCGGAAAACGCGGTTCTGGCGCGCAACGTCGTCCAGAAGCTGCTCGATATCTTTCGCGAAGAGCACATTGCCGGGAGCCGCGTGGGCGTGAACCGCGCGTTGTCGAAGATTGAAGAGCAGCTGGCCGAACGCAAGGCTGAGCTTGAAGACGCCGAGGCGCGCCGGCTTGCCTTTGAAGCGGAGTATCCTGATTTGATCGGTGGTTCGGCAACCCTGTCGTCCAAGATACAGCAATTGCGCACTGAAATGCGTGATATCGATGCGGATCTGGCGGGTGCGCAAAGCTCGCTCGCCGCGCTCGATTCGCAGATTGCGAGCACGCCGCGCACGCTCGCCACGCCCGGTTCCGGCGGCCCCAAAGCCGCTTTGGCGCAGGCGCAGCAGCAATTGGCTGCGCTCAAGGCGCGCGGGCTGACCGATCAGCACCCCGATGTCGAAGCAGCGATCAAACAGGTCGTGTTTCTGCGTCAGCAGGCTGAGAATGCGGGCCCCGAAGACGAAGTGGGAACGCCCAATCAGGCCTATTCCTCGCTGGTCGCTATCCGCTCGGATCGGCTCGCCAATGTCGAAGCGCTGCAATCGCGCCGGGCTGCCATCCAGTCACAGATTTCTGCGCTCCAGGCCAGCCAGGCGTCGGAGCCCGCCGTGGCCGCCGAAGCGAACCGGATTAGCCGCGACTACGACGTGCTGCGTCAGAACTACGAAAAGCTGCTGCAAGACCGCGAGGACATCCGCACGCGCGGCGAAGTGGACGACGAAACGAGCCAGTTCAAGTTCGACCTGATCGATCCGCCGGTTGTGCCGCAAAGCCCAGCTGAGCCCAACCGTCCCTTGCTGCTTTTGGGCGTGCTGATCGTGGGTTGCGGAGCGGGCGCGGCGGCGGCGTGGGGGCTTGGGCAACTGCGTTCAACCTTCATGACCGCGCAAAAGCTGGAGCGAACCTTTGATCTGCCGGTGATCGGAACGGTGTCAAAGACGGTCTCCGACACAGCGAGAACCCTCGCTCGGCGGCGGCTCAAGCAGTTCGCCGGGGCCTCCGCAGCGCTTGTGGGCGTCTTCGTTATCCTCCTGGCGATCGAAGTAATTTCGGTCCGGACTGTTGCGTGAGGAGGCGGAGATGACCAAGCACACACCCATCCCTGGCGCCCCGCGGCAAAGCAAGTCGCGTGGATCGCTGCTGGAGCGGGCGGACGCGGCGTTCGGCCTAGAGAAACTGGGCGGGGCGAAGGTCCCAGGCAACCTGCCTAAGCCTGATCCGCGCAAGGTTGACGTTCCAGCGCAGCAGCCAGCAAAACCGCAGGCCGGAGCCCCAGAAGCGGTGGCGCCCGCAGCCCCTGTTCCCCAAGCCTCAGGCAACCCTTCGCCGCCTGCTGCACACGGTCCCTCTTCCAACCAGACCGCGCCCGAACCGCGCGTACGGCTTGGCGGTTCCAGCGTCGAGATTGATCGCGATGTTCTGCGTTACAGCGGCCTTATCGTTCCCGAGGATCCGGTGACCGGGCTTTTGGAAGAGTTTCGGATTATCAAGCGCGAATTGCTTGCCGATGCGCGCGCCTCGCGTGAGGCTGAGACTCGGCGGATCCTGGTCAGTTCGCCCCATCAGGGTGAGGGGAAAACGTTTTGCGCAGCCAACTTGGCGATAGCGCTCAGCGCTGAGCGCGACGTTGAGGTGCTTTTGGTCGACGCCGATGTCATCAACCCCTCGATCACGCGCCATTTCGGAATTGGGGACGCGCCAGGCTTTATGGACGCTGTGGCGGACCGCGGACAGCGTCCTGAAGATCTTGCTATCGCAACCGACATCAAGGGCCTCTTCATCATGCCCGCGGGCACCAGCAGCGCACGCGATGCGGAATTCCTCGCAAGCGCGCGCACCGGCGAGGTTCTTGATCGGCTTACGCGCGGCGCGCCTAATCGCTTTGTCATCTTTGACACGCCGCCGGCGCTGGCCGCTTCTCCGGCCGCCGAGCTTGCTGCGTATGTCGGCCAGAGTGTTCTGATTGTCCGGGCTGATCAGACGGGCCGGGCGGCGGTTGAAGACGCCCAGCAGCTCTTGTCGGCGTGCCCTGACATCAAGTTGCTTCTTAACGCAGCGCAATTCAGCCCCTCGGGCCGTCGATTTGGGGATTACGGTGAAAGGGAGGGCCTATGAAACGCCTCATTTCACTGCGCCGTGTTGGGCTTGTGAGCTTGACCAGCCTCGCTTTAAGCGCGCCTGTCGCCGCTCAGCCGACCCAAGAGCAGGGCGCAACATCCACCACGCAACCCTATATCGAGGTCAACCAGATCCTAACCGCCGAGCTGACGCCCGGCGATGATGTCCTGACTTTTACCCAGATTGCGGCCGGAGTGGATACCACGGTCCAGGGCAAGAACTCGGTCGCATCCGTTTCGGTGCGGTACGAGCGCAATTTCGGCTATGGCGATGCGGTTGATTCCGACACGATCAGCGGGGTCGCGCGCGGTTCGCTTGCGATTGTCCCTCAGGCGCTAACCCTCGAGGCGGGCGCGCTTGCCAGCCGGGCGCGGATTGATGGCGGCGGCGGGGTGTCCAGCAACCCGCTGGTCGCAGAGGATTCCACAAGCGATATCTATAGTCTCTACGCGGGCCCGACCATCGCCACGCGAGCCGGAGCGCTCGACCTCACAGCGAGCGCCTTTGTCGGCTACAACCGGATCGAGGCGAACGATGCTATTGTGAACGAGGAAGGGGATGCTCTCGATGTGTTCGATGAGAGCGTTACCTATTCAGGTCAGGTGCGCGCGGGAACGCGCGCTGGCGATGCGCTTCCGGTGGGGGTCGGTGTCGGCGCCGGCGCTTTCCAGGAAGATGTGAACACGCTCGATCAGCGCGTGCGTGATCTTTATGTGCGCGGCGATGTGACCGTGCCTCTCAGCGACAGTTTCGCGGTCGTTGGCGGCGTCGGCTACGAGGATGTTGAAGTCTCCAGCCGCGATGCGGTGCGCGATGAGAACGGCGATCCGGTCATCGGCGATGATGGTCGGTTCGTCACCGATGAAAGCGCTCCGAGGCAGATTGCCTTTGATGTTGATGGGCTGATCTGGGATGTCGGGGTGCAATGGCGCCCAAGCCGCCGCACCTCGCTCACGGCCACGGTTGGCCGTCGTTACGATTCAACGACCTATTACGGGAACTTCTCATACATTCCCGACAGTCGCAGCGCTTTTTCCATCAACGTCTATGATGGCCTCACCGGGTTTGGCGGGGGGCTTACCAATTCGTTGAGTGGGCTGTCGGCGGACTTCGATGCCACGCGCAACGCGCTCACTGGCGACTTCACCGGGCTTGTCACGGGCGACGAGGGCGCCACCGGCCTTGGCCTGTTGGGGTCAACGCGCTCCGCCGTCTCACGCGGTCGCGGCGGTGTGGTCAGCTATCAGCGCACTATCGGCCGACTGAACGCCGCGATCGCCGCGGGTTACGACCGGCGCACCTTTATCGGCGCCGAAGGCACGGTGCTTGAAGAGATCGATGGTCTTCGCGATGAAAGCTATTACGTGATCGGCGCGCTGAGCAGCAGCCTTGGCCAAAGCGGCGCTCTGACGACCAACGCTTATGTCAATTGGTTCACCAGCGAGGTGAACAATTCCGACCTCACCGCTTACGGGGCCTCGGCGGCGTACAATCGCACGCTCACAGGGAACCTCTCGGCGCGCGCCGCCGTCGCCGTTGACTATTTTGATAGCGAATTCAGCGAAGAGGATTTTGCAGCCGCCAGCGCCTTGTTGGGCCTGCGCCTCGATTTCTGACGACACGGAGCCTGGGACACGATGTACGAACAATTTTACGGCTTCAGCGGGCGCCCGTTTCAACTCACGCCCGACCCGCAATTCTACTTTGAAAGCACAAGCCACAAAAAGGCGATGAGCTACCTTGGCTATGGCCTCAATCAGGGCGAGGGCTTCATCGTCATCACCGGCGAAGTGGGCGCGGGCAAGTCGACACTGGTTGCGCATTTGATGGAGCGCGTTGATCGCAAGGCTCTGACCGTGGCGCAAGTGGTCACCAGCGCGCTGGACGGCGAAGAGCTGATCCACGTTGTCGCGCAGAGCTTTGGCTTGCCGATCGAGGGCAAGGATAAGGCCGGGGCCCTGGGCGCGATCGAGAAATTCCTCCAGGATGAAGCGCGCGCTGGCCGTCGGTGTCTGCTGGTGGTGGATGAGTGCCAGAACCTCGATTTCACAGCGCTGGAAGAGTTGCGCATGCTTTCCAACTTCCAGTTGGGATCGCACCCGCTGTTGCAGAGCCTGCTGCTGGGTCAGCCGGAATTTCGTCGCACACTGGCGCATCACCCGGATCTTGACCAGCTTCGCCAGCGGATCATCGCCTCGCACCATCTTGAAGCGCTCGATGCGGCGGAAGTAAAAGACTATATCACGCACCGGCTCGAACATGTGGGATGGGAAGGGCGCCCCGCACTAGGCGAGGGTCTGCTTCCCGGGCTGTTCGAAGCGACCGATGGCATCCCGCGCCGGGTTAACCAGGTGATGAATCGCCTGTTGCTGCTTGGGGCTATTGAAGAGCGCGACGAGGTCAGTCTCGCCATGCTTGCGGCGGTGTGCGAAGAAATGGCCTCGGACCAGGTTCGCGGCGCGCACAAGGAAGCGGGCGAATTCAGCCTTCAAACCGAAGACACGCCCGCTGCGGTTGAAAGCGCGCTGGCTGCGTCTGACGCATCCGAAGGCGCAAAGCCCAGCCTACAAGGCGAACGCACCGCGCAGCTCGAAGCGGCGATTGCCGAGTTGCAGGCGGTTGGAGCGGCGACGAGCGGCCCTGACGGGGCCCCAGTCAGTCCCGAGGTTGAAGAAGCCCTAGTTCGGATCGAGCAGCGGCTTGCCGAACAGGAAGCTTCTTTCCGCCACGTGCTCACCATGCTGATTGAGTGGCTCGAAGACGACACATCGCGCGAGGCGGCCTGAGCCATGGCACCAAGTGGGGATCTGCCAGCCCAAGTGGTCAACGGTCTCTCGGTCGATGTCGAGGACTGGTTCCAGGTCGGTGCCTTTGAAGACGTGATCAGCCGGTCCGACTGGGGCGCGATCCCGACCCGTGTCGAAGCCAATGTCGATCGCATCCTCGATCTGTTCGCGGACGGCGGGGTGAGCGCCACGTTCTTCACCCTTGGCTGGATCGCAGAGCGCCACCCGGCTCTGATGCGCCGAATTGTCGATGCCGGGCATGAAATTGCCAGCCACGGCTATGATCACGCGCGCGTGTTCACTCTTGATCGAGACGCGTTCGCGAAGGACATTCGAAAAGCGCGTGAAATCCTTGAAGACACGACCGGTCAGAGGGTTTCCGGATACCGCGCGCCCAGTTTCTCGATCGATGCGCGCAACGCCTGGGCGTTCGAAGAGCTGGCCGCGCAAGGCTACACCTATTCCTCCAGCGTCGCTCCGGTGGCGCACGATCACTATGGCTGGCCCGAAGCGCCGCGCTTTGCGTTTCCCCCGCTCGAAAGCTCCGCCCTACTTGAGCTTCCCGTGACGACCGCGATGCTTGCCGGGCGCCGTGTGGCCGCCGGTGGCGGCGGATTCTTCCGAGTGCTTCCCTACGCTTTCTCGCGCTGGGCGATCCGCCAAGTCAACGAACGCGAAGCGCGCCCGGCGGTGTTCTATTTCCACCCCTGGGAAGTCGATCCTGCGCAGCCGCGCGTCGCCAACGCCTCAATGCGATCCAAGCTGCGGCACTACACCGGGCTCAACAAGATGGCGGACAAGCTTACCGATCTGGTCGCAGAGTTCGCGTGGGGGCGGATGGACGCGGTGGCCGCGAGCGAAGCCGTGCGCGTGGATGAGAACCGGCCTGAGGCAACCGAATTGCACGGGATCGCGGCGTGAACGCGCCGCTAGACATGCAGCACGATGTTCGCCTCGCTGACCTTGGCGATGCGCGTGTTGTGCAGCGGATTGAAGGGTTCGCAGCCGAGCAAGGTGCGAGCTTGTTTCAGCGCCCGACCTGGCTTCAAGCGGTCCAGGCGGGCAGCGGACAGCGAGCAACCGGCTTCGTAACTCAGCAACTGGGGGCGATCACAGGGTGGATGCCATTGACCGAAGTGCGTTCCGCGCTGTTTGGTAAGGCGCTTGCATCCAGCGGTTTTGGCGTGGGCGGCGGGCTGATTGCCGCTTCCACTGAGGCGGCGCGGGCGCTGATCAAGGCGGCGCAGGGTCACGCGGTTGCGGGCGGTTTTGCGAGCCTTGAGCTGCGCGGCGGAGCTCTGCCTGAGGGCGAAGGCTGGCGCCAATGGGATGACAAGCATTGCGGTTTTGAGCGCGCGCTCGCGAGCGATGACGAAGCGGAATTGATCGCGATCCCGCGCAAAGCCCGCGCTGAAGTGCGCAAAGGCCTCAAGGGTGATCTGACAGTGCGCATCGGCCGTGAGGCGAGCGATCGGCGCGCGCATTACCGGGTCTATTCTGAGAGCGTGCGCAATCTTGGCACGCCCGTGTTTCCGGCAAAGCTGTTTCGCGCTGCGCTTGAGGCTTTTCCTCAGCACAGTGATATCCTTACCGTGTTTAAGCATGGCAAGCCGATTTCCAGCGTTTTGAGCTTTTACCATCAAGGTGCGGTCCTTCCCTACTGGGGCGGGGGCACTTACGCCGCGCGCGCGGCCCGAGCGAATGAGCGGATGTATTACGAACTCATGCTCCATGCGCGCGCTAGAGGCATGGAGCGGTTTGATTTTGGGCGCTCGAAAACCGGTGGTGGTCCTTACAAGTTCAAGAAAAACTGGGGTTTTGAGCCGCAAAAGCTGCGCTACGCTCAGTGGACCGCGCCAGGACAGGCGGCGCGCGACGTGGACCCAACAAGCGAGGCTTACGCGCGCAAGATTGCGCTTTGGAAGAAGCTCCCGCTTCCGGTTGCCAATACGATCGGGCCGTTTGTCGCGCGCGGTCTGGCGTAAGGCGGGCTGGAATGAGCGAAATTCTCTTCCTGGCGCACCGGGTGCCGTTTCCGCCCAATCGCGGGGACAAGATCCGCAGCCATCACCTGCTGGAGGCGCTCGCCCGGCTTGGGCCTGTTCACGTCGGCTGTTTTTCGGAAAGCCAGGAGGACCGCGAGGCTGTATCGCAGGTTGAGGGTGTCAGCGCTTCGCATTGTGTCATTCATCGCTCCAAGCCTTTGGCGCTGGCCGGCGTCGAAGCGGTTCTGACGGGTAAGCCTGTCAGTCTGACCGCCTTTCACAGCGCGGCGCTGGAAAAGTGGGTCACACGAACCATAGCCGAGCGTCCCATCAGCGTTATCGTCGTGTTCTCAGGCCAGATGGGTCAGTACGTTCCGGGTGGTTTTTTGGGGCGAGTGGTGGTCGATCTGTGCGATGTCGACAGCGCCAAATTCGAGGGGTACGCTGAGGCCGGTGAACGCGTCTGGCTTAACGCTCGCGAAGCGCGCCTTCTGGCCGCTGAGGAAGAGCGTCTGGCGCGCAGAGCGGACGCGATCACGCTGATCAGCGCCTCGGAAGCGGAGCTTTTTCGTTCTCGTGTGAGCGCTCCCAAAAGTATTGATCTGGTCGTCATGGGCAACGGCATCGATGCTGAGGCTTTTGGCAAACCAAGTGTTACCGCTCACACTGCGCTGAGCGCTTCGTCCGGACCGCATTTCGTCTTCACCGGGCAGATGGACTACCGACCCAACGAACGGGCGGCGTTGTGGGCGGCTGAGAGCTTTATGCCGCTGGCGCGGGAACGCTTTCCCGAAGCGCAGTTCCATGTAGTGGGTCGTAACCCAACCCCGGCTCTCAGAACGCTGCATGGCAAACAGGGCGTATGCGTGTGGGGTGAGGTGCCTGATGTGAGGCCATTCCTTGCGGCGGCCTCCTGCGCGCTTGTGCCGTTACAGATTGCGCGCGGCGTGCAGAACAAGGTGCTTGAGGCCATGGCCATGGAGTGCCCTGTTCTCCTGACGCCTGAAGCGGCGACCGGTATCGCCGCGCGCGACGGGACAGATTGGATGGTGGCCCCGGCGAATGCGCACGCCATGCTCGATCGCTTCGCTCAGCTTATGGCGGAACCGCGGGCCGCCCATACGATGGGCCAAGCCGCTCGGCGCTTTGTGGTCGAGCATCACGCCTGGGCCGCGCAGCTTGCACCTCTCAACACGCTCGTCACCGGCAAGAGACCGCATCAGGAGGCGCGCAATGCCGCCTGAGAGCGCCAGAGCCTCCGTCAGCCGCGCTACTCGCGAGGTCAGCGATTGGCAGGGCGCGATGCTCGCCGTGATCCCAGAAGGCTGGAGACAGTCGATTGTGGGAATGCTTACCTCTCTGGTCATCCTGGGGGCTGCGACCGCGCGCGAGTGGGGGGAGATGGCCCACCAATGGTGGAATATCGACACCTACAATCACATCCTGCTGGTCCCGCCAATCGCGGTCTGGCTGATCTGGCTGAAGTCCGAAGAGCTTGCACGTATCACGCCGCGCGCCTGGGCGCCGGGTCTTGTCGTGGTCGTGGGGGCCTTGGGGCTCTGGCTTATCGGGCGAGTGATGGGGATCAATTTCATCGCTCATGCGGGCGCGGTGGGGGCGGTGCAGGGGGCTTTGCTTGCGGCGCTCGGTGTGCGCGTTTCGATGCTGCTCGCCTTGCCCTTTGCCTTCCTCGCCTTCCTCGTGCCGTTTGGTGATGAGATTATTCCCTTCCTTCAGTCGATCACCGCGCAGATCGCCATTGCGCTGACCCAGTGGAGTGGGATTCCCGCCGTGATCGACGGGATCTACATCGACACGCCCGTGGGTCTGTTCATCGTCGCCGAGGAATGTTCGGGCGTGAAGTTTCTTGTCGCTATGGTCACTCTGGCGGCGCTGGTCGGCTTTACGCGTTTTACCACTTGGACCCGCCGCGCACTCTTCGTCGGCGGAGCGATTGTGCTGTCTGTCCTCGCCAATGGGGTGCGGGCTTGGGGCACGATCTACATCGCTCAGTTCGCGGGCGTCGAGTTCGCCGCCGGTTTTGATCACATCGTCTACGGTTGGGTATTCTTCGCGGTTATCGTTGCTCTCGCCTTGGCGGCGGCCTGGCCGTTCTTTCAGAGCGAGCCGGAAGACTACGGTTTCACCGTGGACGAGCTTAAGCGGATGCGCTGGATCGACCGGCTCGAAACGCGCGAGGACAGCCCGGTCTTGGTCTGCGCCGGCCTTGCCGCGCTGGTGCTGGCATCGGTGATCGCGGTGGCGATCCTGACGCCGGCTGCGGGCCTGTAAGAGCAGCGCGGATGTGCGGCGTCGCCGGCCTGTTTGACCCTGATGGCAAAGCCGTCTTTGCGCCCGAACGCGTGGAGCGCATGACGAACGCGCTCATCCATCGCGGGCCTGACGGGGAGGGCGTGTGGACGGCGCCCGGCATAGGGTTGGGCCATCGGCGCTTGTCGATCATCGATTTGGAAGGTTCCCCGCAGCCCATGCTCTCGACCGACAGGCGCGCAGTGATTGCGTTCAACGGCGAGATCTACAACTTCAAGGCTCTTCGCGAAGAGTTGGCCGGTGAAGGCGCGCGCTTTGCCACTCAGGGCGACACCGAGGTGATCCTCGCCGCCTGGCAGCGCTGGGGCGTTGATTGCCTCGAACGGCTCGATGGCATGTTCGCCTTTGCCCTCTATGATCTCGACAAGCGCCAACTGTTCGTGGCGCGGGATCGCTTCGGCGTGAAGCCTTTGTTCCTCGCAAGCCTGCCCGATGGAACGCTCGCCTTTGGGTCCGAGCTCAAAGCGCTGCTTTGCGAGCCGTCCCTTTCGCGCCAGCTCAATCCGCATGCCCTCGATGCCTATCTGACCTGGGGCTACGTGCCCGACACCCATTCTATCCTCCAAGGCGTTCGCAAACTTCCCGCTGGCCATTTCATCCTGTGCGAGGCGGGCAAGCCTGTGCCGAGCCCACGCCGGTGGTGGGAGATCAGCTTTGCCGAGCGCGCATCGGCTAGCGAGGGGGCCTTGAGCGAGGAGCTGGTCGATCTCACGCGCAAGGCGGTGCAATCGCGCATGGTGGCCGATGTTCCGCTTGGCGCGTTCCTCTCGGGCGGGGTCGACAGCTCCAGCGTGGTTGCGCTGATGAGCGAGGCGGCGTCCAAACCGGTCAAGACCTGCTCGATTGGGTTTGACGTCGAGGCATTGGATGAGACGAGCTACGCCGAACGCGTGGCGCGCCAATACGGCACCGATCACCACGCGCGCACGGTCAGTCCGGACGATTTTGGCGCGCTCGACACGCTGGCGGCGATGTTTGACGAGCCGTTTGCCGATGCCTCGGCGTTGCCAACATGGCGCGTGTGCCAGCTTGCCCGCGAGCATGTGACCGTGGCGTTGTCGGGCGACGGGGCGGATGAAGCCTTTGCCGGGTACCGCCGTCAGGTCTTCCACCACCACGAAGAGCGCGTGCGCGGCCGCATTCCATCCGCCATGCGCGCGCCCGTGTTCGGGACGCTGGGGCGCCTGTGGCCCAAGGCGCAATGGGCGCCGCGCCGCTTTCGCGCCAAGTCGACCCTGCTCGCGCTCGCCGAGACAGGGGAGGAGGGCTATGCACGTGCTCTTTCGATTACAACGCCGGCTGAGCGCGCGGCGCTTTACACCCATGGCTTTGCGCGTAGCCTTGACGGGTTTCGCGCCGAGGATGAGCTCATCGCCCTGATGCGCGCAGCGCCAGCGCGCACCGGGCTTGACCGCGCGCAATACGCCGACCTCACCTTCTGGCTGCCCGGCGATATCCTCACCAAGGTCGATCGAACCAGCATGGCGACCAGCCTCGAAGCGCGCGAGCCATTGTTGGATCATCGCTTGGTGGAGTTCGCTTCGCGCTTGCCGGATCGACTGCGCGTTGAGGGGGCAACAGGCAAGGCCATTCTCAAGCGCTCCATGGAACCCTATCTGCCGCGCGATATTCTCTACCGGCCCAAGCAGGGATTTGTGACCCCGATTGCCGACTGGCTGCGCGGTCCGCTGGCGCACGAGGCGCGCAAGGTGACTTCATCAGGCGTTCTGGCCAGCGCCGGGTGGTTCGATACCAAAGCGCTGGCCGCTCTGGCTGACGCGCATATTGCCGGGCTTGCCGACAACTCGCGCGTCTTGTGGCAATTGCTGATGCTCGAGAAAGCGGTGCAACACTTGCAATTAACAGCGTGAGACTGCGTAATATTGTATCGCCTCACCGCCTCGTTTCACCCCGAATCCGACTTAATTCGGCGGAAAACCAAGGATATCAGTTTGCTATCCGCTGCGAGCCTCGCCTAAGTCTTCTTGCGGACCCACCCGAGCGTGTCATGGCGCGTTTAGGTTGCAGTCCCGATGACGCTCTCGGGCTTCGCTGGAGTTGCAAGATATGGATAGCGGCGCGTCCAAAGCGGTCCCGTTGACCGATGGAGAGGAACTCCTCGCTCAAAGCGCGCTTCACAACGCTGTCCCCGATGCGCTGTTCTCGCTGGCTGAGCTTGACGTTCTCTACGAAGACAGCGCCGCAGCCTTGTGGACCTATATGCGCCCCACGGGCCGGCCCAGCTTTACCAAGACCATGCTCGGCGATTTTGAGGCCTGGCAGGATCTCATCGAAGAGGGGTTTGGCGCGGATAAGGTGCCGTTGCGTTACCTGATCCTCGGCAGCCGCGCGCCCGATGTGTTTTGCTATGGCGGAGACTTGGCGCTGTTCCAGGACCTGATCCGCACCCGCAATCGCGACGCCTTGGTCGAGTATGGCCATCGCTGTTGCGATCAAGGATGCGGCAACA
>JBCBYM010000039.1:0-19194 GCA_039815865.1 Pseudomonadota bacterium
GTGGCGCTGGCGCGAGCCGAGGACCTCGCGCAGCGCCTGGCGCTGGTCGCTGGTGTGCCCGAAGCCGACGTGCTGGTGGACCGCACACGCCGCCGCGCTCTGGTCCGCGCCGAGCGCTTGGATGGGGCGAGCCTGACGGCCTATCGCGCGCTTGAACAACGGATCGCGGCCACTGAGCCGGAATGGACGATCGAATTGCTCCCGCCGATCAGTGACCTGCCTCAATTGATCGGGTTGGAAGAGGTCGACATTGAACAGGGCAACCCCGAGGCCGGCACCAAACTTGCCGTGAGCGCACAGGGCACGGACGCGCTCGCCGTGATCGAATGGGCCGCTGCGCGCATCAATGTGCCGATCATGCTGTTGGGCCCGCGCGAACAGGCGGAACTGGCGCAGGCCGAATTGGCAAACCGCGGGGTCAGCGTGACGATACAAGACGCCTCGGGGCCCTTACGCGCCGAATGGGGAGTGAGCGAGGAATGATAAAAGACCTTTTCGCCTCGCTGCGCCTGGATGCGCGCTTGCTGGCACTGCTGGCGCTGTGCTTGCCTGCGTTGGCTGTGCCGGGCGCGCTTGCAGCGCAGGACACGCCGGGAGCCAGAGCTTTCGCCCGCGACGCGATTGCCCTGTTTTCCGAGGCTTTGCCCGAAGCGACCTATACAAGCGAACCGGGCGACCCGCTCCAGATTAACATCACTGAGCACCCTGAGTTCGATACCGGCACGTTCAATCTGCACCGCGTTTACAACCTATGCCAATCGATCAGCGCTCAGGAGTGCGATGGCGAGATCGCAAACTTCGTCGCAGAGCTGACGCGACAGCCGGCCCAACCCACCGCGGCCGATCTGCGCATCATCGTGCGCGATGCGCAATATTGGGGCTATGTCAGCGAGATCGATCCGTCTGAACGCCCGCCGCACCGTCAGATCGGCGAAGATCTTTACGCTATCCTTGCGCTTGACAGCCCCGTCTCGATCAGCCTGGCTTTGCCCAGCATGTTGGAGGGTTTCGGCCTCAGCCAAAGCGAAGCCTGGGCCAAGGGTCTGGCCCAAACCGAAGCGTATATCCCCACCATCCCGGTTAGCGAGGCTGAAAGCCTGCTCGAAGGGCTGGTAGTACTTGCAGGCGAGGAATATGTCGGCACAGCGCTGGTGGACTTAGAGCGCTGGGGGAAGATTGCCGAGCGGGTCGGGCCCGATCTGATCGTCGCTGTCGCCTCAGACCAATTGGTGCTCGCGGGGCTGGTGCCTCAAGGCCCGGAGCTGAGCGATGTCAAAGCCTTGGTGATTGAGGATTGCAACGTCGCGCCGCGCTGCATCTCGCCCAATGTCTACCGTTTTCGCGATGGGCGATGGGTGATCGCGCGCTAAGGTTCAGCCGCTCACGCCGCCAGCTTCAGCGGAACGATCTCGCCCGACAGATAGAGCTTTTTCGCCTTGGCGCGGCTCAGCTTGCCTGAGGATGTGCGCGGCAGCGTGCGCGGCGGGACCAATTCGACAACGCAGCTCATGCCCGTGACCGAGCGGACCTTGTCCGCAATCTGTTCGCGCAGTTTCACACGCTCAACCGGATCGGCGACACGGCAATGGACGAGCACGGCGGGCGCTTCCTCGCCGCCTTCGGTTTCCACCGCAAAAGCGGCGATATCGCCGTGGTTGAAGCCCGGCAATTGCTCCACCGCCCACTCGATGTCCTGCGGCCAGTGGTTCTTGCCGTTGATGATGATCATGTCCTTGGCGCGGCCAACGATGAACAGATAGCCATCGGCCATGTAGCCCATGTCGCCTGTGTCGAGCCACGAACCGCGCGCTTCCTGCTCAGCCGGGTCATCGCTGGGGACGAGGCAATCGGCGGTCGCTTCTTCGTTGCGGAAGTAGGAGTGCATGACGCTGGGACCGCGGCACCAGACCTTGCCGATCTGATGGTCGCCGCGCGCGTGGCCATCTTCTCCGCGGATCTCGACGTCCATATCGGGCAACGCCTTGCCGCAATTGACGATTGCGCGGTAGCGCGCGGGCCGCGGGATATCGCGCGGGGTGCCGGACAGGCGCTCTTCCTCAACCAACTCGACGCGAATGCCTTCGCCCGGCGGCATCACGGTGACGGCGAGGACGGCTTCAGCGAGGCCATAGGACGGGGTGAAGGCCGACGCTTTAAAGCCCGCATCGGCAAACGCGTTGACGAAGCTTTGCATCACGTCCGGGCGGATCATGTCGGCGCCATTGCCCGCCACGCGCCAGCGCGAGAGATCAAAGCGCTCCGCGACGTTGCTCTGGCTGGAAATGCGGCGCGCGCAGATGTCATAGCCAAAGGTGGGCGAATAGCTGAGCGTGCTGCCCTTGTTGCGGGTGATCATGTCGAGCCAGGCCAGCGGGCGGCGCGCAAAAGCGTCCGGCTTGAGATAGTCGCCCGACACCTGGTTCGCGATCAGCGAGAGGAAGCAGCCAACAAGACCCATATCGTGATACCATGGCAACCAGCTTACGCAGCGCTCATCCTCGCCCAGATGCATCGAGGTTGAGTGGCCGTAGAGATTGTGCAGCAGCGCTTCGTGCGTCACCGCCACGCCTTGCGGGAAACGGGTCGAACCGGAGGAATACTGCAGATAGCAAATGTCCTTGGGATCGGCCTCGGGCAGCTCGCAATCGGGCGCCTCGCGCGTGGCAAAGCTTTCCCAGCTTTCCGCCGCGCAGCCCTGGCGATCCGCCGCAGCAGCGGCCATTTCGCCGATGGCTTCGGGATAGAGCAGGATGGCCGGGTCTGAACTTTGCAGCTGCACGGCGAGCTGATCGATGTAATTGTCCTTGCCGCCAAAGGTCGTGGGCAGCGGCAGCGGCACGGGCCAGGCGCCGGCGTAGACACAGGCGCAGAACAGCGCGGCGAAATCGGGCCCGGTTTCAGCGATCAGCGCGACGCGATCTTCTGGTCCGATTCCGATCGCAATAAGTCGGCGCGCCATCTCCAGCGCGTCTTCACGCATCTCACAATAGGGATACACGCGAAAAAGTTGTCCACGCATATCGTGGAAATTGAGGCCCTTTTGGCTGCGCGCGGCGTAATCGATTGCGTCGTTAAAGGTCGAAAATTGCGCACGAATGCGCGGCAAATCGCAGTCGTTCGGCGTCGGCGTCATGGCGGCGTCGGTCATTTTCTCTCGCGAAACCCGTAATTTGCTTGGCCCGGTGGGCCTGCGCTATTGTATCCCTATCGCATCGGCAATTAGCACCAAAGCGGTCCAAATTGTCCCATTTGATAACGACTGTGGCACGAATAAGGCGAAATGGTTTCACAGGAAAGCAAAACGTCATCTCCCGGTAGTGAGAAAGCGCATGAAGACGCGCACCAAACCGCGCCGCGCGGCAAGGGGCGGCGTGAGCGCAAGCGCGGCAAAAAGTCCGCGCCGCTTGATGAAACCACGTTGCGCGATCTCGCGCTCGCCTATGTCGCGCGGTTCGCCACCACGGCGGCCAAGGTTGAGGGCTATCTGGCGCGCAAGATCCGCGAACGCGGCGTGGCAGAGGATGCGGACGGGCGCACGAGGGAGCTTGATGTGACCGGGCTCGTCACGCGGCTGGTCGAGCTGGGCTATATCGATGACGACGCCTACGCGCGCGGCCGCTCGCGCGACCTGACGCAGCGTGGCTATGGCAAGCGGCGGGTCGAACAGGCCTTGTGGGCGGCGGGCGTTGAAGAGACCACGCGCGCGGAAAACACGCCGGGCGAGGCCGCGGGACGGCGTGCGGCGATGCTGCTGGCGAAGAAGCGCGGATTTGGCCCCTTCGCGCGGGGACTGCGCGAAGCGGATGACGACTTCGAAGCCGCTCGCAAGCGCCGCGAAAAACAGGTTGCCGCGATGCTGCGGGCAGGCCACCTATACGAACACGTCCAGTTCATCCTCGAGGCCGCACAGGCAGATGCGGTGGAAGACTGGGTGATCGAAGCCGAAGAGGAACTGCGCGATGATGTTTGATGACTTCCGGATGCCGTGTCCGACGATCGGATTGACGATAGCGCCCATCATGATTGCGGTGGCTGGATGCTCGCCCGCTGGAGCTGCGGGGGAACCGGCTGTGGCTCCGGTTGCGCAGGAGGAAAGCGCGCGCCACCCCATATCCGGACTCGAAATCGCCGAGGTCACCGTGATCAGCGGCGACAAACGCATCCCTTTCAACACCGAATTCGCGCTTTCCCGCCAGGCGCAGGGACGCGGCCTGATGTTCCGTGAAAGCCTCGGGGATGATGAGGCGATGATCTTTCCCAACGATCCGCCCGCAACCCGCAGCTTCTGGATGAAGAACACGCCCATCAGCCTCGACATCATCTTTATCGGCGTTGATCGCCGGATCGCCAATATCGAGACAGCGGTGCCCTATTCGCTCGAATCGGTGCTGTCCGATGGCGAAGTGATCGCGGTGTTCGAGATCAGGGGCGGGCTGGCGGCGGAACTTGGCATTGCCCCTGGTGACCAGGTCTTGTGGGAAATGCCCTGAGGCGCGCTTTACGCGGGCTCGACCTTGGGCTCGGGCGTTGGGGTCTTGAGCCAAGCCGGGGTCGCAAGCCACACGATCAGCGGCACAAGCAGGAACGGCGCAAAGGCGTAGAACTGGAAGCTGTGCTCCTCGCCCAGAAACAGCGGGCCGAAGGATTGCAGCGGCGCGCTCACCACCTGCGTGCACACCAGCGCCATTCGAAAGCCATGCCGCTGCAACCGGCGCGGACGATCAACATTCCGGGCTCGCAGAAATGCAACGTCCTTCCAGCCGATCACCAGAAAAAGGATGCCCGTAACCGGGCCAAGAACGCCGACATATGCAGGAACGTCCGGGATCATGATCGCCGCCGCTAGATAGCTGACGTAGAACAGCCCAATCAGGAACGGGATGGAAGCGCTAGCCGCTTGCGCCGCGAACCAAGCGCCCGTCTGGGGTTTGAGCGACAAGACGGCCATGGCCATGGCGTAAATCGACATGAGTGCCCCGATCAGCACTGGCGGCGCTGGGATGCGGGCCACAACAAAGTAGAGCGCGCTCAGCGCCGCAAACCCCATCGCGCATAGGAAAATCTGGCCTGAGCGGCGATGCCAAGCGCCGCCCTTCTGGCTGAATAGAGCAACCAGCGCCATGCCGGCGGCTCCAAACCCAATCGCGGCGTGCGCGTAATAGGTGACCGCGTAGGCTTGACCGGCATCCTGAGTGAGCGCGCCAAAATCCTGCATATGGCTGTGTTCCCCTTTGAAAGCGAAGGTCGGGCAAAAGAGGCGGCGCTTCAAGCCCTATAAGCCTTGGCTCACCCCGTCATTTCGTTTATCCGCGCAGGTCATGGGAATCTTCGGCAAAATCTTCACCTGGTGGGACGGCGCGACGCTGGGCACCCACTTGTGGGCCAGCCGCCAGGGCGGCGAGCATGTCGGCACCGACTACGCGGGCAACAAGTATTACCGCAAGGCGCGCAAGGACAGCGGCGCCTCGACCGGATCCTACACTCAGCGAGAGCAGCGCTGGGTCATCTATGACGGCGCCAACGATGCCAGCCGTGTGCCGGCCGAATGGCATGGCTGGCTCCACGGTGCGTTCGAGGATGCGCCCGAAAGCCATCTTCCACCCGCCAAGATCTGGGAAGTCGACTACACCCCTAACGCCACCGGCACACCGCAAGCCTATCTGCCGCAAGGATCGCTCGATCGTGGGGGCAAGCGCGCCAAGGCGGTGGGCGATTACGAAGCCTGGTCGCCCGAAGGCTGAAGGTTTTGCGCAGGGCGTTTGTCTGGATTGGCGCGGTCCTTGGCCTGACGCTTAGCGCGTGCTCGGAGGCCGAGGGCATTGAGGAAGGCGACAACTTCAGCGAAATCGGACTGGCTGGCCCCGCGGAAAGCGCCGGCGTTTCCGCGCAAGGCGATATCGAAGGCGCCACGCCGCTGGCCGAGCGCGTCGCCACGATTGGCCTTCTCAACAAACGCAACAATCTGAGCCAGGATTTCCAAATGCGCCCCGGCGATGTTCTGGAAGAGGGCCCGGTGATACTGCGCCTCTCAACCTGTGAGCGCACCGCGCCTTGGGAGATGCCTCAGGAAACGGGCGCCTTTGTGCAGCTCGACGTGCTCGAACGCGGGGCGAGCGAGCACCGCCGCGTCTTTTCCGGATGGCTATTCAAGGATTCGCCCAGCCTCAACGTGGTGGAGCACCCGATCTACGATGTCTGGGTGAAAGACTGCGCGATGCGCTTTCCCGGTGAAGCGTCCGGCGAAGCGTCCGAGGACGGCTGAGCGCCACCTTCCGCACCTTGCGCAAACGAGGCGTAAGCTTGAGCCAGGCTCATCCGGGGCCGGCCGCGCGCGCGTTCCAGAGCTTGCATATACATGCGCTGCGGCATCTCGATCGCGCCCAAGGATGAGAGATGATCGGTCATGAACTGGCAATCGAGCAGCCGATAGCCGGCGTGCCGCATCATGGCGACCAACCAGGTGAGCGCGACCTTGCTGGCGTTGTCGGCGCGGGAAAACATGCTTTCGCCGCAAAACACCCGGTCAAAGCTGACGCCGTAGAGCCCGCCGACGAGTTCAGGCCCGCTTCCACCATCGTCGCCTTTCCCATCCTCGGGCGCGCGCCAGCATTCGATGGAATGCGCGTGCCCGGCGCGGTGCAGAGCGGCGTAGCTGCGCACGATGCGTTCGCTGATCCAGGTTTCGGGATGGCCCGGGCGCGGCGCGGCGCACGCTTCGACGACGTCAGTAAAGGCGGCATCCAGTGTCACGATATAGCGGTCCGAACGCACGACCTTGTGCAAGGATTTGGACAGGTGAAAACCATCGAGCGGCAGGATCGCCCGGTCACGCGGTTCAACCCAGAACACGTCCTGATCCTCACGCTTGTCCGCCATGGGGAAAATTCCGCTGCGATAGGCAAGCAGCAGGGTTTCAACCGGAATGGTGGAGCGCAAAGGCGAATGCATGGCCGCAAGGATACCAAATTGCGGCTCTCCTTCTAGTACGCAGACGACACGGGGTGCGCCCTTTGCGATATTATGGGGCGCGACATTTTGCGTGCCTCACGCGCCAAGCGGTGTTGCAAGGCGCGAAACCCTCCTCTAAAGGCTGCGCTCTCGTGCAGGGGCGTAGCTCAGTTGGTAGAGCATCGGTCTCCAAAACCGAGGGCCACGGGTTCGAATCCTGTCGCCCCTGCCATTTTTCTCAAAGGGCTTTTCCTCACCAAACCCGCCCCACGGCTGGCTGCGCTTGGCCTTGGGCTGGGCTGGGGCCCTACGCCGCCTCCAGCGGGCGGTTGGCTTGCAGCCATTCGCGCGGGGATTGGCCGGTGTGGCGCTTGAAGGCGCGGTTGAAGGTTGCCTTGGAGCCGAACCCGCAATCCAGCGCCAGATCGAGGAAATTGGGCGCCGTGTCGGCTCCGGCGTCACCGGCTGTGCGCAGCTTGTCGCACACCGCCTCAACTCTCAGCCCGTTTATGAAGCTGGTGAAATTGCCATCCTCGCGCGCGTTGAGCGCGGCGGAAAGCGCTGAGGAATTGGTGCCCACCCGGCGCGCAAGCTCACCCAGTGTCAGATCCTGATCGAAATGCCACTGCCCCTCGCGCACCTTGGCCTCGATCCGCGCCAGATCAAGACGCGGCGGCGTGGGGGTGTCTTGGTCCGGCTCGGGCTGGGCGTCCTGCGCGGGCTCGACCGGGCCAGAGGCGAGCGGTTTGGGAAAGCGCCGGTCGCTGCGCGACAGGAATTGGAGCGAGAGCCACAGCACCACCACCCCGCTGATCGCGTAGAAATTGAAAATGGTGATATAGGACAAACGCCCGAAGAGGGTCGCGGCCACATCGCTCGACAACCACACGATCGCCAGCGCAATGATCGCAGCCCCGGCGTGCTGCAACCAGGCCAGGTCCACCCGGTCGGCGTTGGAGTGCTCCTTGCCCACCCATTCGCGATAACGCTTGATCCGGACATAGCTGTCCCACGCGGCAAAGGCGATCAGACCAAGGCCCAAAGCGGTCTCTATCGGCACGATATAGGGCACGTGGAAGGCATCGCTAAAGGCGAACTTGGCCTCGGCGGCTTCGGCCCCGATCCCCCAATTGGGGCCGATGAGAAAGAACAGGCCTGTGTAATAGAGCGTCTGCACAAGCCCCGGCACCAGCCACAGCCACCAGCGCCCGGGCAAGTGCTCGCTCGTCAGCGCGCGCACGGTGAGAAGCCACAGCGGTCCAATCCAAAGCTCGGTGTTGAAGGGGAAGAAGGTGAGCCAGGGATAGGCCTGATAAGCGCCCGAAAAGCCGATGATATAGGGCATGGTGAACATCAGCCAGGCGACAATCAGCGCCAGGAACAGCTTGGCCGCCGCCACTTCGCGCGCGTTCAAGAGGACCATTACAGCTGCGATCAACGAGGGGACCCCGGTGACCAGCAGAACCGTTGTACGCCAACTCAATTCCATCAGACGAAACCACTTTCCTTCAAATCAATCCCTCGTGTGCGGCTCGCTTGCTCTAGGCCGGGTGGCCATTCGTCTCAATTCTTCGCTTTTGTGCGGTTGGGGACTTTTTGAGGCGAATGAGACGCGGATCGTGATCATTGAAAGGGCCATCAGCCGCTTGGCGGCAAGCCGTTAAGGAGAATTGTCCAGTGTCCCGTCCGTCTATCCCAAAGGCCGCCCAAAGAGCCGTGCCCGCTGTCATCCCCACCTTTGCCCTATCCCTCGCTCTCGCGGTTCTTGGGGCGATCACCCCGGTCCCTGTGAGCGCGCACCCGCATTCCGATCGCAGCGGCGCGTATGTGAACACACAATTCGTCGCCCAGCAGAAGCAGGGCGAGGAGCGCGGCCAACTGGTGATCCGCAACACCTCGATCCTGCCGCGCACGGTCTATGCCCGCTTCGAGCTGCCCAGCGAACCGGGCAACCGGAACAACGGCTTTGTCCAGACGGTGCCGCCCTTGTCGACCATCACCTACGCGCTGCCCCTGGGCGTCCGCGTCTTTGCCTGCGATGGAAAGTACTGGGACGCCTATCGCCCGGACGAGGCCTATGCCGTGACGATCACTGAGGCCGACACCTACACCTTCACCACGCGTCAGTTTAAACCGACGGCCCTGCGCCGCGCTCAAGGGGAGTAAGCCTCATGAAGACTTTTTGTGTTTCGATGACCACGCTGGTCGCTGCAATCGCGCTGAATGCGCCAGTCTCCCCGACCTTTGCGCAAGAGGCGCAGGGCATGGAGGCCGCCGCTTCCGCAACCTCGCCGCGCGATGACGTCATGACGGCAAAGCAGGTCCGCGAAGAGCTGGCGATCACGCGCAAGGCGCTGGAGGATATTCACCCCGGCTATACGCGCTACACCTCCAAGGCGGCGCTTGATGCGCTGTGGGATGATGTCGAGGCGAGGGCGCTCGCCAATCCGACGCGCGGTGAGGTGTACCTCCAGATCAGCCGGGTGCTCGCCGCGATCCGTTGCGATCACACCAAGGCCGAATTGCCCAAGGACTTTGAAGACGCGCGCACAAGCGAGCCGGTTTACCTGCCGCTGCGCTACGCGATCTTTGACGGGCGCATGTTCGTCACCAATCCGGGCACCACCGGGCTTTCGCGCGGGGCTGAGATCGTGGCGATTGACGGGCGCCCGGTCGGTGATGCGATCGAAGCGGTCAAAGCGCTCTTCCCCGTTGATGGCGACACCGATTTCATCAAGGAGCGCAGCATCACCCAATTCGATGAGTTCATGGGCCCCGCCTTTGAGCACTTCTACCCCTTCCTCTACGACACCCGCCCCGAAGCGGTGCTGAGCGTAGCCGATGGCGAACAAAGCGCGCGCGAGGTCCGCGTGCAGCGGCTGGGCTACACCGATTACGCCGCGATCACGGGCGAGAAACGCTTCTCGAACAACTTCAAAGACGCGGCCACCTTCAAGCTGCTCGATGACCGCGCGGCCTATCTTAGCGTTGATACCTTCGTGAACTACCGCCAGCCGGTTGATCCCGACACGATCTACGCGCCGATCTTTGCAGAGCTTGCACGCTCGGGCCGGGACACGCTGATCGTGGATCTGCGCCGCAATGGGGGCGGGTCAAACGATGCGCAGATGGGGCTTTTGCAATGGCTGATGCCCGACAGCTTTCGCGAGGCCGACGCGCTGCTGGTGAAGAGTAACCGGATCGACCCTGAAATCCGCCCCTATCTGGGCAGTTGGGAAAAGGCCGCGCTCGATCCCGATCCCGCCTGGTTCAAGCCGCGCGCGGATGGAATGTTCGAGATTATCAGCCCGCTCGTGGGCAAGCCGGCGGATTCGATTCCCCCCAAGCCGGGCGCCTTTGGCGGCACTCTGATTGTGCTGACCAGCGGCGACAACGCCTCGGGTGTCACGCACTTTCTGGCTGCGCTGAAGACTCAGCGCGAATCGGTCTTTATCGGCGAGCGAACGGGCGGAGCGGCGACCGGAGCGACGGCGGGCATCCTTGCGTTCCTGACGCTTCCCCACAGCGGGGTGAAGGTCCGGGTGCCGCTGCAGCGCACGGTCATCACCAACGCCGACCAGCTGGACCCGCGGCTTGGTATCACGCCCGATATCCTTGCGCCCGACACGCGAATTTCGACGCTGGCGGGCACCGATCCGGCGATGGAGGCGGCGCTCGCCTATATCGAAAACGCCCAGTGAGAGGCCGCTTGGCTGGCTGCGCAGAGCACCCTTAAGGGCAAGCCCGTAGTGGCGCGTCGACCGGTCTTCGACCAAACACGCGCATATCAGGTCCAGCGCCGGGCCATCCCTCGCCTTGCGCTAAACCCTGTGCCCGCCCAGCGCCCGGCCCAATGCGGCCGGGCGCTACCCGTGCCCTTGTTTGTGGAGCGTATCGAGGTCCCATGCCCCTAGACGATAGCCCTCAGCCGGAAGGCAACCGCCAGTTTCCTTGCGCCCAGACCAGCCATTCGGCCGTCGCTGCAAACGAAAGCCGTCGGCAGCTGAAATACGGCCGGCTGCGCCCGATGCACAAACCGACCCTGATCGAGCGGTTGCTGGGACGCTGAGCTTTCGGCCAGCGCCGTTCCGGGCCGGACGGCCGGCGCGTTGCTGGCGTGCCTCGTTACACATCGTGACATGGATGAACGCCGCCTAACTGGCTCGCTCAGCTTCGCGCCAGAGCTTGGCTGGCACATGGCGTCATCTGGGAAACCCGTCGTCCGCGCTCAACTGGGCCTGGCGGCTAAACGAGGGAAGACAACGATGACCCATTATTCGATTCACAGCTCGCGGCCCGACCAATGGACCAGTCCGCGCCCGGTCTGCGACCCCGCCTTGCGCGCGATGGCCTATGGCCCGATCCGCCCGATGCATGAGCCAAGCTGGCTCGACAAGCTGTTTGGCCGGTACTGAACGCGGCCCATTGCGCGCCGGGCGGCCTTGCTGAACAAGGCGCGCACCCGGCCCGCGGTAAGGCTTGATCAGTATTCGACCGGCGGCTCTGCGGTCTCCGCGCGGAAATCCTTGCCCGCCGTCTTGTCACCCTTGGCGAGCTTGAACACCACGCCCGACAAAAGCAGCAGGGCAATCAGGTTCGGCAGCGCCATAGCGGCGTTTGAGATATCGCCCAGACGCCAGACAAGCGTGAGATCCTGGCTCGCGCCGACATAGATCACCACACACCACAGGACCCGCCAGATCATGTGGAGCACCTTTTCACCGCCTGCCGAGGCGCCAGGGATCCGGTCATAGATAAAGGTGATCGCTCGCTCACCGTAATAGCTCCAGGTCAGCAGCGTGGTGAAGACGAACAGGATCAGCGCGATCGAGGCAATCAGCGTTCCCAGCGGAATACCGGCAATCGGCAGCGGGAAAGCGGCGGCAAAGGCGCCGCTCGTCATCGCGAACCCTTGCAGATCCGAATTCCAAGCGTGGGCCACGGCCTCGCCGCCCCCGGTGAAGTCGCCCTTGACCGTGAGGATAACCAGCGCCGTCATCGTGCAGATAATGATTGTGTCGATGAAGGTGCCCAGCATCGCCATGCGGCCTTGTTGCACCGGATCGTTGGTCTGCGCGACGGCGTGAGCGATCGGGGTTGAGCCCTGGCCGCTCTCGTTCGAGAACAGGCCGCGCGCCACACCCGCCCGGATCGCCAGCGCAATGGCCGCGCCGACAAAGCCGCCGGTGGCCGCTTGCGGGTTGAACGCGCCGCTGAAGATCAGACCGAAGGTTGCCGGGATCTCGCTGGCGTTGAGCGCAAGCGCTGTAACCGCCATCACGACATAGGCGCCCGCCATGAACGGGATGACCTTTTCAGCAACGCCGCCGATCGACTTGATACCCCCGATAATCACGACGAACACCGCAATCGCGACGATCAGGCCGCCCAGCCACTCTTCGATGCCGAACAGCTCGTTCAAGCCATCCGCCACCGCGTTGGCCTGGATCGAGTTGCCCGTGACCATGGCGGAGAAAATCGTGCCAAGGCAGAACAGGATCGCCAGCCAGGTCCATTTCGGGCCAAGGCCCAGCATGATGTAGCTCATCGGACCGCCGCGATACGTGCCGTCCTTGGTCGTCTCGCGATAGCGGATGGCGAGCGCGCCTTCGGCAAAACCCAGCGCCATGCCAATGAGCGCGGTGATCCACATCCAGAAGATCGCGCCAGGGCCACCCAACGCAATGGCAGTCGCCACACCCGCCAGGTTGCCGGTTCCCACCTGGCCCGAAAGCGCGGTCGACAAGGCCGCAAACGGCGAGATTTCACCCGCGCCTTCGCCCTTGCGGCCAGCAACCAGGCCCTTGAACGCGCTGCCCAGATGCACAAGCGGATAAAACTTGAGGCCGACCATGATATAGACGCCGATGCCCAGCAGGATGATCACCATCGGCGGGATCGGCTGTCCGCCCACCGACAGCCAGGGCAGCAATTCCCCGTTCCATGTACCGCCCCAGATGAAGTCCGAAATATTCGTGACGCGGTCAATCAAGCTCGCGCCGCCGGTGTCGCTGGCTGCCATGTGTGTTTGTATCCCCTGAATGCGTCCCTGGAACGTTTTAAGGTGGACGCCGCTGAGCGCCCGTTTGCGATTGTGTCGCTTTCGTTAAGGCCTACGCTAGTGTGCTGCGCTGCAAAACAAAAGCCCCGATTCACAAAGTCGGGCGCGCCTTGAGCAAACCGCGCGCTTGCAATTCGGCGCAGGCGGGCATATTGGCAACACGTCTCCTGACATTGCAGATCCCAGAGCCCTTCCGGTGCCTTGTTCCGGAGGGCGATGAGACCTACCTGTCAGGGGCAGTCGCAAAGCAATCAGTGAAAGCGCCGATACAGATCATGGCCGAAGACACGAAAAAGACAAAAACCAGCGTTCCCGAGTTCGTCAATCAGGTGCGTTCAGAGACCAAGAAGGTCGTCTGGCCGACCCGTGAAGAGACGATCCGCACCGCGATCTTCGTCTTCATCATGATGGTGATGCTCTCGCTGTTCTTCCTTGGCGTGGACAGCGTGTTCAACGCCGTCGTCAAATTCCTTCTGACGCTGGCTTAAGCCAGGCCCCATTGTACGCCAGGCCCGCAAGCGAAACGCGGCCGCGGCAAAACGCATTTATCTAAGGACTGCCCATCATGGCCCGCTGGTATATCATCCACGCCTATTCCGGTTTTGAAAACAAGGTCAAAGAAGCGATCATCGCAGAGGCCGAGCGCCTTGGCCTGACCGAAGGTGTCGAGGAAATCGAGGTTCCGACCGAGACCGTCACCGAAGTCAAGCGCGGCAAGAAGGTCCAGGTCGAGCGCAAGTTCATGCCGGGTTATGTCCTCGCCAAGCTGCGCATGAACGATGATGTCTACCACCTCGTCAAGAACACGCCGAAGGTGACGGGCTTTCTGGGCAACAACAACAAGCCCCAGCCGATCAGCGAAAAAGAGGCCGCGCGCTACTTTGGCGGGGTCGAGGAAGCCAAGGCCGCGCCCAAGGCGCAGATCAGCGTCGAATACGATATCGGCGATCAGGTCAAAGTGCTCGATGGGCCGTTCGCCAGCTTCAACGGCGTGGTCGAAGAGCTCGATTTCGACAAGGCCAAGGTCAAGGTCAGCGTCTCGATCTTCGGTCGCGCAACGCCGGTGGAACTCGACTTCGAACAGGTTGAGCTGGTCAAGTAGAGCCGCCGGCTCGGTTGCCTTGGGGGAGCATTCGTGAAGACCTCCCCCAAGATTTGCAACCGCAAGAAAACCTTCGCGACCCGCGAAGACGCCGAAACGGTGGCGGCGAAGGCCCCGTTCAAGTTGCGCGCCTATCGGTGCGAGCTGTGCCGCCAATACCACCTCACCAGCCGCACCAAGGGCATGAAAACCCCGCGCTGGGAGTTGGAGCGCGGTTGAGCCGATTGCGCTCCTAAAATCGATTGCAAAGCCCCGCTTGATTTGCCAATTCTCAGGCCAAGGGGGGGGGCTTATGTCATTTGAAATCTATGATGAATTCCGCGCGCAAAAGCGGGCGGCGCTGGACGCGCAAGCGACCGCTGAGAGCCTTGAACACACCGGCGCGGAGCCGGAAGTTCTGACGATGGCCGCGTTGGTCGACACGGTCACGAAGACGATCGCGCGGCTCTATGGCATGAAGGGTGATCCCACCGGGCAAGACCGCGAAGCGCAGGCTCTGGCGCAAGTGGTCAAGCGGATGAAAGCGATCGATCGGCGCGTCGGGCGCTTTCAGGGCGATCTCGACACCTTGCGCACCAGCTTTATCGCGCTTGGCGTGCGATACGAAGCGCGCTCGGCGCAAGCGGCGCTCGCTAGCCTGATGGCCCGGATCGACTTTGTGGTCGACAATATCGATGCCTGGGCAAAGGACCTTACCGCGCCGCAAACCCGCAGCGAAATCGCGCTTTCCTATGATGATGTGCAGCAGCAATTGAGAGTACTGATCGGCGCCGGTCAGGCCCATTGCCTTGACGTGTTTGCCGGCCTCATCGTCAGCTTCGATCTTTCGCTGCTGCGCCGTTTGTCAGCCGCCGATATGCGGCAGCGCACGCAGCGGGTGAGCGACTACATCGAGGATTGCCGCGACACCGGAACCGCCGGATCGCACGCGCAGACACTGCGCCGGGTGCGCGGGGATATCGCCCGGCTCAAGCGGCGCGACGAGGAATTGCGCCGAAACGGCCGCCACCTGATCCAGACGGAAGAGGACAATCAATGCCGAAGAGAAGGTGCGCGGTTCATCACCCGAACCTATTGCGTGATCCGCGGCGACATTGAAAACGGCTATTCGATCGGCAACGAAAACGAGTACGAAACTGTGTATTGCCGCGCTCCAGCGGGCCGCGAGGCAAGCCTCGAGGCTGAGAACCTTGAAGAATGCGAAGCTTGCGCATCGGATGCGACGATGAGCGTCCTCGAACACGCGCTGGACCCGCGTTGCCCGATCGATCTGCCCGCGCTCAACCGCATGCACGCGCGCTACAAGTCGCTAAGACGCCATGAAAAGCAGTTTCTGGCGCTGAACACGGGCCTTGATACGATCAGCGCGGCGATGGAAGAACGGCTGGACTGGTACGACCGCTACACCGCATCCTGAGCCGGGTTAAGCCACCAAAGGGGGCGGGCCGGGGCCTTGAATTCGCGCCCGCCTCTAGCCGGTCAGACCCGTTCGTTAGACCGGCCAGAACGGCTGGCCCGCCTTCGCCTGAAAGAACAAGGCGGTCGCCAGCGCCAGTTGTACCGCGGCCACACCGCCCACCATCAGCTTGGCGTTCCAGCCTTGCCGATCCGCCAGCCAGCCGGCGAGCGGCACGGTCTGCATCAGATGGAGGCTCACAAAGTGGGCGGGGCGCAGATCGCCGTATTCCCTCGACCAGCCAAAGAACGGCACCACCGCGCCCCCGCCTTCCAGAGGCGCGCCGACATAGCGGCTGGTGGTCGACATCTCGAAACCGAAATAGAGCGTCGAGAGGAACGCGGTTCCCAAGCCAACCACGCTTCCCAGCCACAGTCCGTAGCGCGTGCGATCGCCCTTGCGTGCAATCTGAACCGCCAGCGCGGCCGCGATTGTCATCAGAAAGAGCGCGCCCACACCCATGGCCGCGTACATCAGCGCTTCAAACTCGCTGTCGTAGTTGAAGTGCGAACGCTTGGCCTGCGCGGCCTGTATCCCGACCCAGACATACTCGATCAGCAGCGCCAGAGCGCCCAGATAGCTGAAGAGAATGAGCGTTGGTCCGGTCCGCACCTTTTGCGGCACCAATTGCGCCAGCGCCGCGATGGTGAAGAAGTGGAGGCTGAGCGAAATGTTGAACTTCTGCGGCTTCACCCAAACGCCCGCGCTGTCGAGCATCCGGGTGTCGATCAGCATGGCGGGCAGGAACACGAGAAAGCTCGCCGCCATCAGCAGTGCAAGCGAGAGGTTGAGCTGCGTCATGTGATCGCCCGACAGGCGCGGCATCAGGGATGCAGGCATCAGCGATGCGGGCTGATTGGGCAGAGGGGCGGTGCTCATTGGGCGGGCTCCTTTATGAAGGCCTCAGCGGGTACAGGCGGTGCTTCGGCTTGGGGCCAACGCAAAACGCTCGCCTTGATTGTGAGGAAGATCGCCAGACCCATCGGCCCCAGCATGAAAGTGGCGACCAGGATCGGCGCCTGGACAAGGCGATTGAGGCCGATCTTGTCCGCCTCCACCGCGATCCAGCCGCCGATAAACAGGTCAAAGGCGAGGTAATGCACCCACCCCGCCAGCAGCATTTCCGGCTTGCCCAGAAGCGTGGCGACCTCATCCAGCGAGCCGAACCCGCCGCCTTCCACGCTGAAGAAATAGGTCATCGCAAAGCCCGCATAGAGCAGCGAGATACCAAAGGGGATGACGAAGCGCGGCACCGCCAAAACCAGCGTCCCAAGGCCATAAGGCAGGCGGCGCGGCGCGAAGATGAGGATGAGCCAACCGATCATGGCCGCCTGTCCGGCCCAGCCAAACCACTGATCAAGCGTAATCGACGATGCGGACAAGAGATCGCTCCTCCTGATAACCTCAAGGTCATCAGATAGGGAGGCGAGCGTCAGGTGTCTAGCCTGGCTAACACACCTCGTCTTCGTGTTCGTCGAGCGACCCTTACGGGCCGACGATCAGCGCGCTTTCTTGGCCGCCGTTTTCGAGGCAGGGGCCTTTTTGGCGGGCGCCTTTTTGGTCGGCGCCTCTTGGACCGCGCTTTCCTTCATCGCGGCCAGCTCCGCGTCGATCTTGCTGTCGCGGCGCATGGCGTTGATTTCCTCATCCACCGAGGCATGGGCGCGCTTTTCGACGTGGCTTTCCGTGGCGAATTCGGTGCGCTTCTCCAGCTCCGAAATGCGCCCCATACGCGCTTCAGTGCGGCTGGGCTTGTCGCTCGCTTCGCCCGAGGCGCTGCCGGCGTGATCCGCCGAGGCCAGTTCAAGCGCCTGGCGACGCGTGTCTTCGCGCTTGGCTTCAAGCTCGGTGATCGCGCTCTCGATCTCAGCGAGGTCGTCCTTGGCGCTGGCGAGATCATCCTTGATCGTGGCGATGGTCGCGGTGGTGTCCTCGCGCGCGATCAGCGCCTGACGCGCCAGATCCTCGCGCCCGTGGTTCATCGCGGTCTGGGCCTTATCGCCCCAATCCGCTTCGCGCGTTTCAGACTGGGCAAGGTGCGCCTCGAGCCGGGTGATGCGCTGGCTCGTGCGCGAGCGCTCTCCCTCCATCGAAATGATCGCCTCTTCAATCTCACGCTGAAGGCGATTGAGCATCTTGAGCGGGTTGGACGCGGTCTCCACCACGCTGGTCACGTTGCTCGAAATCAGCTCTTTGACTTGAATAGCCACGCGCATCATTGCCTGGTCCCCTGTAACGCACCGTTGGCTTACCTCTAATCTGGCCGGATTAACAGAGGGTTCCTGCGGGCTTTTTCGATCCGGTGTCGCGCGCAATTTGGCGTTTTCCTACTTACGTGAAGGCCGTTAAAGCTGGGCTTCGCGATGGAGGGCGCCGGGCAACCGGGCGTCGCCGAACGGCGGTTTCTTGTTGGGTTTGAGGCCCGATGCAGGCGGTGGGTTTTTTCGCTTTTAACGGTGTAACCTGTGTCTCCTACACGCGGCTGGCCCACGGCTGGAGGTTGGGGCGCGCGAGGGCGGCTATGGGCGAACAGGGCGTATCTTGGCTTGCATACTGGGCGAAACTCGCTATGTGCGCGCCTTCGCATCCGCAAGGGTGCGTCTCCGTGCGGGAGCTGGGCTTTGGTGGCCCGGCGTTGGACCGCTTAACATGAAGCTGGACCATCAAGGCGCTTTGAACGCGCCGGCAAGGGCTGGCTGACAGTGCGAAAGGATAAGGCCTCATGGCCAAGAAAATCGAAGGCTATATCAAGCTGCAGGTGCCTGCAGGCGCTGCAAACCCTTCCCCCCCGATCGGCCCGGCGCTGGGTCAGCGCGGCGTTAACATCATGGAATTCTGCAAGGCGTTCAACGCCGCTACGCAGGAACTTGAGAAGAACGCCCCGATCCCGACGACCATCACCGTTTACGCGGACCGTTCGTTCACCTTCACCTTCAAGAGCCCGCCTGCGAGCTTCATGATCAAGAAAGCGGCCAAGCTGAAGTCGGGTTCGAAAGAGCCGGGCAAGGTCTCAGCCGGATCGATCACGCAAGCCCAGGTCAAGGAAATCGCCGAGGCCAAGATGAAGGACCTCAACGCGAACGATATCGATGCGGCGATGAAGATCATCGAAGGCTCATGCCGTTCGATGGGACTCGAAGTGGTGGAGGGCTAAGACCATGGCGACAATGACGAAAAAGCAGAAGGTCCTCGCTGAGCTGGACCGCGAAAAGTTCTACACCGTGGATGAAGCGCTGAGCCTCCTGCGTGAGCACAAGGCCAAGTTTGACGAAACCGTTGAGGTGTCGATGAACCTGGGCGTTGATCCGCGCCACGCCGATCAGATGGTGCGTGGCATGATCTCGCTCCCCTCGGGCACGGGCAAGGATGTGAAGGTCGCGGTCTTTGCGCGCGGCGACAACGCCGAGAAAGCCACCGCCGCTGGCGCGGACAAGGTTGGCGCTGAAGACCTGATGGAAGAGATGCAGAACGGCAATCTCGATTACGACCGCGTGATCGCGACGCCTGACATGATGGGCGTGGTTGGCCGTCTGGGTAAGCTGCTGGGTCCCAAGGGCCTGATGCCCAACCCGAAGCTGGGCACCGTCACTCCCAACGTGGAACAGGCCGTGAAGGACGCCAAGGGCG
>JBCBYM010000003.1:0-54284 GCA_039815865.1 Pseudomonadota bacterium
CCAAGACGAAAAACAGCGCAAAGCGTCGCAAGACCAAAGGCGGCCTCTTTCGCCGTCTGTTCCAACTGGCCGCGCTGATAGGGCTGGTGGCGCTGGTCTATGCTGGTTGGTTCTGGTTCGAGATGCGGTCCTGGCGCCCGGATGAAACGCTGTATCCCGAACAGGGCGCTGTGATCGCAAGTGGGACGCCGGGTGTTCGCTTTGAGGTGCTCAAGGCGACGGGCGCTGACTTTGTCTACCTGGAGTTGGCGACGGCTGGCTCACCGCCTGATCCCGGCTTCCGCCAACGCCTGCGTGCGGCCAAAGAGGCGGGCCTCAAGATCGGCATTCTGCAACCGTTCGATCCTTGCCTGCGTGCGGATGCGCAATCGGCTCGCTTTACCCGTATGGTGGCGCGCGATCCCGAGCTCTTGCCCACGAGCCTCGCGTTAACTCGCCTTCCGGACGCTTGTGAGCCGCGCGTCAGCGAGGCGGCGGTGACGAGCGAAGTGCTCACCCTGGTCAACCAGATGGAGATGCACGTCGGCCAGCCGGTCATTCTGAAGCTTGGGGAAGCGTTCGAAACACGCTTTCGCTTGGCGGACTCGCTGGACCGGGACGTCTGGCTGATCCGCGATCGTTTTCGTCCGCGCTATACGCTGCGGCCCTGGCTGCTATGGAGCGCCAATCGTCAATTGGTCAGCGAGGCGTCGAGAGAGCCATTGGAATGGGTGGTAGTGCAGAAATGATGCTTTCGAGCGACCAGGAAGCCGCGTTGATTGCCGAAGCGCGCGCTTCAGCGGAGCATGCCTACGCCCCATACTCTGACTACCAGGTTGGATCCGCGCTCCTGTTCGATGATGGCGCGGTCATCACCGGCAGCAATGTCGAGAATGCGAGCTATGGCCTTGCCCTTTGCGCGGAAACCGTCGCCGTATCGCGCGCCTTTGGTGAAGGGCGCCGAGGCGGGCTGGTCGCGCTCGCGGTTACAGGGCCGCTCGACAAGGGCGACGGCGCCCCAATTACGCCGTGTGGCCGGTGTCGGCAGGTGCTCAACGAGCTAGCGCAATTGGGCGGTACCGATCCTCTCGTTCTATGCGTTGGCAAGACCGAAATCCGGCGTATCAGACTCTCAGAACTGTTGCCGCACGCTTTTGGCCCGGCGCACCTCAGCTAGTTCCCGAACAGGTCGCCCAGCGACTTGGTGACGTTGCCGACTGGGTCCTTGCGAAAAGCGGTTTCCTCCTTGCCGACATAGTTGAAAATGCCGTCGAGGCCCTGATCGGTGACCGAGGTGTTGATGCTCTCACGATTGAGGCCCGCCTGACTGATGAAGCTGTGTTCTTCAGAAAGGCTGTCAAAGGTCTTGTAGACGCCCAGCCCCTCCAAAGCGCTGTCAACCAGTGGCTGGAGCTTGGAATGAAGCGCATCGTTGGACGAGCTGCGCAGATATTGCGTGCCGCCGTCGTCTTGATTGAGAATGTCGGGCGCATCGCTGAAGGAAAGGTTGCTGATCGCATCGCGAAAAATCGGCTTGGCCTCGCCCGCGGCGATGCCCGCGGCGTCGTTGATCTGGCGTGTGATGTCATCGAGCACGCCCAATTTGCTCGCCCCGCTCAGGATCGAACCGAACAGACCGCTTGAGCTTCCCCCCACAATCGGCAGGCCAATGCGGATGTCCTCATCGTTGTAATAGGCCCCGGGCTCGGCGAGCTTGTCGAGCGCGCTGTCCGTGGCCTTTCCTAGAATGGACGACAGGTTGAGGCCGCCTGATCCAAACTGAGCGCGCGCGGCAGAGGGCAGCAGCATAAGGCCTGAACCAGCCGCCAGACCGGCGATTAACGAACGGCGATGAATATGAGTCATGATGCGTCTCCCAATTGCGAGACGTGTACCACATCGCCTCGCTGGGTGCGGGGTAAAATTCTGTATCCTGAACCCAGTTTTACCCTTCGCCTGTCTCAATCCATTCAAGCAACGCGGCCAAGCAGTCACGCGCGAGATGCTTGCAGCGCTCGGGCGACCAGCCCTGTTCGGGCTCGGGTGCGGCGGCCAGATCCTTGAAGGGCATCTCCAAAGTCATTGCGCAAGCGCGGTAGCGCTCGGCCACTTGATTGGTGCTGATACCCAGATTGGCTCGACCAGCGGGGGTCTTGGGATAGCCCAGCTCTGTCTGAAAATCGGGAGTGCGCCGGTCGAGAATGCGCTGATATCGATAGAACTGATCGCCCAGAGCATCGCTCCAACTGGGGATGCCTTCAAACCCGGCCAGAAAGTTGGCCGGGATCGCCTCATCCCCGTGCACATCCATTGCAAAGTCGACGCCGGTCTCATCCATACGGTTGCGAATAGCGAGGACTTCGGGCGATTTTTCCGGCGTCGGGTTGGCCCATTCCCGGTTGAGGTTGGTGCCAACGGCGTTGGTGCGCAAATGGCCTCGTGCTGAGCCATCAGGATTGCAATTGGGCACGATGTGCAAACGGCAATGGCGGCGCAAGGCGCGTCCCACGGGATCGGTCGGATCGGTCAGGCATTCCAGCGCCCCTTCCATCCACCACTCGGCCTGGGTCTCGCCTGGATGCTGGCGGGCGTAGAGCCAGACCTTGAGTGCACCTTCGCCCATCTCGAGCGCGTCAAGCGGTCGCCCGTCAAGCGTTCCGGTCAAGGGAACAAGGTCCACGCCTTCGCTGGCGGCCGCTTCAGCGATCAGATCGTGGTGACGCTCGATCGAATAGGGCGCGAAATAGGCGAAATAGCAGATGTCGCTCGCCGGTGTGTAGCGGATGGTGAGGGTGCCATTGTCTTTACCCTTGTCGAATTGGCTGGCCGCGCGCGCCCAGTATTCGCGATCTTCTGAGACGCAGGCATCGTAGCTGGGCCATCCGCCTGGATACGCGCTTTCGTTCAGGCCAGTGATTTTGAGCTCGAGGTCTTCACCCGCCGCGCCGGATACGCGGAAGTGAAACCATTGCGCGAACTCGGAATTGTGGTCTTTCCGCACAGCAAGGCGCGCGCTTGTGCCCTTGATCGCGATCACTTCGATGTTGCCGCTGTCGAAAGCGGCGTCGATGCGGATGTTCATTCTTGCTCCATGAGATCGGCGACATTGATGCTGACGGTTTCGCCGTTGCCGCCGGGGAAATCCTTGAACACGGCCGTCGCCAGCGCGCGTGCGTTCGTATCGACGGGGGCGTATGGCGAATCCACACTCGTCGGGAAAGAGGCGCGCGCCTCCCACAGGTTTTGCCGGTCAGTATCGGGTGCGTTCGACGAGATCGCCACGCTGAGTTGAGAGACCACGCGCGGCGACTGGCTGCCAGTGCCGCCCAGATTAATGCCAACACCCACGCCTAGCCCGGTGCCGAAAGTGCCTGTCGATCCGCCCACCCCAACGCTCACTGGGTTCTGCTGAGGCCCTTGACCAAGCGCGTTACGGCTGGTCGATACAGACGCAATCTGATTGGCGATTTCTTCATTCGTGATGACTGTGTAGCCAAGCAGGCTGAGTTCATCGCTTATAGCGCCGCGAAACGCGTCGAGGGCGGCTTCGTTGGTAAGCTCTTCGGAGAACCGCAAGGCTATCGTCCCTTCGCCAAGCCCAGCGGTTTCGGCCGAGACAAAGCGGGTAACTTCCACAGGGCCCGTGTAAGCGCCGCCCGCACAGGCTGACAGACCAAGGGCCGTGATGGCTGCAAAGGCGGCTGCAAGCGGTTTGAACGGCAACAAAGGTGTCTCCTCTCAAGGCCCTAGCCATAGGCTCAATTCGCCGCTGTGCAAAACCTGTTTGCGACAAGGATGCGCTTCACCCATTTGCAGGCCAAGTTTGCTAACGCGGCATCATGATTGAGCCAAACAGACCCAGCGTTCTGGTTACCGGAGGTGCCGGATACATCGGAAGTCATGCCGTTCTTGCGTTAAAGGACGCGGGCTGGGACGTGTCTGTGATTGACAATCTGACCACGGGCTTTCGCTTCGCTGTTCCGAAAGACGTGCCACTCTACGAAGGCGATATTGAGAACAGCGCGCTTCTTGCGCAGATCTTTGACGAGCGCGGCATCGGTGCGATTATGCACTTTGCCGGCTCGATCGTGGTTCCAGAAAGCGTCGAGAACCCGCTCAAGTACTACCACAACAACACCTCAAAAAGCCGGGCGCTGATTGAGGCGGCCGTGGCGGGAGGCGTAAAGCATTTCATCTTCTCGAGCACAGCGGCAACCTACGGCATTCCCGAAGTTTCCCCCGTGCGCGAGGACAGCCCGCAGCGGCCGATCAATCCGTACGGCTGGTCCAAGTTGATGACCGAGCGGATGCTCGGCGATACCGCAGCGGCCCATCCGATGAATTTTTGCGCGCTCCGATATTTTAACGTGGCCGGAGCCGACCCGCAGGCGCGTTCGGGTCAATCGACCGCGGGGGCCACGCATCTTATCAAGGTGGCCGTCGAAGCGGCGCTGGGCAAACGCGACGGCGTGAGCGTCTTTGGCACCGATTACGACACCCCCGATGGAACCGGGGTTCGAGACTATATTCATGTGAGCGATCTGGCCGCAGCGCATGTGCTGGCTCTGGAAGCTCTGACCAATCAGGCTGAGCGGTCTTTGACGATGAACTGCGGGTACGGTCGGGGGTTTTCGGTGCTCGAAGTGCTCGACGCGGTTGACCGCGTGACCAACCTCACGATCGAGCGCCGGATCGAGGGGCGCCGGGCTGGCGATCCCGATCAGCTCATCTCTGACCCGTCGCGTATTCGTGAAGAGCTGCCCTGGGAGCCGCAACACGCCGATCTTGATACGATCATCGCTCACGCACTGGCTTGGGAGCGCAAGCTCTCCGATTTGCGCGGTTAGGCGTTGACGAAACGGGCCTTGCGGGCTAACGGCTGCCCTCGAAATTCCGCGCGTCGGACCGATTCCGGCGCGCTTTGCTTTTTGAGAGACTGACAATGAAGATCCGCAACAGCCTTAAGTCGCTGAAGAACCGCCACCGTGACTGCCGCGTCATCCGCCGTCGCGGTCGCACCTATGTCATCAACAAGACCAATCGTCGCTTCAAGGCTCGCCAGGGCTAAGTGATGCGAGCGATCGCCTTTCTGAGGCGGTCCGAAAAGGTTCTGCAGCGGCCCGCCTCCGTCATGGAGAGCGGGCCGCTGCCGTTTGAGGAGCTATCCGTTTGAGGAGCTATCCGGGGTGAGTGACGCGGCAAAAGCGGTGGTCTTCGATGTGGGGCGCGTGCTTTACCAATGGCAGCTTCGCGCGCTGTTTGAAAAGCTGATCGATGATCCGGCCGAGCTGGACTGGTTCCTCACCCATGTCGTCAGCGAGGAATGGCATTTCCGGCATGACCGAGGGGAGACACTTGGCCAGATGCTTCCCGAGCGGATCGCGCAATTCCCTGAGCATGCGCTCCTGATTGCGGCTTACGCGGCGCGCTTCAATGAGACGGTTCCGGGCCCGGTTGAAGGCACGCATGAACTCGTGCGCCGTCTTCACGCCAAAGGAGTGCCTCTCTTTTGCCTGACCAATTTCGGAGATGAACTGTTCCGCGCGTTTCGGCGCGAGCATTCCTTGTTCGACCTGTTTGAGGATATCATCGTTTCCGGCAAAGAAGGGATCGCAAAGCCTGATCCACGGATCTACGAGATCGTGGAAGAGCGCAGCGGTCAGCCAGGAAGCGCGCTGTTCTTTGCCGATGACAACCCAGCCAATGTGGCCGCCGCCGTCGAACGGGGGTGGGACGCGCATCTGTTCACCGATGCCGGTGCGCTTGAGCGGCAATTGACCAAGTCGGGCCTTCTCTAAGGGCCGAGCCTTCGCAAGCGCGTGGCTTCGATACAAAAATCCCCCGGCGGCAGCCAGTTGGGGACGAGCTGCGACCGGGGGTCTTGAGTGGCGGCCTTGCGTGGAGAGTTGCAGGCCGCCCGGGAATTTACATTCCTAAAAGCGTCGGCTTAATTGCCGTTGCACTTGGCGAGGCTGGCCTCGTCGAGCGCTTCGCCTTTGGTGGTGAAGCTGGTGATCTCACCAAATTCACGGGCGAGGCCGCGGCAGATGCGCACAGGGCGGCTCGTGCCCTTCGCGGCGACGCAGGTGTTGTCCTGACACGCCCAGGCGACGCCGCCGGCAACGGCGCGATCGTCTTCAGCCGGGGCGGCCAGCGTCGCGGTGTAATACGGAGCGGCGGCCTGGCTGGTGATCGGAGCAACCGTGGCGCCCAGCGCCAAAGCGGCGGTGGCAACGAGGGAGAGGCGGCTTGCAGCGTTGAGGGAGAGGGTCATCGCTTTTCGTCCTTTTCAAACGGGGTTCTATTCATATTTGTGCAACGCAACGTTTTAAATTAAAACTGGTTGCTGATTGCTACCTAAGGGATTCGGTTTTGAGTTGCAACCGAAAACTGAAAATCTTTTGTATCGGATTGTCTTGCGCTGGCGAATCGCGCTAACAAGGTTGCACGAAGAGGACTGAATTATGGGCGAAGTCAGAGAGTCACTGCGCGAATTGATCGATTGCGGCCTGCCGCAAGCTCTTGAAGTTATGGGAGAACGCTGGTCGTTTATGATCCTGCGTGCCAGCTTCAATCGCCTGAAACACTTCGAGGAATTCCTCAGCGAACTCGGCATCGCGCGCAACATTTTGTCCAACCGTTTGGCGAAACTTGTTGATCACGGCATCCTTAAGCGTGAGCCTTGCGAGGATGATCGGCGCAAAGTTGAGTACCGTTTGACCGACAAAGGCTTCGATCTTCTGCCTGCGATGATAGCTTTGCGGCAGTGGGGTCAGAAGTATGGCAGCGAATTCGTGGCCGAGGATCCGGTTCTCGTCGATGAGATTGACCGGCTGCCGATCGGGCCTGTTTCGATGCTTTCCCATGATGGTCGCATTCTCGATCACACCGGGCTTAACCTGGTTAAGCGCGCGGATGTAGGCAAACGGCTTGATGGCTCAACCGCGCAGGTAAAGCCGCTCATTGAGGCAGGCGATGTGATCGATATGAGCCAGGTCCGGAAAGCCGCTTCCAACTGAATATTCGGTCGTCTTGGAACGGCCGCCATGGACAAACCGGGGAAACGCTGGAAAGCGGACCCACCTCCCCTTGACCCGTCGAGGCTGGACTGGCCTTTGTCGGGATGATGTCTATCGCTTCTCCTGCATCGGATTCAGTACCGGCGGCGCTTTATGGAGGCTCCGCGGACCATCGCGACAGCGCGCTGATGGAGCAAGCGCACGAAGCCTTGCGTGCAACGTTCGGCTTTTCTGGTTTTCGAGGAACGCAGGAAGCGGTGATTGCGCGTGTTCTGCGCGGCGAGCGCACCTTGGCGCTGATGCCGACAGGGGCGGGCAAATCGCTCTGCTACCAGATCCCGGCTTTGGTGCACGATGGCACGGTCATTGTGGTCTCCCCTCTTATTGCCTTGATGCACGATCAAATCCGATCGGCGCGCGCGGTGGGCCTGCAAGCCGCCTCCATGACAAGCGCGGATTCAGACAACGCGGCGACAGCCAGGGCGCTGAAAGAGGGCGCGCTCGACCTTCTCTATGTTGCGCCTGAGCGAGCGACGACTTCAAGCTTTGGAGCGTTGCTGGCCGACGCTAAGGTTGCGCTCTTTGCCATCGATGAGGCGCATTGCGTTTCCGAATGGGGGCATGACTTCCGCCCGGATTATCGAGAACTTCGCGCCATACTGGATCGGTTTCCGACCGTGCCTAGGCTTGCTTTGACGGCGACTGCGGACAAGGCGACGCGTCTCGATATCCTGCGGCAACTGGGCTTGCCCGATGATGGCCTCATCGTCGCCGGCTTTGATCGCGCCAATATCCGCTACACAATCACGCCGCGCGACGGGGGCTCGCGTCAGATTGCCGATTATGTCTCGCGCAAAACAGGCGCAGGCATTGTCTACGCTGGCAGTCGCAAGGGGTGCGAGCAACTGGCCGAGAAACTGGCCGCAACGGGGCGCCGTGTCGGGGTTTATCACGCAGGCCTTCCGGCGGAACGGCGCGCGGCGGTGCAGGCTGAGTTTGTGGCGTCGGAAGACATGGTCATGGTCGCAACGATCGCTTTCGGGATGGGCATCGACAAACCCGATGTGCGCTTTGTCGTTCACGCGGCTCTGCCCAAGTCGATCGAGGCCTATTACCAGGAAACGGGCCGCGCTGGGCGCGATGGCGATCCGGCCGAAGCGCAATTGTTCTGGAGCGCAAACGATTTTGCAAAGGCGCGCCTATGGCTGGCCGAAGTTGATGAGGGTCGCCTTGCGAGTGAGCGCGCGCGCCTGAACGCATTGGCCGGATTGGTCGAAGCTTCGACGTGTCGGCGGGCGATCCTTTTGCGACACTTTGGCGAGAGCCCGGAAGAAGCCTGCGGCAATTGCGACATTTGCCTTGATCCGCCCAAGGTTCTGGACGTGACGCAGGTCATGCAAAAACTGCTCTCCACTGTGTATCGCACCGGTCAAAGCTTTGGCATCGGACACGTAGAAAAGGTTCTGATCGGGCGCGACGATGACCGTGTGCGACAGCGCGGCCATGACGAGCTCAGCGTGTTCGGCATTCTCACCGAAGACGAAGCGCCGCTGCTGCGCCCGGCCATGCGCGCAGCCGTGGCGCAAGAGATGCTTGTCTCGACGCAGCATGGTGGTCTTGCGCTTGGGCCAGCCGCCAGAAGCGTCTTGAAGGGCGAGCGTGAGGTCACCATCGCCGCGCCGCGCAAAAAGCCGCGGCGTCAACGCAGGGGCTCAGACGCCAATCCGACCGGTGATCCCCTGTTTGAAGCGCTGCGCGCAAGACGCGCCGAACTCGCCCGCGCGAACAGCATCCCGGCCTACATCATCTTCCATGACAGCGTGCTTCGGGAAATGGCATCTTCGCGTCCGGCCAACCTTGAGGCCATGGCCCAGGTGCCCGGCATCGGCGCGAAGAAGCTCGAAACCTATGGCGAGGCCTTTTGCGAAGTTGTTCGAGGTTTTGGCTAGAGCGTCAGGGCTGGCGGACGTTTCGGTAGTCGATCCGGATACGCACCCAGGATCCAAATTGTGAGCGGCCTGCGATCACTGCTGGTCGCACGCGGAACTGCCACGCGGCGGCTAGAACTGCACGCCCAATCTGAGAACCGCTCGGGACTTCACCCAGAAGTTCGCAGTCTTCGACATAGAAGCCGGGCACAGTCTTGCACACGATGAGAGCGCTGCCCGGGCCGGTTGCGGTTGAGAGATAGCCGGACAATTCCTGACGCGTCGGCTCGCGGTACCAGCGTGCCGCGTACATCGGCTCACCGTTGGGAGCGGTGCCAACACGCTGGCTATCGCTCGAATAGGAGGGCGGTCCGGTGTCCGGCGGGCCATAAACCTGGGGCGGGGTCTTGGGGGCCGGGCGCGGCCTTGGCTGCGGCGTCGGCTCTGGTGGCGGAGGTGCAGGCGCTTGCCTTGGCAAGGTTAGCGGCGGGGGCTCTAGCGGTGTCGGCTCAGGCAACTCAGGTGTTTCGATCGGCTCGGCTTCGGTTGGTTGCGCCTCGGGCTGCGCCTCGGCTGGCGCCGCTTCTTCGACCGCTTCTTCCGGTGCAGGGGAAGACACGTTGCGCGCCTCGATGCTGGTGACGATGGGCGCTTCGGGTTCGCCTTGTGAGAGGTTCCATCCCAGAGTTAGCAGCAGAGCGATGATAAGGATTTCGACGAGGATCGTTGCTCCGATCCCTGCCATTCGCTTCAAGAACACACCTTCCCCCGCGCCGCTGGGTGCGTAATCGGGGCGAGCTTTTTCTTCAGGCACGGGCAGGTCTTGGAACACGTGTGCGACGCTCTTAGAGAACGGGAGGGGACTGCAAATGCTCGCAGGCGTTTTTGCTCGATGCAACCGTGGCCTTGCGGCTGCGACAAAAAACTACAGTCAGCGAGTTCCCACAAACTGGCGGTAGCTGAGCGCTTCTGCAATATGCGCGCGGCTAACCACTGCGGCCCCGGCAAGGTCCGCGATGGTGCGCGCCACACGCAGCATGCGGGTGTAGCCGCGGGCCGAAAGCCGCAGCTTTTCTGCCGCACGCATCAACAGGGCTCGGCCCTCTTCGTCCGGCGAGGCGTAGGCCTCAAGCGCCTCGCCTTGGAGCTGCGCGTTTGATCGCACCCCGCGGGTCTCGCACAATGAGCGCGCCGCCGCCACACGCTCGCTCACCGTGGCGCTGTCCTCTGCTGGTGGCGGCAGGGCAAGGTCCATGGCGCTGAGCGCCGCCACCTCGATATGAAGATCAATCCGGTCCAGCAGTGGCCCTGATAGCCGCCCCTGATATTCGCCCACGCAGCGAGGATGGCGCGAGCATATCCGGTCAGCTTCGCCCGCATGGCCGCAGCGGCATGGGTTCATGGCAGCGATCAACTGAACCTGGGCGGGGAACGTCACATGCGCGTTGGCGCGCGCGACATCGACCTGTCCGGTCTCGAGCGGCTGACGCAGCGAATCGAGGACCTGGCGTTGAAACTCGGGCAGTTCATCAAGGAACAGGACGCCCAGATGCGCCAGGCTAACCTCGCCAGGGCGCACTTTCAGGCCGCCGCCTGTCAGCGCTGCCATGCTGGCGGAATGGTGTGGCGCGCGAAACGGGCGCGCGCGGCTGATCCGGCCCGCTTCGAGAGTTCCGGCGACCGATTGCACCATCGATACCTCCAGCGCCTCGGTCGGGGTAAGCTCGGGCAGGATGCCGGGTAGACATGAGGCGAGCAGGCTTTTGCCTGAACCCGGAGGCCCCACCATCAGCAGGTTGTGCCCGCCCGCCGCCGCGATTTCCAGCGCGCGCTTTGCGGTCTCCTGCCCTTTGACTTGCTTGAGGTCGGTGCCAGTCTGCTCCGGGGCTACATCGCCGCGCGCTGGATCCCCGAGCACGCTTGCCCCTTTGAGATGCGCAAGCAGGCTTCCCAGATCACGCGGTGCCAGAACGGGAACGCCGCTCGCCCATTTCGCCTCAGGGCCCTGATCGGCGGGGCAGATGAGGCCGCAACCCGCTTCGCTTGCATAAAGCGCTGCAATCAAGACGCCGGGTGAGGCCACAACGCGGCCATCAAGCGCCAGCTCGCCGACGGCTAGCCAGTCGCCTAATTGTTCCGCGTCGGTCGCGCCCATCGCCGCCAGCAGCGCAAGCGCAATCGGAAGATCGTAGTGCGAGCCATCCTTGGGCAGGTCTGCGGGCGATAGGTTGATCGTGATCCGCTTGGGCGGCAGCGCTAACCCCATCGCCGCGAGCGCCGCCTGCACGCGCTCTCGGCTTTCGCTTACCGCTTTATCGGGCAGGCCAACGATAGAGAAACGCGGCAATCCGCTAGCGACCTGGCATTGGACCTCGACCGGCTTGGCCTCAAGGCCCAGATAAGCGACCGTCTTCACCAGCGCGACCATGACGCATTCCCCCTTAGTCCAGAGCGAAAAACCCCAGAATTGCGGACACTTGTGCAGAGTTAAGAGAAGCTTGTCGAGCGTTTAGGCACGGTTACGAAAGGCTTTCGCAAGTATAAACCTTTGTAAAATCCTTAGTGACATGCGCGCATTTTGCGAGGCATGAAGTGGACCGTTGTTCTTGCTCTTGCCGCCCAGCTCTTTGTCTGGCCCGTTGCTGCGACCGCACAGGATGCGAGCGCCTATCGGACAGTTTCCACCACAAGCTGGGTGGAGGAATGGGATCCTGCAACGCAAAGCTGGGTGCGGGTTTCCGACAAGGCCTCGCTGGCTGAGACACGCGCTTCCAGCGTTTCGGTTCTCAGCGAAACGGTCACCACAAGCGCTGCGGACACGGTCTCTACAACGCGCACCTATGAGACAAAGCGCATGGCCGCGCCCTCGCCTCGGCCAGTGCAAGCGCAAATCGCGGCTCAATACGGCCCGTTCCTGGTTACCGAGCCGACGCACGTAGTTATGGTGGGGTCTACCGACAGCGCCACCCCCGCACAGTTCGACGCCATGCTGCGGGATTTTCCGGCGCTCAGCACGCTTGAGATGATCGAGGCGCCGGGCACCAGCAACGACATCGCCAATCTGGAAGTGGGCCGCCGGATCCGCGCAGCGGGTCTTACAACCTATGTCCCGCGTGGTGGCTCGGTTCGCTCGGGCGCGGTGGAACTGTTCTTGGCGGGGCAGGACCGTCGTATTGATCCCGGTGCGCAATTCGCAGTGCACGCCTGGCTCGACAATTATGGCCGCGAGCCTGAGGACTTTGCATCCGATGACCCGGCCAACCGCCTTTATATCGACTATTACACCGAAATGGGCATGAGCGAGGAGCGCGCCAGGGCCTTCTACAAAATGACCAATTCGGTGCCGCACGCCAGCGCGCTGTGGTTGCGCGGAGAAGAGATGCGCCGTTGGATTGAGCCTGCCCGCGTAATCGTGCCGCGTGTGGTTACCGCTAAGCCTTCCGCGCAGCCGTTCATGCCGCTCGACATTTCGGCTCTGGCGCAGGAGCCACGCATTTCCTATGATCGCATCGCGCCTATGCTCTTCGCCGAACTTCCGGCCCGCGCATCCCACGCTTTTCTTGACTCATAGGCCGCAATCCCATAACTGCGCGCGCCTGATCTGAACGAAGTTGCGGCGTAGCCCAGCTAAGTTTGTATTTTCCGGTGAACCCGCGCAGCCCCTCGGCCGCGTAGCGATTGAGCCGAACCAGAATAATCGAGGACGAAATGAAGCGGACTTTCCAGCCCAGCAATCTCGTGCGCAAGCGTCGCCACGGCTTTTTCGCACGCAAGGCCACCGTTGGTGGTCGCAAACTGCTTCGCGCGCGCCGTCGCCGCGGTCGCAAGAAGCTCACCGCGTAACGCTGTGGGCGCCTTGAAAGAGGCGCCGGCAACGCGTTTGCAAGCGATGAAAGATCGCCACCTTGCGGGCTCCCGACGGGGGTCCGTTTGCGTTAGAGAGATCGGATGATCCAAGTGCTCACCAAGCGCGCCGATTTCGTGGCAGCCAACAAGGGTCTGCGCAACGCAAAGCCCGGCTTTGTGCTGCTGACGCGTCCCAATGGCGGGCTCGGCACACGCTTTGGCGTTACCGTGACCAAAAAGATCGGCAACGCGGTTGTGCGCAATCGGATGAAACGCCGCTTTCGCGAATTGCTTCGCTCTGCACTTCCTCAGCGCGGATTGACCGATCACGATCATGTTCTCATCGGGCGTGCAGGCGGTGTTGAACGTGACTTTTCCGCCATGGCGCAGGAGCTCGACCACGCTCTTTCACGAGCGCGCGAGGGCAAGGGAGACCCGGCGCGCGGGCGCCGACCACGGCGCGGCAACCGATCATCCAAACAAAAGCCACCAAAGGGACGCACGTGAAATACATCCTCATCGCGCTGGCCCGGTTCTGGCAGCTTGGTCCTTCGCTGATCCTGCCTCCCACATGCCGCTATTCGCCATCCTGCAGCCAGTACGCGATCGAGGCGCTTCAGAAGTATGGCGCTCTCAAGGGTGGATGGCTGGCGCTAAAGCGGCTAGGGCGCTGCCACCCGTGGGGAGGGCATGGGCACGATCCGGTGCCTTAAGGTGTCTTGGCGCTGGGCAATCCCGGCAAGGATGCCTACCTAACCAGGGGCAACGTCTATTTCACGGGCGCCCAATCACTTCAGGGATTTTCTAGACTTGGACAACTCGCGCAATCTGTTGCTGGCCTTTGTTCTTTCCGGCCTTCTGATCCTGGGCTGGGATATCGGTATGGGGTATCTCTACCCGCAGCCAGACACGCCTGTGGAGGAGGCTGCGAGCCTGCCGGGCGGCGATGTCTCCGCAGCCAATGCAAGCGATGGCGCGACGCCGAACTCCGCAGCGGCGTCGGCCTTGGGCGATGCCGGTGGGGAGGCTCAACCGGCCGAAACGCCAAAAGGGCCACTCGACCTGAAGACCGCACTCGCGAGCGATCAGCGTGTCAGGATTGACGCGCCGCGCATCGCGGGCTCGATCAACCTTGTGGGCGCGCGCGTGGATGACATTGTGCTCAAGGATCACCGCGAGACGACGGCCAAGGATTCCGGCCCCGTCCGCCTCTTCGCGCCCGAGAACACGCCAGCGCAGTATTTTGCTGAGTTCGGGTTCCTTGCCAACGCCAAGCGCAGTTCCTCCAACGCGCTTTGGGAGGCCGATGGCGCAACGCTGACACCGTCAACGCCAGTGACGCTGACCCGCACCGAGGGCGACCTGACCTACACAATCAGGCTGTCGGTCGACGATGACTACATGATCACAGCTGAGCAAAGCGCTACGAACGGCGCAGAGGAAGGGGCCGCCATCGTCCAGCCCTTCGCGCTTATCAACCGCACCAGCGCAAACGCCACTCCGGATGAATTCCTTAGCCATGCTGGTCCTATTGGTGTGTTTGATGGCGTGGTGAACGATCCCCATGCCTATCACGAACTCGCGGACCTCAAGACATGGTCTCCGGGCGGCGCGCCGTCGTGGCTCGGCTTTTCGGACCGGTATTGGCTGGGCGCGCTTGTGCCAGCTGAGGGGGCTGAAGCGGCCAGTTTTCGCTCGCTCGGCAATGAGCTGTTTCGCGCGGACGTCTTGTATCCGGCTCAAACAATTGCCGCTGGAGCGACGCTCTCGCAATCGACGCGGGTTTACGCGGGAGCCAAGGACAGCGTCATTCTCGACAAGTACGAAGAGAGCGGCATCACTCAATTTGGCAATGCCATTTCCTGGGGCTGGTTCCAGATCATCGAAAAGCCGCTCCTGTGGCTGCTGCGCACGCTCAATGGCGCGATCGGCAATTTCGGGGTCGCCATCATTGGCATGACGCTGGTCATTCGCGGGCTTCTATTCCCCATCGCGCAAAAGCAGTTTTCCTCGATGGCGCAGATGAAGGCCGTCCAGCCAAAGATGAAAGCGATCCAGGAACGCTACAAGGACGACAAGCAGACCCAGCAGCAAAAGATCATGGAGCTCTACAAAGAGGAGAAGGTCAATCCGCTGGCCGGGTGTCTCCCTCTGGTGATCCAGATCCCGATATTCTTTGCGCTCTACAAGGTGCTGATCCTTGCGATCGAGATGCGGCATGAGCCATTCCTCTATATCCGCGACCTTACGGCGCCTGATCCTGCGACAATCCTTAATCTGTTCGGCTTGCTGCCCTTCGATGTGCCCGGTTTCCTTGGCATTGGCGTTCTGGCGGTGTTGCTGGGTGTGACGATGTGGCTCACATTCAAGCTCAACCCGACCGCGATGGACCCGATGCAGCAGCAGATCTTCAACCTGATGCCATGGTTCCTGATGTTCGTGATGGCGCCGTTTGCCGCTGGCCTGCTGATTTACTGGGTGACCTCGAACGTGCTCACGCTGGCGCAGCAGAAATATCTCTATTCCAAGCACCCGCAACTGCGCGCCCAGGCTGAAAAGGACAAGGCTGAGATGGCCAAGAAGGTCGAGCGCGAGAAGGCGGAAAAGAGCGGGGCTTGAGTTTGGGCGTGACGCCAGAGGAAATCCGCGAGCAGGAATACCGCGAAAGAGCCGCCTCGCGCCTGTTTTCAGGCCGGGTCGACTTTCTGCTGTCCGCGCCGCAGCTCAAATTCCTGCCCGAGCCCACTGTGCCCGAGATCGCCTTTGCGGGGCGGTCCAATGTCGGCAAGTCCAGCCTGCTGAACGCGCTCACCGGTCGTAAGGCGATCGCGCGGGCATCGGTGACGCCGGGCCGCACGCAGGAGCTCAATTTCTTCGAAGTGGGCGAACCCACCCAGTTCCGCCTTGTCGACATGCCCGGCTATGGTTTTGCCAAGGCGCCGGTGAAGGTGGTCGAGCGCTGGAAGAACCTTGTGAAGAGCTATCTGCGCGGCCGTCAGGTGCTTGCGCGCAATCTGGTACTGGTCGACAGCCGCCATGGTCTTAAAGACGTTGATCGCGAGATGATGAAGATGCTGGACGAGGCCGCAGTAGGCTATCGCATCGTCCTCACCAAGACCGACAAGATCAAGGCGAGCGAGCTTGAGCGCGTCGCCAGCACGGTAGCGGACGAAGCGAAGAAGCACCCCGCCGCCTATCCCGAATTGCACCTGACAAGCGCGGAGAAGGGAATGGGTGTCGAAGCGCTGCGGGCTGCGGTTGTGGCGGATTCGCTGGGCGATGCGTGGCTTAACCAATCATAGTTCTGACTGATCGCGGGATCAGTATTTGGCCTTGGCTTTACTTTCCGACCGCAATATTCTCCTTGCAGAGATTGGGTAGGGGGTATTTTATGAAGCGTTTGACTATTCCGGCGCGCACTGTTTTTGCAGCGCTTTGCGTGGCCATTGCGACACAGGCTCAGGCCGAGAAGCCTGCCATACAGGCTTGGAGCGAGCTTGGTTACTCATGCGAGGACCCCAAGGTTGAATTGCCCAATTACCGCTGGCTAACCGGGCTTCATGTCGCGATGTATTTCGCCGGGTCTGCTGTCGATCCGCGCTATGACCTTGGTCTGGAATTGCCGCAGGCCGATGCCAGCGCTGATGAAGCCGCTGCTGCAGCGGGCCGCGCTTTCATGGCGAAGGTCTGCGATTTGGATACGTCTGAAATTGCCAAACCGCAAAGCGAGACCGCGGCTGATCTCAACGCGCTTGCAGAAGCGGCCGCAGCGAAGACGATGGAAATGATGCAGGCAACGATCAGTGAGGAGGTGCCTTACCGGCCCTTCGCGCAGGCAGGTATTTTCGTTCCAACCCGCATTCCCGGCGACAATTACACCGCGCATCTTGCCCACTTTGCCTATGATCCGAAACTGGCGACTCAGATCGCGCCGCCGCCCGCGCTCGACAGCGATGAATATGCCGCCAGTTTCAACGAAACAAAGCGCGTGGGTGCGATCAAGGATGCCGAGCGGACCGAAGAGCAGAGCAAGGCGACAATTGTTTTCGATCTACAGAACCCGCATCCGATGATATTCCGCATTCTTGAAAACCGTGACTTGTCGCTGTTCGAACAGGCGCGGGTGATGGCGATCTATGACTTGGCAACCGATGATGTGATGCTCGCCCAATTTGCCGGGAAGCTTCACTTTCAGTCATGGCGTCCCATAACGGCCATCCGTCGCGCTGAGTTGGATGGCCGAGACGACACCGATGTTGACCTGGGCTGGCAAGCGTTTCTTGATACGCCCAATTCCTCTGAATATCCGTGCGGGCATTGCACCTTTGTTGCGGCTTCGGCTGAGGTACTTAAGGTCCTCCTGCCGCTCAAGGATGGCGAGAAAATCGTGATCACGGCTGAGGATATGTATCACGATCCCAAAGAGCGCGGCGTCGGAAAGGAAATGCGCAAAGCGCTCGAAGGGTACGAAATGCGCTATGAAAGCTGGGATGCCTTTGCCGAAGCGGGCGGCCTTTCACGCATCCACAACGGCGCGCACTTCCGTTACTCGCTCAATGCCGGAATGGCGCTTGGCAAGTCGGTTGCGAAGGCCAATCTGCAAAAATGGGACGGGATCGAAGACTGATAGCGCGGATGTTCAAGTCGCAAACAACTGCCTGATATCGGCGAAAGCCTTGAACTCCAGCGCGTTACCCGCCGGGTCGCGCAGGAACATGGTTGCCTGCTCACCCGGCTTTCCTTCAAAGCGAACGGTGGGTGCGATCACGAAATCCGTGCCCGCTGCCTCTAGCCGATCCGCCAAGGCACGCCACTCTTCCATATCAAGGACAAGGCCAAAATGCGGGACCGGGACATGCTCGCCATCCACGTCATTCGCCGTGCGGTCTCCTGCCACGCCTGACAAGTGCGCGACAATCTGGTGCCCGTGAAAGTCGAAATCGATCCACTCCTCGCTGCTGCGCCCTTCTTTGCAGCCCAGAAGCTCGCCGTAGAAGCGCCGGGCAGCGGCGAGATCATCGACCGGAAAGGCGAGGTGAAACGGGGGCAAGCTCATCAATGTTAGTGGACACAAGGTCTTAGAAGGTGGCGTTGCCGGGATTAAGCGGGATTAGGCGGTACTGAATGGGACGGAAATGGCGGAATTGCTCGGGTTTCATGACTGGGCTCCAAAAATTGGCGAATTGAAAGACTGTCTAGAAGAGAGGGCCAAGTAGACACTGATCGCGGCCTATTCTTAGCTTTGCGGGTGGGTCGGACCAGATCATCTTAAAAGCGTCTTAATGGCGGATTTCTGTGGTTTAAGCGGGGCCTTAATGCCTTCTCACAGGCGTTTTAGCGGTCGGTTAAGTGGGGCATAGAGTGCCACAGTTCGCAAAATCGGCTTCGAACTGGGCACTTATTGAAATCATTACGCTTTTTACTGCTTGCTTGCTCACTGAGTCGTTTCAGGTGCGATGGAACTGGGCGCGAATTTCACCGGCTTGTAAGAGGCAGCAAAACGGCTTATCTGGGACGGAAACTTACCCACAAGAGGATCGCTATGAGACCGTCCAGAAATCAGCAAATCAACCGCGCTCTTTCTCTTCTTGATCGTGTCATTGCGCTCATCGAAGCTGATGACCAAGCTGCAGGCGAAGCTATCGGGCGTGAGCCCGTTCTCAGCGCACAGGACGCCGAGCAAATCAAATGCCGGTCGCCTTACTGGAAGGATGAAGAGATCAGAGCTGCCATTCTGAGCCTTTATGGTCGGGCGTCCACGACTGAAGCGGCGGCCTTGTTGGCTTCGGAGTTTGGGGCAGAAAGAGCGCCTTCTCGGTCTATTCTGGCTCGCCTGTTCGCAATGATCGCGCGTGAAAAGCAAGGTTAAAGCTCCAGCTCAGAACTTTGTCTGCACCTCGGGAAATTCATCGAAAGGCTCTGGTTCACAGTGGCCTTCCCATTTGAGCATGACGGTCAATGAAACGGGGCCGAAATAGCGAGCTGTCGATAAGATCGAATGGCGACCAGTCTCTCGATTTATAAAGTTGCGGGTCAGTGTTTGCTCACTGGGGCTATCAGTCTGCTTTTCTTCCAGAGTGATCTGAACAGGATGCACCTCTGCGATATCATGCATTGCCCGACAGGCATCTTCACACCATCTGTTATCCGCCAAATCGATGCGGTAGATTTTCTCATATGGCCTCACCTCGCTTCCGGCTGCGCTTTCGGACGTCTGCTCGCCAGCGCATCGCAATTTGATCTGATCCTGAGCAAGGCAGGGGCTGCTGATAAAGGCCGCGAGGAGGACAAAAGCGCGCATTAGAGGCTCCTTGTAACGGCGATGACGCGGCCGATGATTGTCAGCTCGTCTTCGGCGACGGTGTATTCGGGTACAGTCTGATTATCGGATAGCAGCTTAACCGATCCAAAATCCAGGCGCACCCGCTTTACCATGCCGATCCCGCCGACCGCTAGCACCCAGATCTGATCGCTGATGCGGATATCGTCGCGGCTGCGATCGATGAGTAGGATATCTCGATCGCCAATCGTTGGAAACATACTGTCCCCTATTCCATGTGCGAAAGCGAGCTTATCAGCTGGAGCATTGGTGAAGGCGCGCACAAAGGCTGCGGGAAAGCGCTTGAGCGCGCCTCTTTCATCGCCATCGAGGAAAGCACCGCCCATGCCATAGGCGAGTTCGAGCATCGGGATCTCTAGAGCGTCTTGTGATCCTTGCGTGAGATCTACGCTGCGCTGGTCGAACTGGTGATCGAAAGGCATCCCGGTTGAGCGGACGGTGGAAACCCAAGCAGGAAATTGGGGAAAAGCCTTGCGCAATTTCTCGATGGTGTTGCCGCTTAGGCGGGTCGTGGCGCTGCCGTTGAATGGGCGGTTGATAGTTGTCTTGGCAACACCCGCTTCGCGCGCGATGGCGGCCGGCGTGAGGCCGGACCACTCAGCCAGCTGGTGCAGCAGCGCGGTGTCCTGATCTAAACTGCTCATGGGGCGCGGCGTAGCAAATGAAGCGGTAGCACAAAGTAGCATATGCGCTATTGCAAAGTAGCAATCGCGCTACTAGTGCTACTTTCATGGACCAGCAAAACACCATTCGCGACATCGAGTGGCGGGCAAGGCGCGCCTATTCGTCGATCAGTGCTGTCTGCAGCAGGGCAGGCATTCCGACTTCGACCTTCTATCGTTGGAAGAAGAGCGAAAAGAACCCGCATCCGACTTCGCCGACCATGTCGACGCTGCAGAAGGTGCTGAGCGCGCTTGAGGCGATCGAGGCTGACGCGAAGGCTGACGCGGCCGCAATTCGCAGCGGGGTGGCGGCGTGAGCGGGCGGCTGGACGACACCGGCTTTGCCGATCCGCGCGCTGCGCTGGCGATCGTGCGCCGAATGAAGATTCGCGCTCGATTGGATGACGCGCGCGCTTCAACCGAGGCACTGCTCAAGCTCTTGCAGAAGACTTGCCAGGAGCGATCCAGCGAGCGGTCTGCCGTTGGCGAGCAGGCTGTCCGCCTGGGCGCTAGCGATGAGGCGGGCGGTCGCCGCGGCGTCAGGATCGCTGTGAGCGAGGCCGACGCAATGCGCGAGCGTGAGCTGCTGGAGGGCGTAGACCTGATCCTTGATCTGATGGATCATCTGGGTGCTGGCATCGGGCAAGGGCTTTTCTCCGCTGTTGGTGCGCCAGAGGATATGGGCGCGCCGGAAAGCGGTCACTCTCTATGTGGGGGTGCCAAATGAACACTGGCGCTCTGCTGGCTGATGCGAAGCTGTTTGAGCTTTCGCCGCTTCACATCGATGTGGGGAATCGCATCGGGTTCTATCACGAGGACAAGGCGGTTGCGCTTGGCCGGTTGATGGCGGTTGATGGCCAGCGCGATCCGATCAAGGTGCGCGCCAATCCGGACAATCCCCATCAGCCGTGGAAGCTTGTCACCGGCATGCACCGCGTCATGGGCGCGCGGATCGAGAGTTCGGCGATCTGGGCGATCGAGGTTTCGGGCGAAGATGAAGACTTTGCCGACCTGGAGGCGAGCGAGAACCTGCACCGTCGCCCGCTGGGACCGATTGAGCGTGCGAAGTTCACCGCCGCGCTGGTGCAGGCCGCGCAAGAGCGGATTGCGCGCGAGCATGGCGATCTGAATCAGTATCAGCGCGGCGCGAAGGCGCGATGGGACCGTGTAAAGCACCATGAAGAGGGTGCTGAAGAGGCCTTGAGAGACGAGACCGAGGATGCTTGTGCAAAGATTGCACAAGCATACAGCTGGGAGGAATCGGTCGGCGAGGCGATGGGCCTTTCGCGGCGTACGATCCACAATGATCTGGCGCTGTTCCGCCTGTTAATCGAGCCGTTTCCCGAGCTGATCGAAGAGCTCAGCCGCCATCCGGTGGTGGGCGAGAATGCCAGCCAGCTGAAGAAGATCGCAGGCGTCAAGGATCAGGCCGCGCGGCGGCGGGTGATCGAAAAGCTGCTCGCCGATCCTGAAATCAAGGCCGAGGACGCGATGATCGCGGCGGGCGTTGGCCTGAAAGGGGCCGATGCCACGCCGGTTGCGCACCAGAAGCACTTCGACGCGATCGAGGGTGGGTGGTCACGGCTGAGCATCCCGCAAAAGCGCCAGTTCCTGCCGAAAATCCGAGACATGCTGACCGAGGACATGAAGCGCGAGCTGCGTGCCATGCTGGATGAGGAGCTGGGCTGATGGGGCGCGGTGAAATCTCATCCGGTCGCCACTCCAAGCGCCATCCGCTTGACTGGTATGTCGACCCGATCTGGTGCGCGCGCCAGTTGGCGGCGGCGCTTGGCGGGTTTGCCGAAGAGAAGCGGCAGGGCCTTGCGATCTGGGATCCGTCCTGCGGCATGGGCAACACGCTGCAGGCGGCGTGGGAACTGGGGCTAGAGGTGATCGGCAGCGATCTGGTCGACAATTTCGACTGGGCGACCTTCGATGCCTGCCCCGAGTTGAAGCGGCCCGTCTGGTTTCGCGCGGACTTCCTTGAGCGCAAGCATTCGCCAGGGCCGTGCAGCGTGGTTTTCAACCCGCCGTATTCCTACCAGAAGGATATCGCCGAGCGCTTTGCGCGCCATGCGCTGACCCTGTCTGACAAGCATGTCTGCATGCTGATGCCGAACAAGTGGCTGGTGAGCCAGGCGCGTTACCGGCTGTTCACCGAGCATCCGCCGCTCGCGATCCTTTACCTCTGCCAGCGTCCTTCGATGCCGCCGGGCGACCTGATCGGAGCGATGGGCAATCGCGCGTTTTCGGGCGGGATGATCGATTATTGCTGGATCGTCTGGGACGTGACGCGCCCCACCGCGCGCGGCGAGACGCGCTCGATCTGGCTGCCGCCGCTGGCGCAGAATTGCGAAATTCAACCCCTGATCAATCCAGAGAAGGAGACCTGCGGTGCGTGAACCTGAAGAGAATCTGACGTGGTTTGACATTTTCCTGATCGCGCTGTTCGTCACTGTTTGCGGCATTTCGATGGGCAACGCGCTGTGCGCGGCGCTTGAGAAAGGCGGGCTGCTGTGAAGCGCGCGGGCCATCCGAGCGAGGCGGCGATCGAGGCCGAAATGACGCGCGAGGGCGTTGGCCGGCTGAGCGCGATCCGCCGCATCCAGGCGCGCGCGGCGATCTTTGCCGAGGCCGCTGGATATGCAGCGGGCCGCGTTTCGAGGTGGCGGCGATGATCGGGCTGACACCACGGCAGCGTGATGCGCTGCGCTTTATCGCGGGCTTTCAGAAGCTCTTTGGCTTTTCGCCCAGCTTCGAAGAGATCCGCGTCGGCCTCGGCCTCGCTAGCAAGAACTCGGCCGCCCTGCTCGTCAGCCAGCTGGAGGAACGCGGAATTATAAGGAAGCTCAAGAACAGAGCTCGCGCGATCGAGGTTCTCGCCCCAGTCGCGGTGCCGCGCGCACCGGATGGTGAGCCCCTTTTCTTCGTGCCGATCGGGGAGGCGTCCTGATGGAGCTTAGAAACTCAGAGAAGCGCATCCTGGAACTCTTCGACACCGGCAAACGGCCGAAAGAGATTCACCAGATCACCGGCCTCTCGCAACGCTACTGCCGCGAGGTTTGCGAGCGCTACAACGATTCCCCGGACCCTGATCGGCTGCGCGAAGAGAAAGTGCGCGCGGGCACACGCAGCCTGCTGCGCACGCTTGCCGCGGTCGGTCGGCATCAATCCGTTCCTGAAACGAAGGCGTGCCGCTGATGCCTGGTCTGACCCCCGGAGAAGCCAACGTGATGGCCATGCACGAGCTTGGATATTCGGCGGGCGATATCGCGCGCGAGTTGGCGATATCGCCCGCGCGGGTGCGCTGCATTGTGACGACCTTTGACGATAATCCGGTGCAGGACGACCGGCGCGAGGCGCGGGTTCGGCGGGGATCGGCGGCGCTGCTGAGGCGCCTCAAAGCCGCAGGAGGGCACCGCTGATGGCGCGCCGCTTTGACTCCAGGGCCGAATATTACCGCCACCACCGCAAGTGTTTTGAGGCGGCGCTGGAATGGGGCTGCACCCCAGCTGAAGCCGAAGTGCGGCTGCGCGCGATCGAGCTGCGCGAGCGCGTGAGGGCGCGCGAGGATGCGCGCAAGCGCCGAGAGGAAGCGCGGCGGGCACAGGTGAGTGGATCGGGCCGGGGCTTCGAGCGCTTCGATGCGCCGTGGATGATGAGGGATTGAGCGGTGGTTGCCTACTCATTTAAGAAACAGTTCGGTGAACCGATCGTTAGCGGCGAAAAGTGCCAGACGGTGCGCGCGCCGCGCAAGCGGCATGCGCGGGTTGGTGAGCCAGTCCAGCTGTATGTCGGCATGCGAACGAAGGCGTGTCGTAAGCTCATCGAGCCCGATCCGATCTGCACGAGCACCCAGATCGTCGAGATCCACATCGACCGCGATGCGCCGGAGATCATCACCGTCATGATGCTCGATGGAACGGCTCTCATGGATCACGAGATCGAGTTCTTTGCCTGGTGCGATGGCTTTCGTTCCCAACCGGGCAAGTCGGCGCGCCACATGATGGGCGAGTTCTGGATGCGCGAGCATCTGGAGCGCGATGCGAGCGAGCTGCGCTTTGTCGGCTTTGTCATCCGGTGGGAGGCGGCATGAGCCTGGGCAAACTGACCAAGCGCTCGATCGAGCCTGCGCGTGTGACGCCCGCGATGATCGCGGAGCTCGATGATGCGTTTGGGGTGCACATCGGCGAGGGCACGCCTGCGGTCACCGGGTATTACGATGCGCGCGGCAAGCTGCGGCGGATCGTTGCGCAGTACCCAGATGGCTGGCGCATGCAGCTCAATATCGATGCCGTTGGCTACGTCACAAGCACGAGCGGCAAGCTGAAACTGACGGCCTCAAGCAGTGAAGCGGTAGGCGGCAAAAATGCCTGAGCTGTTCGTCACCCGACATGCGATTTCGCGATATCAGGAGCGCGTTGAGAGTGTGCCTGAGCATGAGGTTCATCGGCGCCTGAATTCGCCGACCTGCCTCAAGGCCGCGGAATTTGGGGCGCCTTACGTAAAGCTGGCCGGTGGACAACGCGTTGTCCTTTTTGACTGGCGAGTGATCACCGTTCTGGCCTGCGGTCACTGGGAGGGGCGCTTGGCCCCAGCGCGCGATCCTCTCAACCGGCGCGAGGAGCGCTATGCCGCAAGCTAAGTCGCATCCCGATCAGATTGTCTTCGATTTCAGCGCTCCAGCGCCTCAGAAGGGCATGGCCGAGCTGGCCGGTCTGGAAAGGCAGATCAATGAGCTGGTGGGCGTTGTGCTCGCTTCTGCAAAGCAAGAGGGCCTGTCGCGCTCGGTCATCGCGGCCAAGATGAGCGACGTCCTCGATGAGCGCGTGTCGAAGGAAATGCTTGATGCCTATTCGAGCCCGGCGCGCTCCGATCACCGAGTTCCTGCGAGCCGGCTGATGGCGCTTCTGGTGGTTACGGACCGGCAGGATCTGCTGCGTCCGGTGCTCAGCAAGATCGGGATTGGTGCGCTGATCGGGGAAGAGGTCAAGGTTGCGCGAATCGGCCAACTCGAACGCATGATCACGAAGGCTCAGTCCGAGCTGAAGGGGCTTAAGAAAAGCGCTCCGCTCATTCGCGAGGATGGCGAGGACTGATGGCGGGGCAAGCGATCCCAACACGCGCCCTTTCTGAGGGCGAGGCCTGGTTCACGGCCGCCGAGATCGCGGATCTGGCGCTGCCCGGCCTTCCGCACGACAAGCGATCGGTGAATCGGCGTGCGCGCGAGGAGCGCTGGGCATCGCGCCAAGCTGCAGACGGCGCGCTGCTGGTGCGCAAGCGTGGCGGGCGCGGTGGCGGCTCAGAGTTTCATATTTCGCTGTTCCCCGGAGAGGCGCGGCTTGAGCTGGCGCGGCGCGGGATCGTGCGCGAGCGGCCCGCGCCGGTGGAGGATGCCACGGCGGCGCGCTGGGCGTGGTTCGACGCGCAGAAAGCAAGCGTCAAAACCAAGGCGCGTGAGCGGCTAGCGACGGTCGAGACGGTCGAGACCTTGTGCGCGGCGGGATCCACGCAAACGGCGGCGGTGGCGGCGGCGTCTGCCGAACATGGCATCGGCAAATCGACAATTCTGGGCTGGATCAAGCTGGTGCGCGGGCTGGAGCGCGCGAACTGGCTGCCCGCGCTGGCCCCGCAATTCAAGGGCGGCGGTGAGAAGAGCGCAATCCCCGAGGAGCTGTGGCTGGCGTACAAATCCGATGCGCTGCGGCTGTCTGCGCCCACGCTCACCAGCGTTTACGATCGCGTCGCGGCGATGGCCGAGGAAAAGGGCCTCTCAATCCCCGCTGAGCGCACCTTCAGGCGCCGCTTAAAGGCCGAGGTTCCGCCCGAGGTTTGGGTGCTGAAGCGCGAGGGCGAGGAGGCTTTGCGCCGCTCGGTTCCGCAGAACCGGCGTTCGGTTGCGCATCTTCACGCGCTGGAGTGGGTGAACATTGACGGGCACAAATTCGATGTCTTCGTGCGCCGGGCGGATGGCAAGATCGTGCGCCCGATCATGGTGGCCATCCAGGACGTTTACAGCCGAAAGATGCTCGCCTGGCGGATTGGCTGCGAGGAAAGCGCGATCCAGACGCGGCTCGCTTTTGCCGATCTTTTCCGCAATCACGGCATCCCGCATCACTGCGTTCTGGACAATGGCCGAGCCTTTGCGAGCAAGTGGATCAGCGGCGGCGCGAAGAGCCGATTCCGCTTCAAGATCAAGCCTGAGGAGCCGACCGGCCTGCTGAAAGGCCTGGGCATCCAGATCCATTGGGCTTTGCCCTACCGCGGCCAGTCCAAGCCGATCGAGCGCGGTTTCCGCGATCTTTGCGACCGCGTTGCCAAGCATCCCAAATGCGAGGGCGCCTACACCGGCAACAGCCCGATGGCGAAGCCTGAGAATTACGGCACCAAGGCGGTCGAGTGGGATGAGTTCGTCGCGCTGGTCGATCAGGGCATGGCCGCGCACAATGCGCGCAGCGGCCGCCGCACCGAGACAGCGAAAGGGCGCAGCTTCGATGAAGCGTTCGCCGAGAGCTACGCCACTTCGCGCATTGCCAAGGCGACCGAGGAGCAGCTGCGCTTTGCCCTGCTGGCAGCAGAGAACAAGGTGATCAATCGCCAGACCGGACAGATCGACATTCATGGCAACCGCTACTGGGCGCGCGAGCTGTCCAACATTCGCGGGGACCAGGTGACGGTGCGCTTTGACCCGGACAATCTGCATTCCGCGATCCACGTTTACGATCTCGAAGGCCGGTACATCGTGGAGGCCCCGCTGCTGATCGATAGCGGCTTTGCCGATTCCGCTGGGGCGAGGGAAGCGGCCAAGCGCGAGGCGAATTACCGCAAGACCGCGAAGGAAATGGCCGAGGCTGAAGAGCTGCTCTCGGCCGAGGCGCTGGCCGATCTGCAGGCGGGTGTGAAGCCTGCCGCCAAGCCTGAAGCGGGCGTCGTCAAGCCGGTGCGCCACGCTGATGCCGAAGCGCACCGCAACCACAAGAAGCCCGCGGCTGACAATGCCAGCGCGCTCGACCGGATGCGCGCGGGGATCGTGAAGCGCGCGGCGAATAATTTCTAGCAAGAAGGGACCAGTCCATGATCAAGACAAGCGAGCTTCCGATGGGGGCGGAGGAGATCGAAGATATCCGGCTGTGGGGCAACGCCTACCGCTTAGGCTCGAACCCGCCGATGCCCTGGCCACGCTTCAGCAAGGCCACCGGCATTGCGGAAAGCACGCTTCAGGCGTTCCTCAAAGGCACGTACCAGGGCGACAACGCCAAGCAGGCGCGCAAGCTTTTCAGCTATCGCCAGATGATCGAGAGCCAGACCAAGCGGCAGGAAAAGCTGCCGATCGATCCCGGCTTCTTCGAGACCGAGACCTCGCAGCGGCTCGAAGCTTTGCTGATCATGGCGCATTCGGGGCGGATCACGGCGGCGGGCACCGGCCCTGGCACCGGCAAGACGATGACGATCGGCGAATACAGCAAGAAGGTGCCGCAGTGCTATGTCGCGACGATGCGGCCCAGTTCGCAGCGTGTGCTGCCGATGATCCAGCAGGTTCACAAGGCGCTGGGCATGCCGGGCCACCGGATGCAGACCGCCGAAGCCTCGCAAATGGTGATCGACAAGCTGGCTGATCGCAAGGCGTTGCTGGTGATTGATGAGGCGAACTACCTCTCGATCGAAGCGATTGAGGAGATCCGCAGCTGGCACGATGAGACCGGCGTCGGCATCGCGCTGTTCGGCAATGAAGAGCTGGTGCGCCAGATCCAGTCGGGCCGAAAATCGGACCAGCTGGCGCGGCTCAATCGGCGCATCACCCACAACCACATCCAGAAAGTGCCGACCGAGGATGACGTCTTGGCGTTCTGCGATGCCTGGCAGATCGAGCAGCGCGATATGCGGGCTTACCTCAAGGCCATCGCGCTCACGCCGCACGCTGGTGGTCTGGGCGAATGCCAGCAGCTGATCGAGGCCGCGTCGATGATCGCCGATGGCGAGGATCGCGAATTCATCTCGATCTCTGATCTGCGCGATGCACAGGCGGCGCGTTCGACGCGGTGGGTGAAGGCATGAGCGCGTTCCACACCCTTCGCACAATTGCGCGCGCGCTCGACGCATTCGAAGCGCAGCGTCCGGCGCTCGCCAATGGCCTGTTCCTCTGCGTTGCTTTGCCCACGCTGTGGGCGTGCGGCTGCGCGTTTTTGATCATGTTTGGAGAGTGACTATGCTTGGAATTCCTGAGGGCGCTGTGGCGCCGAAAACAACAGCCAGCCTGAAGAAGCACGCGAAACGTGTCAAAAAAGCTCAGGGTATCAAACTGAAAGAAGCGCAAACCAAAGTGGCAATTCACTTTGGCTGGTCGAGCTTTGCTCATGCGCTGAGCGAGACGAAGTGATGCTCGCTCAGGACGCCAGAAAGACCGCGCGCCCCGCCAAATTCGACGCCAGCCAGAAGGCGCATCGCGCGCTGCAGGCCAAGGTCCAGATCGCCAAGAAAGACCTGCGGCTGGACGATGACGATTATCGTCAAATCCTGCTGGAGGAGACCGGCCAAAACAGCACGAAAAAGTGCACCGTCGCCGATCTGGAGCGGGTGGTGAGCCGGTTCGAGGCCAAGGGCTGGCAATCCAAGCCCAAGCGCGGGGGCCAGCGCAAGGCGCAGCATCCGATGGCGAAGAAAGCGCGGGCGCTGTGGATCTCGCTCTACCAGCTGGGCGTGGTGCGCAGCCGGGACGAGGCGTCGCTGGAGGCCTTCGCCAAGCGCCAGCTGAAGTGTGAAAAGCTCGCCTGGGCCAAGCAATCCCACGGCGGCAAGCTGATCGAAGCGCTCAAGGACATGGCCGCGAAAGCGGACTGGGCGCAGGTCGATGAAAACGGCAAGCGGCTGGACGTGCGCGCGCTGCAGGAAGGGCTGTGCGAGGCAATCCTCGCGCGGATGGTTGAGATTGGCGAGGTGCCGGCTGACTGGACAATCGATATCGCTGCCTGGCGGCTGTGCGGGATCGACACGGCCGCCGAAGCCCCGATGTCGAGTGAAGGCTACGCCCGGCTTGCCGAAGCGCTGGGCCGCAAGCTGCGCGATGCGGGAGGTGCGGCGTGAGCTTTGATCACCGCTTCACCCGCGCGCCGCAAGACCCGGCGCTGCGCCGGCTGCAATATGGCCGCGTGCGGTCGATGTACAAACCGTCCCTGACCGAGCGCTTCGGGAACTGCCTGCGCGCCATGGTGCGCAAGGCCAGGTGACCCAGCAGCCCCGCGCCTTTGATCGCGTCTGGTACTGGCGCACCACGTTGCCGCATCGCAAAGGACAGCGGTGCCGGATCATCGCGCGCGGCACGATGAACAGCTGCTGCATCGAGTTCGAGGATGGCGAGCGCCACATCGTTAGCCGTTTCGCTGTCCGCAAGGCTGCATCATGACCCAGAAGTGGCCCCGCTTTACCGGCTGTCTGGCCGATATCGCGCGGGTCGCGGGCGATGAGGCTGCGCTCACGATCGGGCGCGCGCTTGGCGGGACGCAGGTCTATTTTCCGAGCGCCCCGGCCGCCGATCACTGGCTCAGCCAGATGGTCGGCCACGAAGCGGCGGTTGCCATCGGCGAAGAGCTGACAGCCGGGATCGGCGGGATCCGGATCGATGTTCCGGTCGGCCAGTTCGGCCATGCCGAAAGCCTGCGCGCCAAGGTTGACCGGATGATCGCGGAGGGAAAGAGCGAACGTGACATTGCTTTGACCACGCGGTACACGACGCGCGGTGTCAGGAAGCGCAGAGCGCTGCTGCGAGAGCGCCAGCCTGATCTTTTCGATATCTGATTTATCCTGAGGGCAGGAACGCGTTCCGGGGCGCGCCAATTCGGGATTTACCCCACATCGCCGGGCATGACAGAGCCCCTCCTATCAGAGCGCATCATGCTCGAAATCGCCGAGCACGAAGGCCTCGTCCTCGAAGCCTACAAGGACAGCGTTGGCGTGTGGACCTGGGGGTTCGGCGTCACCGATGCGAGTGGGCACCGCGTCTATCCCCGCTATCGCGGCAAGCCCTCCACCATCAAGCGCGCGGTCGAGGTGTTCGAGTGGCTGCTGCGCACGAAGTATCTGCCCGAGGTGCTGGCCGCTTTTGACGGGCACTACCTCACTGAGGCGCAGGCTGCCGCCGCACTGAGCTTCCACTGGAACACCGGCGCGATCTGCCGGGCCGACTGGGTGCAGTCGTTTCTGCGGTTCGACTTCGCCACCGCGCGCCGCGAGTTCATGAACTGGTCGCGCCCGCGCGAGATCATCGCCCGCCGCAAGGCCGAGCGCGATCTGTTCTTCGATGAACGCTGGAGCGGCGATGGCACAATTCTGCTCTACAGCCGCGTCAATTCCGGCAGAGCCGCCAATCCGATCTGGTCGAGCGCTACGCAGATTGACATTCGCGATGAACTGCGCGCCGCGCTTGAGATCGGGCAGGCAGCCTGATGCTCAGCCTTGGTGCGATCTGGGCCGGGCTGCGGCTGTTTCTTGGTGGTGCTGCTGAGTGGCTCTTCAAGGCCCTCTGGGAGGCGTTTAAGTGGGTCTTTAGCGATGCGATGCGGGCGATCATCGCCGTGTCCTGGGCGCTTCTTGCTTGGCTCTACTTTTTCGCTCTGCCTGGCCTCGCCGAGCAACGCAATGAAGCGCTCGTTGAGGCGGATGAAAACCTCGAAGGCTGGATCGCCGAGCGCAAGGCCCACGCCGCCTCAATCGACAATCACCGCGCCGCCTCAGCCGCCGCGCTGGCCGAGGCCAAGGCCAACGCCGCGCGCGTCGAAGCGCAGCAGCGCGCCATCAACGAAAGGAATGCCCGTGACTATGAAGCCCGCCTTGGCGCTCTGCGCGATCGTTATGACAGCCTTGTCCGCCTGCGGGATGGACGAGCGCCCGCAGATCAGCGCGCCGGTGCTGGCGGTGCCGACGCAGCTGGTCTGCCCGGTGTCGCAGCCTTACCCGGATCAGCTGATGAAGCGGCCTCAGATCCTCGACTTCCTGCAGCCGCCATCGAGCAAACCTGCCCCGCTGACCGGATCTGCCTCACGCTAGAAGAAGCGTGGATCGCCAGCGTCCAGGCGCTGCAGCTCGATGCGCTGATCACCACGATTGAAGAGCGGCAGGCTGTGCCAGAAACAGGGGTTTCGGGGCGTGAGTGAGACCGAGCTTTACACTTTCGCTCTGGCGGCGCTGGGCGTGTTCCTGGGCAGCCTTGCGCGGCGTGCCGCCGAGCTGGAGGCGCAGAGCGAGGTCACGCTGGGCCGCGCGGCGCAGATGATCGGCATCGATCTGATGCTGCTGCCCGCGCTGGCTGCGTTTTCGGGCGCGGTGATCCTCTATTTCGAGTTTCCGTGGGTTCTGGTGCTGATGCTGAGCGTGGCGTTTGGCGTGGGCGGCTTTGCGACTTCGGCGCTGATTATCGAGCTTCTGGGGACGGTGCTGCGCACGCTGGCGGGCCGGATCGGGGCCAATCCTTCTGGCGGCAATTCTGCCAATAATTCTGGAGTTGCGAAGTGACCGGCGATCCTACCGTCCTGAAATACGCTGCGCTTGCCATTGGCTGCATCGCGCTGGTTTGGGCGTGGCTTTACGGCCACCAACGCACGCTGCGCGAACAGGCGCACCGGGACGCGGCGGATGAGGCTCTGAGCGCCCAGCCTGGCCTTGGCGCGCAGCTGCACACGCTCAATCACCGCGTTGGAGAAATCGAGCGGGACGTCAAGAACTTGGATGATGAGCTGGATGGCAAGGCCTCCAAAGCCGATGTCGAGGAAGCGATTCGTGCCGCTCGCGCCAATCAAGTGGTGATCGAGCAAATCGCCGCTGTGCTGCCGGACATGCGATCGCATCAGCGCGCGATGAGCGACAAGGTCAGCGATCTTGCCTCCGAAGTGTCTGCAACCCGCACCAGCGTGGGCCACGCCGCCGCGCAGCTTGACCGGATCATGCAGGTGATTGTGCCGAAGGGGATGGAAAAGTGAATATGATCGTGGGCCTTAGCCTCATCGCTGTCGCTGTTCTTTGCAATGACGTTGCCGCGCACTTTGTCGCTTCTGGAAAGCTGTTGCGAGGCTGGAAGATCACTGCCGATGAATTTTACATCATCAATTTGGTTTGGGGTGTCTCGATACTGACCGTTTGGGCGGTGGTGTCATGAGCTTCAAGCAATCCCTCGCCGAGGCGATCGCCCAGGAGATGCGTTTGCGTATCCTGCAGCAGCTGGAGGAGCAGGCCGATCGCCAGCTCTCAATCGTGGCGCTCAAGCGCGTGCTGGATGCCTTTGGCTATCGCCGCGATCGTGACTGGATCGAGACGCAGCTGCGCAAGCTGGAGGCGCTGGGCGCGGTCTCGATCGCCTCAACAGGCGGCGTTGTGATCGCGCGGATCGAGCAGCCTGGGCGCGATCACATCGAAGAGCGCAGCCTGCTGGCGGGCGTCATGAAGCCTCGGGATGTTGAATGAGGGTGGCTGAGCGAAAAGGACGCGGGCGGCTTTCCTCGATCGACCTGCTGCCGGATGTGGCCGAGGGGGCGATCCTGTGGGCCAATGAACAGCTGCGCGCGCGAAGCCTGCCGGCCAACGCGATCCTGGTGGAATTCAATGAGCGGCTGCTCGATCTCAACGCCGAGCACGATCTCGACCCGCCGATCACGCCGATCAGCCGATCCGCGTTCAATCGCCATTCGGTGCGCAAGGCGCTGATCTTCCGCAAGCTCGATGAAGCGCAGAGGATTGGCGCGGAGCTGGTGCGCTCGCTTGATCCCAAGATGCCCGAAGAGGTCACCATCGCGGTGGCCGAGCTGATCAAGGCCTCAGCGTTTGAACTGCTGGAGGAAGGCGATCTCAACGCCAAGGGCCTGATGGAGCTCAGCCGCGCGGTCTCGACCGCCGTGCAGGCGCAAGCCAAGAGCAGCGAATATCGCGAGCGGCTGGAGCGCGAAGTGCAGGCGAAGCTGACCGAAGCGGCGAAGAAGGTGGGCGAACTGGGCGAGGCCAAGGGCGTTTCCCCTGAAGCGATGCGCGTGATCCACACCGCGCTGGGGATCGCGGCATGAAGCGGCGCGGCAATGCCAAATGCTTGCCTGAGAACCCGAAGGCCATTTTCCTGCCCTACCAGAGTGCGTGGATCGCCGACGAATCGCGCCTTAAGCTGATCGAAAAGAGCCGCCAGATCGGCCTTTCCTGGGCGAGCGCTTACGCCTGCGTCGCGCGCACCGCGCTTTCGACCGCGCGGCACGATCAGTGGGTCAGCTCGCGCGATGATATCCAGGCGCAGCTGTTCCTTGAGGATTGCAAGCTGTGGGCGGGCAACATGCAGATCGCCGCTGCCGATCTGGGCGAACAGGTGCTGGAGGCTTCCGCGCGCCAGACCGCCTACGTCTTACGGTTCGACAACGGCAAGCGGATCAATTCGATGTCGTCTAACCCAAACGCGCAGGCGGGTAAGCGCGGCGGGCGCGTGCTTGATGAATTCGCGCTGCACCCCGATCCGCGCAAGCTGTGGACGATCGCCTATCCCGGCATCACCTGGGGCGGATCGATGGAGATCATCTCCACCCACCGGGGCAGCCACAATTTCTTCAACCAGCTGGTCCGCGAGATCCGCGAGCAGGGCAATCCGAAGGGGATCAGCCTGCACACCGTCACGCTGCAGAACGCGCTTGACCAGGGCTTCCTGTTCAAGCTGCAGCAGAGCCTGCCCGATGATGACGAGCGCATGGCGATGGACGAGGCGGCCTATTTCGATTTCGTCAAATCGGGCGCGGCGGATGAGGAAAGTTTCCAGCAGGAATTCATGTGCCGCCCGGCCGATGATGACGCGGCCTTCCTCGAATACGCGCTGATCGCAGCCGCCGAATACCCGCCCGAGGCGAACTGGGAAAAGACCGAGGGAGGCACGCTGTTCGCCGGGATTGATATCGGGCGCAAGAAAGACCTTACCGTGGTCTGGCTGATCGAGAAGCTGGGCGATGTGCTGTACACGCGCGGCATCATCACGCTGCAGAACATGGCCAAGCCCGATCAGGAGAAGGTGATCTGGCCGATCGTCGAGCGCGTGATCGCCAGCGGGGGCCGCGTGGCGCAGGATTACACCGGGCTCGGCATTGGCTGGGGCGATGATGCGCAGCGGCGTTTCGGGAAATACGCTTACGAAAATGTCAACTTCACCGCGCAGAGCAAGGAAGCGCTGGCCTATCCGGTGCGCGGCGCGATGGAGGATCGCAAACTGCGCATCCCCTACGATCCCAAAGTGCGCGCCGATCTGCGCAGCGTGACCAAGCAGACCACGCTTTCAGGCAATATCCGCTTCACCGCCGAGCGCACCAGCGATGGCCACGCCGACCGGTTCTGGGCGCTGGCGCTGGCGGTCCACGCGGCGAGCGATCAGCACGCGCCGCAATGGCGGCCGATGACGGCGCCGATCTCTTCGAGCCGCGCCGTTCTTGATCTCTATGAAAGGTGGATACCGGCATGAGCCAGGGCAATTTCCTCACCAAGGCGCTCGCCGCTGGGCTGGGCCAGATCATGAGCGCGGTGCGCGCCATGCGCCATCCGGGCCAGGTGATCCAGTTTGACCGGATGCTGCGCCGCACGCGGTTCGATTACCAGAAAGAGATCGGCGACGGGCTGGACGCCTCGGTCCTGCTGGCGCCGGTCTTCTGGATGCAGCGGGCGCTGCCCGAAGCCACACTGGCGCTGCGCGAGACGATGCCGGACGGCTCGATCGAGGACCTGGACGAGCACGAAATGCTGGCGCTGATCCAGAAGCCCAACACGTTCTATGGCGATATCGCCTTGTGGGGCGCAACGGTGCTGTCGTTCATCCTCGATGGCAACGCCTACTGGATCAAGGTGCGCAACGCGATGGGCAAACCGGTCGAGCTGTGGTGGGTGCCGTGGTGGATGATTGAGCCCAAGGCTGGCCTTGATGGCAGCGCCTTCATCTCGCATTACGAATACACGCCGGGCACGGGCCAGGGCCGCATGGTGCTAAGCCCGGATGACGTTGTCCATTTTCGCCACGGCATCAACCCGCGCAACCTGATCAAGGGGCTTTCGCCGATCCAGGGCGTGATCCGCGAGATCTTCACCGATCTGGAAAGCTCCAACTTCATCGCCAGCCTGCTGCGCAATATGGGCGTGCCTGGCGTGGTGATCAGCCCGCGCGGCAGCTCGATGCCAGTGAGCGACGATGTCGAATCGACCAAGGCGTGGTTCGGCCAAGCCTTTGGCGGCGACAATCGCGGCGGGCCGCTGGTGATGGGAGCGGACACGCGGGTCGAGAGCTTTGGCTTTAACCCCGAGCAGATGAATTTGCGCCACGGCTCAGACCGGGCCGAGGAGCGCGTGTGCGCCTCGATCGGCATTCCGGCGGCCGTTGTCGGGTTTGGTGCTGGCCTGCAGCAGACCAAGGTCGGCGCGACGATGGAGGAGCTGCGCAAGCTTGCCTGGCACAACGGAGTGCTGCCGCTGGGCCGCCAGCTCGTCGATGAGCTGCAGCGCGGCCTGCTGCCCGATTTCCAGCGGGGTCAAGAGAGCAGGCGCAAGCTCAAGCTCTATTGGAACACAGAGGAAGTCCCCGCCCTGCAGGAGGATGAGGCCAAAAAGTCGGCGCGCAAGCTCAAGGAGTATCAGGCGGGCGCGATCACGCTGTTCGAATATCGCAAAGAAACCGGGCGAGACGCTGATGACAGCCACCGCTTCTACGTTCGCCCGTTCACTCAGATGACCGTGCCTGAAGGCCAGGCGATGGAAGCCGGGGTGATCGAGGGTGGCGCGAACGTGATCCAAGATGGCGACCCGCCGTTGGACGAGGAAGAGGAAGACGATGTCAAGGCGCTGCCTGCTCCGGCTGCAAGAAAGGATGCCAAAAAACCTGGGCGCATCGCCTTTGAGCAAAAGCATGGCGACGATTTCCTGCCGGCCGATGCCCGCCCCGCCACCGAAGACGAAGTGGTGCGCGGTAGCGGTCTCATCATCCGGCTTGAGCGGGCGGAAAAAGGCCTTCGCGGCGCGTTTGAGGGCCGCATCACGCCGGTGTTCCAGGGCTGGGGCGATGAAGCCGCCAGGGCTGCCGAAACAGTTCTGCGCGCCAATGGCGAAAAGAGCGGCCAGCTGATCGAGACCAAGGCTCCGGACGCTGAGCTGGTCCAGAAGGTCATCGATCTGCTCAACCTCGAAGCCTGGGACCAGCAGCTTTCCGCGAACTACCAGCAGCAATATCTGCAGGTGGCGACTGACGTGGCTGAGGCGATCGGGGAATCGGGTTATGGCACGAACCTGCCCGATCCGGTGATGCGCGAGATCCTTGCCGATGGCGGCACGCGCACCGGCTTGATCGATCTGGATGACCAGACCCGCGCTGCAATCTTCGATGCGCTGGCGGAAGGCCGGGCCGAAGGGGAAGGCGTCACCGCGCTTGCCAATCGCATCGCCAACCAGGTCGAAGGCGGGCCGTGGGGCAACGCTACGACCAGGGCGCGGGTGATCGCGCGAACCGAGACCAAGCACGCGCAGAACGTGTCGACCATCCGGGCGGGGACGGCCAATGGCTTTTCCAAGTTCCTGGTGTTTGACGGCCGCCTTGGGCCGGGGCGTTCGGAGCCCAGCCACATCGCGCGCAATGGCTGGATCGTATCGAGCGAGGCGGCGATGACGATGGCGACCAACATGCGCCCGAACTGCACGCTGAGCTTTGCCCCCCATAACGAACTTTGAGAAGGACACCGAGATGCAGACCAAGAACCTGACCGTCACCGAGATGGCTGATAGCGGCAAAGGCCTTGCCCTGATTGCGAAGCTTTCCGAGATCGATCACGATAACGACACCTACGAAAAGGGCGCGTTCGCGTGGAAGGGCGATCAGTGGTGCCCGCTGCTGACAGCGCATGATCGCTGGAGAATGCCGTTTGGCAAGGCGCGCGTGTTCGAACAGGGCGATGCCGCCTACGCCGAACTGCACCTCAATCTCGACACGCAGATTGGCAAGGAGTGGCATTCGACCCTGAAGTTCGATCTAGCCCACGGCAAGGCGGTGCAGGAATGGAGTTACGGCTTTGACGCGGTTGAAGCGACGTACCGCATCAATTCCGGCGAAGACCGTGTGCGAGTGCTCAAGCGGCTTGACGTGCATGAGGTTTCAGCGGTTGTACGCGGCGCAGGCCGTGGGACGCAGACGCTTGACATGAAGACACTGAAAGCGGCGCTCAAGCAGGGCGAGTTCAAGGCGCTGACCGAGCAGCTGGGCACGATGGCCGCAGTGCTCGAAGCCGATCCGACCAAGCTTTCGGCGACGGGCCTCAAGCAGCTGAAGGACATTCACGCCAGCCTGGGCGCGGCGCTGGTGCTGGCCAATCGCGACGATGCGGACGAGGCGAAGGCCGCGGCCGAGATCGAGCAGCTGCACACCAGCTTCCTCGCGGGCGATGCCATCCGGGAGGCTCAGCGGCGCTTCCGCTGAGAGCGCCACAGAAGGCCGAGAATGGCCTTCTGGCTAGTTGGGTAGCCAAAAATCCGGCGACCCGCCTCTTAGACCCTCTTAAATTGGCCCTGAGACGCGTTTGATCCGAGCCTTAGGGCCGGTTTTCATTTGCGCTGCGCCCGCAAGGATGAACGGGCCCGCGATATCGCTGCGCCAAACCTTCCGCGATCAGCCGCTCAGCCACGTCGCCTGAAGGCGTTTCGATCCGGGCCAGCGTGCGCCCGAAGCAATCGGCGCCATCCCGCTCAATCCTGACGATCCCGATCTGCAGCAGCTCCACCAGGCGATCGCGTGCCAGGCGTGCGCGATCGCGCGTGGCGGCATCGGGTGCGTCCAGCTCGGGCGCCTGGATGCTGAGCAGCCGGATCTTCTCGCGCCCAATCCAGATGGTGTCGCCATCATGCACGCAAGTTTCGCGGCGCGCTGGTGGCGGCGGACAAATTGCGAAGGCGATGGCGGCGGCTGCGGCGGTGAGCATGGCAAAGCGATGTTGCCGATCGGGTTTGCCAGATCAAGACAATCGCTCTAGTTCGGATGCATCTTCCCACATCGCCGGATCTGCACAGCAGGAACGCGTTCCGGGGCGCGGTGATCGGCGCAGCGCTCCAATACGGTCTTCGAGTTTATCACGGAGACCAACACAATGTCCGATATCAGCACCCTCACTCTGTCCCAGGCAGAGGAAAAGATGGCCGCCCGCAATGCCGAGCTCAGCACGATCTACGAGAAGGCCAAGCAAGCCGACGGCACCTACAATCCCAAACTCGTCCCTGACCTGCCCGACGGCGCGAAGAGCGGCACTGGCTTTCGCGACCACCTGCAGCAGAAGAATGCTGAGATCAATGAGCTGGGTGAGCACATCGAAGCGCTGCGCGACATCAACCAGATCGCCGATGAGATCAAGGCGCGCGAAAACGAACCGGCGGGCCGCTTCGTTCATCCCGGCGCGAGCGGCGACAGCGGTGCCAAGGGTGGCCCTGCCAATCGCGGCCAGTTCAAATCGCTGGGTGGGCAGGTGATCGAGGCGAAAGGCTTCAAGGCGTGGCTCGGTAGCGGGCGCGCCGCCCCCTACGAGCATCAATTCAAAGAGGCACTGGCGTCGGACTTCCTCGCCAAGGCGGCCGGGTTCGACTCGATCGGCGCCAAGGCGCTGATGAGCACTTCGACGGGTTTTGAGCCGGAAAGCATCCGCATGCCGGGCTTTGTCGAGGCGCCAACCCGCCCGATCCAGCTGCTCGACATTTTGCCGGTCAGCCGCACCGGCATGCCTTCGGTCACCTACATGGAAGAGACCACCCGCACGCACGGGGCGGCTGAGCGGGCTGAAGGCGCGCAGTTCGCCGAAAGCGAGTTCGCCTTCACCGAGCGCACTTCGCCGGTGCGCAAGATCACCGACAGCCTGCCGGTGACCGACGAGCAGCTTGAAGATGTTGCCATGGTTGAGGGCTACATCAACAATCGCCTGCCCTTTGGCCTGCGTCAGCGGCTCGACACGCAATGCGCGGTCGGCGATGGCAGCGCGCCCAATCTGCGCGGCCTGTTCAACACGACCGGCACCCTCACGCTGGCGCGCACCGCCGATGATAATGTGATCGACGTGTTCTACAAATCGATGGTTAAGGTCCGGCTTGAAGGCCGCGCCATGGCGACGCACCACATGATCCACCCCACCGACTTCCAGGGCATCCGCCTGCTCAAAACCAGCGACGGCGTCTACATTTACGGTAGCCCGACCGAAGCTGGCCCGACCCGCCTGTGGGGTCTGCCGGTGGTCGAGGTTGAAGCGCAGGGCGTGGGCAAAGGCATGACCGGATCGTTCATGCCTTCCTACATCGAGCTGGTTGAGCGGCGCGGCATCGACATCCAGGTCGGCTATATCGACAAGCAGTTCGCCGAGGGCAAGCGCACCATCCGCGCTGACATGCGCGCTGCGCTGCCGGTCTATCGCCCGTCCGCCTTCTGCGAGAACACGCTGACCGCGCCTTAAGGCCCCTCCCGGCGTCCGTTTCCCTTCTGGCGCCGGGGTCTTGAACCGGGGGCGATTGTCGATCCCACAATCGCCCCCGGCTTTTGAAAGCGCCTCTTCATCCCATTGCGATCGGGCGTTTCCAAAAGCCTCAACGGAGACACAGCCATGCAGTATTCCCAAGTCCGTGTCCGCACGTTCAGCCCCGGCGTTATCGCACTGGGCGCTGATGCCGACATCCTCACAGACAACGCGCTTGCCCAGGCGGACACCACGGTGGTGCTGGCCGCCGCGCTGGACGGCCAGCCCGATGTCGCGCGCAACATCACGGTCAAGGGCAATGACAGCAACGTCACCGGCAACGTGGTGATCGCGGGCACCAACATCGATGGCCACACGATCACTGAGACGATCGCGCTCAACGCGGCGAACGTGGTTGCGGGCAATCTGGCCTTTGCCAGCATCACCAGCGTGACGCTGCCGGCTTACGATACCGCCGACACCGAGCGTGTGCGGATTGGCCTGGGCGCCAAGATCGGCCTGCCCGATTACCTCAGCCGTGACACGGTGATCGCCGCGTTTCTTGACGGCGCGCGCGAAGCGACCCGGCCGAGCGTCGCGGTTTCCACCACCGCGCTCGCCGCCAACACGGTGACGCTCAACAGCGCGCTCGATGGCACGGCGGTGATTGTCGATCTCTACGAAACCCAGTGACCGCTGGCCTCGCAGGCCTCGCAGGCCCGCTCTGGCCCGCCTCACGCAAGCTGAAGGAAGACCCGATGTCCAAAGACCAGATTGCCGCCCAGCGGCTTTACCTCACGGCTGACAAGCAAAAGCTTGTGGCGGACGGCGACAAGGCGGCGGCGACGCTTTACGCCACGCCCGGCACCACGATCCCGGAGAGCGCCTGCGGAATGTTCGGCCTGGTCGATGGCAAGCTGCCAGCCAAGAAGGCTCCGACCAAGAAGGCTCCGACCAGGAAGGCTCCGGCCAGCAAGTCGAAGCCCGCGCCTGCCAACAAGGAACAGGCGCCCGCTGAGGATAAGGGTGGCAAGGCCCCGGCCGATAAAGCCGAGGGCGGTGCAGCGTGAGCAAGGTGCAGAGCAAGGGCGAATATCGCGTCGGCACCGATTTCAATCCTTCGGCATCGGAGATTGTGAACGAGATCAAGGCGCGGGCTGCCATGCTGATCGACCTGATCGACCTGATTGAGCCGGCTGCCGGGAGCGAGCGGCTGATCCGCACGCATGATGCCGAGGTCGGCAGGCTCAAGGCTCTGGCCCAGACCAAGATTGAAGAGGCCGCGATGTGGGCGGTCAAAGCCGCGACCAAGCGCGAGCCGGTCGCCGTGGAGGAGGACGGGAAGTGAGCCTTTGCGTCACCGTCACCACCGGCGATCGCGCGGCTGAGGTTTTCGCCTTCACGATGATTGAAGGCATGCCGCTCGATCGCAAGACGATGCTCGATTTCGGAGCGGTGCCGCCGCATTCGGAAATGGAGTTCGCGGTGTTTGACGGGCGGGACATTCTGGTTCGCGAAGTCAATCGGCGCGATGAGGGCACTGGCAAGCTCACCCTGGTCAGCGGCGATTCTGCCACAACGCAGGAAGCGGCCTGATGGCGTTGATTGACCGGGTCAAAGACCGCACGGGAAGCGATCTTTCCGATAGCGAGCTGCAGGCGATGATCGATGCGATCGCGGCTGAGCTGGACGCGCGCTTTGGCTCGATCAGCGAGATGACGGCGACGATCGGGGATCTCGACAATCCCGGGTCGCGCTTTCTTCGCACGCTGCGCCTGGTGCTGCCGGCCGACACCGCCCAGTCGATCACGATCACCGAGCGCTGTCCCGGCAATTCGGGGCTGGCCTCGGATGAGACCACGCTGGCGGCGGATGATTTCCGCGTCCTGCATGGCGGGCGCACGCTGCAGCGCCTTCTGGGCGGCACGAACCCGCGCGAGTTCTGGGCGCCGATTGTGGATGTCACCTACACGCCGATCGGCAACGCGGCCCAGCGCGAGGAAGTGACGATCAAGCTCATTCAGCTCGATCTGAGCTATCGCGGCGGGCTTCGCAGCGAAAAGGCGGGCGATTATTCGTTCACGCTGTCAGGCGACATGGCGACCGACCGCGAGGCGATCCTGAAGACGCTGGGCGACCGGCGCGGGATGGTGATGGCGTGAGGAGGCACTCAGTCTTCGGAATGCTCGCAGCGGCGATGATGGCCTCAATGCCGAGCGTCAACCTTTCGCAGCAAACGCTGGGGCAATCCGCTTACGCGCTTGATCCGCGTCCTGTGCGCCGCCGCCAGAAACTCAAGCCTAGCAGCTCCAGAAACCAGCGCAGCAAAGGGGTGCAACGGCATCCTAAGCGTCATCGTAACCTCGCTCACGTCAGCAAGCGGACCCGGAGACGGCACCCCAGAAAGCGGATGGCATGATCGCCGGGCGGCTTACCATGCGCGCGCGGGTTGAGCGCAACACCGCGACCGGATTGAACGCTCATGGCGGACCGGTCGCGCCCGTCTTCACGCTGCTGCACCAAGCGCTGCCGTGCTTTGTCTGGTCGAACACCTCGCGCGAGCGGGTGGACGGGGCCAAGACCGCGATGATCGAGGACATGCGCGCTATGTTCGCCAAGGGCGCCGATATTGCTGCCGGTGATGTGATCACGGCGGTTTCCGATCGCGAAGGCACGGTGATCATTCCCGGCCGCCTCAAGATCGAAGGCAAACCCCAGTTCAAGCACACTCACATCGAAGCCGCGCTGCAGAGGATCGCCTGATGGAGGTCGGTGTGATCGAGGGCGCAACGCGCATCGTTGGGCGAAGCCAGGGCTACCTTGGCCTGGCGATCCGCGACGAGCTGGTCGAATGTTCCGTCAACGGGCCGCAGACCCCGGCGATGGTGACGGCGTGGAAGCCGACGCCTGCAGAGCTTGACGCGCTCAACGCCGGGGCCAGCGTGCATGTCCGGCTCCTCGGAACAGTGCCCCCGCCAATGATGGTAATGGTCGGCCCGGCGCCCGAAATGCTGATTGTCGAAGAGCGCCGCTGATGTCGCAATCACTCACCTGGAATGGCGATGCGCTGACCGCCAAGATGCGCAAGGCTCAGATCGCGGGCGTCAATGCGACGATGGCTGACTGCGTCGTTCACGCCAAGGTGAACCACACCTGGAAGAACCAGAGCGGCGTTCTTGAGGGATCGATCGACATTGCCGAATACGCGCATGTCGAGGGCGAGGGTGTTTCCGGTGTCTGGGGATCGAAAGATGTCAAGTATGCCCGCATTCACGAGCTGGGCGGCGTGATCAGACCCAAGAACAAACAGGCGCTCAAATTCCAACTGCCAGACGGCTCCTACCGGATCGTCAAATCCGTCACCATCCGAAAGCAGCCTTACCTGCGCCCGGCCGCCGATGTGCACTACCCGGATTTGCCTTTGAACATCCGCAAGGCCTTTGAGGCCCAGGGCGGGAGCCGCGCATGAGCGTCCCGGCTGATCTCGAAGCGGGCCTGGTCGCCTATCTCAAGGCGCAGGCCAGCGTGAGCGCCCTTGTGGGGACGCGCGTCTTCGCCGGTGAATTGCATCCCAATGAGACGCAGAACATGCCGCGCAAGGCGCTCTTGGTGAGGCTGAGCGGCGGCGTTTCGCTGACCGGTGAGAGCAAGCTTCGATACGACACCCAGCGTTTCGATCTGTTCGCATTTGGCGAAACACCGCTCGAAGCCGGGCGCACGCTCGCCACCGCAGGTTTTGAGCTGCGCGCGCTGGAGAACGGCACCTGGGCTGGCTGCCGGATCTTCTGGGTCAACAGCGCGGGCGGCCGCAGCCAGGGCGTTGAGCCGGGCACCGAATGGCCGCGCCACTTTCAGTCCTTTCAGGCCATGCACGGCCTCATCCACATTTCAGCCTAAGGAGACGCTAAAATGGCTTTCGAAGAAATCGTCGCAGGGCCGCTTTCGGTCTACATCGCCCCGGTCGGCACCACTTTCCCCACGATGGACGCCGCGCCCAGCGGCGATTGGGCGCTGCTCGGCACGAACGGCGATGCCAGTTACAGCGAAGAAGGCGTCGAAGTGATGCACGATGCCAGTTTCAACAAGGTGCGCACGGCGGGCGCGGCGGGGTCGGTGAAGGCTCTTCTCGACACCGAAGACTTCATGCTGCGCCTCACCCTCGTTGACATCACGCTGGAAGAATATGCCCGTGCGCTGAACGATAATACGGTGGCCACCACGGCCGCTGGTTCGGGCACGATGGGCTTTAAGCGCGCCGGGCTAAGCCGCAATGCGGGCAAGCATGCGGCTAGTGAGTTTGCGCTGGTCGCGCGCGGCATTTCGCCCGAGGTCGAAACGCTGCCGCTGCAATATTGCGTCCCGCGTGTGTTCAACTCTGCGAATGCGCAGCCGGTCTTTCGCCGTGGTCAGCCAGCGCGGCTCGCGCTCAGCCTTGAGGCGCTGCACGATCCTGCGGCTTCGAGTGCGAGCGAGCGGTTTGGGTATCTCCAATACGGCACCGCTGTCGCGCTTTCGTGACGCCGCTGTGCGGGGGCGCGCTGCCCCCGCTGCCTTGAGTTCCTGAAGCCGGAGAGCCGCCATGGCCAAACCCACCGCCGAGCCGCTGCTCGACCTCGACACGCTGATCAAGCGCCCGTTTATCGTCATCGATGGAAAGCGCTTCGACACTTTCAGCCCGGACGAGCTAAGCGTCATCCAGAACCACCGCTTCATCCGCTGGGGCGAGCGCATCCGCGAACTGCACCAGCAAAGCGGCAAGAAGGCCGAGGATGAGCTGGACGCGCTGGTCGATACGGCCGCGCGCGCTGTCCTGGTCGAAATCGACGATGAGACCTTTTCGAAGCTGAGCGGGAAGCAAAGGCTGGCGATCACTGAGGTTTTTACAGCGCGCCTGCTGCGATCCGCGATGGACGTGGCAGGCGCGATGCACAGGGCAGCGGGGACGACGCCCCAGATGGAGCAGGCGCTGGGGCATCCGATGGGGGCGATTGGGGCGAGCTCATCCCTCGGCTTGCCCGGTTCTACTCACGCAGCGCGCGCGAGCTTCTGGAGGAAACTCCGGCTGTGGTGGTTCGGAGCCTGACGCGCATGATGCCCGCCATCGAGGCCCAGGAGCGATTGGCCCGCATTGCCGATCTTCAGCTCGGCAGCGGGTTGATGGATCGTGACGATGCGCGGTCACGCCTGCTGGAGTTGCAGGAGCGCGCCGCAGGGCCGCAGGGTCGCCGGGCAAAGGCGGCGGACGCGAGCGCGGTGGCAGCGATGGGAATTGGGGTGAGAGGCCCCGCCTCAAGCAGCGGTTGCGAAGCACAGCCGGAGGCTGAACCGGTAGGCGAGACAAGAAACGCCTCAAGCAGCGAAGCCACCTCAGACGTGGGGCAATCCGATGGCTGAATCGCTTGGCGCCGCGCTCCTCCAGATCCGCACCGATGACGGCACATTCTACACCGATGTGAACCGGGCCAAAGGCGCGAGCGAGCAGCTTGGCACCACGATGGACAAGACCTCAACCAGCTCTGGTAGGCTGGGCAAGGAGATGCAGCAGACCGGAAAGAGCGCTGATCAGCTGGGCGCAGCGCTGGTCCGGACGAGACAGCGCGGGCGCGAGAACGTGGTTTCGACTGGCGCGCAGCGCGCCGGGCTGCAGCAGCTGAGCTTCCAGATCAACGATGTCGCCACGATGTACGCGCTCGGCGCGCGGCCGACGCAGATCTTCGCCTCGCAGATCGGGCAGGTGACGCAGGCCGTGCAGATGGCGACCGGGGGTACAAGCCGCCTGGCCGCGTTCCTGGGCGGGCCGTGGGGCATCGCGCTGACAGCGGCGACGGTGGTTCTTGCGCCTTATATCGGGCGTTTGTTTGAGGCCGAGGCGGGGCTTGAAGCGGTCGAGCTGGCGAGCGACAACACCGCCGATGCGCAGCGCATTTTGGGCGGCGTTTTTGACCTGACGACCGGCAAGATCAAGGACCAGACCGGCGCGGCGATGGCCTTGGCCCAGGCGCAGACGATGCTCGCCAAGGCGCAGGCCAATGAGCGGCTGTCCGAGGCCCGATCGGGTATGTCGGGCATGGCTGTTGAGGCTTTGATGAGCGATGGTTTCACCGCGCAAGAGATTGTGAAGCGCACCGAGGCGGCGCTGGCCGCAGGCGACCTGAGTGAAGCCGATGCCGCGTCAATCGTCCAGAGAGTGTCGACGATCGCTGTGGAGCAGCAGAACCTGGCTCGTTTGGAGCAGGTTGAGGCGGCTCTAAACGGCGATCAAGAGGCGCTTGATGGCTTCCTCAGGCCCGGTCGCGAACGCGCGGGGAGAAAGCCAAAGGCCGGACCCAGCGCCGAGGAGATCGACGCAGATTACGAGGATGAGCTGCGCTCCATCACCCAGCGCATTCTGTCTGCGCGCGCGTCGGTGGCGACCAACGCTGAGGACCGCGCGGAGATGGAGGCGCGGCAGGTCGAATGGTCACGCCGCGCCGCGCTTGATGAGATTGCTGCGAACGAAGATTACAGCGAGGCCCAGAAAGCCGAGCTCGCCGCTGCGACAACGCGCCTGGCGGATGCCGAGCTGGCGGTGATTGAGCGCCAGACGCAGCAGCAGATCGAACGCGATGCGGACGCGCTGGCGCGCGAGGAATATGAGGCCAGCCAGGAGGCGCTGCAGATCCAGCTAGGCCTGGCTGACACCGAGACCGAGCGCAAGGCGCTCGCGCTGGCGCTGCTTGAGGCTGAAGAGCGCTTTCTGGCGAGCCGGTTGCAAGCGGTGATCGCCAGCGAGACAGCGGACGATGCGGAAAGGCAGCGCGCCCAGGTCGCATTGGATGCGCTGCGCAATACCGCGCCCGGCCGCCGTGCCGAAGTGGGCCGCGCCAATGAAACCACGCTCGATCGCTATTTGCGCGATCTCAATCAGACCCCTGCGCAGATCAACGAGGCGATCGACGCGATCACGATTGATGGCCTTGACGAGCTCAACGGTGGGCTGGTTGACGCCGCGCGCGGTGTCGAGTCGCTGGGCGATCTGTTTACCTCGGTCGCGGACCAGATCATTTCTGACCTGCTGCGGATCGCGATCCAGCAATCGATCATCGCACCGCTGGCGGGCGCGATCTTTGGCGGCGGGACTGGCCCTGTTAATCTGCTGGCTGGCAATTCGCTGTTCTCCGGCTTTTTCGCGGACGGTGGGACGATCAAGCCGGGCACATTCGGGATCGTGGGCGAAGAGGGGCCCGAGCTGGCCTTTGCCGGGCCGTCTGGCCTTGGCGTTGTGTCCAACAGCGACACGCGCGCGGCGCTGGGCGAAGGCGGCGGCACGAACGTGACGATCAACATGCCGGTCGACGCGACCGGGGCGGATGCCGCCGCGATCGGGCGGCTTACCTCGCGGCTCGACAGTGTCGAGCGCGATCTGCCCGGCGTCATCATTCGCACGGTGCAGGATGCCGATGAGCGCCGCACCCTCAATCTGAGAGGGCGGCGATGATCCTGCCCCTGCCTGACACGCTGAGCGGGATTGCCCGCGTGCGCTTTTCGATCCTGCGGGTCGATTACGCCGCGCCTGAGGCGAGCGGGCGGCAGGGCGGCGTGCAGGCGGGCTTTCCGGTCTGGGGCGCACGCATGGAGCTTGACCGCATCGATGCTGACAGCGCGGATCTGTGGCAGGCGTTTGTTGACCGGATGCGCGGGCGAATTCGGCGATTTTACTGCCATGACACGGCGCGCGATCTGCCGCTGGCGCATCGGTTTGGCATGACCGATCTGACGCGCGCGGGCGGCGGAGCGTTTGACGGAAGCGCGTCGAGCTGGAGCCAGGCGATCGACAGCGATGACAACGCCAACGTCACGCTGGGTGGCCTGCCCGCTGGCTTCAGCATCGCTGTGGGCGATTACATCGGTTTCAAGTGGGACGCGAGCGGCGCGGCTTCGGACACGTTTGAGCGGCGCACGATGATGCGCGCAGTGTTGCCGGCAACCGCGAATGCCAGCGGCCAGGCGGTGGTGACGGCCGAGCCGCCGCTTGACACCGCGCTGGTGCCGTCCGGCGCGGTGGCGCATTTCGACAAGCCAAGCTGCGTCATGCAGCTGGTGCCTGAAGAAAGCCAGCTCTCCCCGGTCGGCGAAGGCGGCACGATCGCCGGTGGCGCAGTGATCGGCGTGCAGGATCTGCGGCCATGAAGAGCTTCACCACAGGAGCGCTCGCCGCGCTGGAATCGGGTAAGGCCATCGCCGTGGGCGCGGTCGAGATCGGCAGCGATCCCGTCATCCGCGTGTGGGGCGGCTTGCGGCCGATCACGTTTGACGGCCGCACCTTCGATCCGGTCGGCGATCGCGGCCTCGTGCGCGTTGCCGGCGGCGCGCTGGGATCGAGCGCGCAGAACATCACGCTGCGGCTTTCCGGGATTGAGCCGGAGATCCTCGAACTGCTCGATGCAAGCGAGGTCCAGGGCGCGCCAACAATTTTGTGGCGGCTCATTTTTAATGCTGCGCGCACTACCCTGCTCGATTACCATATCTGGGCGCGCGGGCGGCTCGACACGCTGCCACGCGAGGAAGAGATCGGCGGTACCGCGGCGATCGAGGCCACCCTGGAAACGGCGGCGCGCGGGCTGGGGCGGCGCGGATCGCGCATGCGATCGGACGCGGATCAGCGGCTGCTCGATGCCAATGACGGCTTCTTCAAGAACACCGCCTACGCCGCTGAGAAAAAGCTCTACTGGGGCGGCCCGCGCCCGGCCCGCGCGGGCAGCGCGCTGGGCGGTTCTCGCGGCGGCGGTGGTGGTGGCGGCACTGGGCGCGATCTGATTGAACGATGATGGCGCGCGATTATCTTGCCCTGGCCTACGAGATTGAGCTGCGCTCAAATCTTGTTCACCGTTGGGAGACGGGCCGCTGCTGCGTTAGCTTTACGCTCGCCTGCGTGTTGGCGCAGACCGGGATCGATTATCTTGCCGATCTGCCGCGCTGGAGCAATCGGGCTGAGGCGCTTGAGGTGGCCCGCTCGCTTGGCGGCCTGCGCGCGGCGCTGGGTGCGCGGTTCGATCGCACCACGCCGGCATTCGCCCAGCGCGGCGATATTGCCGGCCTGCCAGATGCGGATTTTGGCGTGCGTTTGATGGTCGTTGAGGGCGAGACGCTGGTCGGCCCTGCGCTGCACGGGAATGAACGCCTCGATCGCAGTGCCATGCGGATCGCCTGGAGGGCTGCTCCATGAGCGATGTCGTCAAGGCGGTCACAGCGGCCGGCTTTATCGCGCTGGGCGTCGCGACGGGAGGCGTTGCCTTTCTGGGCGGGACGGCGCTGGCGTTTACCGTGAGCTCGTCCACCTTCCTGGTTGTCGGGCTTGGCCTTGCGGCTTCGCTCATCGCGCCGAGGCCCGGCTTTGGCAGCGATCGGGCGGCGAGCCAGGCAACGCTGCAGCTGGGCGAAGTGCCCCGGCAGGCGGCGGTGGGGCGGGTCGGGCTCGATGGCTCGCTTGTCGATGCGTTCAACCATGGCGGCGATGACGGGACGGACTGGGAAGTGCTGGTGATCGCCCTGGCCGATCACAAATGCGATGCGCTGGAGGGTTTCTTCGTCGATGACACCTACCACGCGTTTTCCAGCGATGGCGCGGTTTCCGGGTTCAATGGCCAATTGGAAATCTACTTCAAGGATGGCGACTGGAACCAGGCGGCGCTGCCTTACCTTACCACCAACGGGCCGGACTGGACATCAAACGATCGCGGGCGCGGCGTCTGCTATGTCGTGGCCGCTTACAAGATTGACGATGTGGAGGAGGAAAACCCGATCTGGACGGGCGGGCGTCCGCGCTTTCGGTGGGTCTTGCGCGGGATGCGCTGCTACCAGGCGCGCAAGGACGGCTCGCTTGTCGGCGGTTCGGGCAGCCATCGCCGCGATGATCCTGCAACGTGGGAGTGGACCGAGAACCTGATCGACATCCGCTACAACTGGGTGCGCGGGATCTACGCCGGTGATCAGGTTTCCAATCCCGAGCATCTGCTGATCGGGCGCGGGCTGAGCGCGATCGAGGCGCCACCTGAAAACGTCTTTGCCCGGGCCAATCTGTGCGATGAAGTGGTGGATGGCGAGGCGCGTTATCGCATCGGCGCGGTGATCAGCGCGGCTGAGACCTTCCTGCAGGTTGAGGAGGATTTCGCGGCATCGTGTGCCGGCGTGATCATCCAGCCCGAAGGCAGCGTCGAGATCGATCCGGGCCAGGCGAAATCCTCGGTTGCCAGTTTCACCGACGCCGATCTGATCGTGACCTCGAAACTGAGCTTCAGCGACTTTCTGAGCGACGGGAGCGAGGATTGGGTCAACACTGTCGTCGCCAATTTCGTCGATCCCGACCAGCGCTGGACGCAGCGCGGCGCGCCGCCCCGGCGTGTGCAGGCGGACATCACCGCTGACAAAGGCCCGCGCGAGGCGACAGTGGGCCTGCCGATGGTGCCCTTTATCAAGCAGGCGGGCCGCGTGGCCGAAGTCTTCCGCAGGCTGGGCAGGCTGTGGACGCGCACGACCGTGACGCTGCCGCCGCGCTTTGCCGGGATCGAAGAAGGCGATTGGGTGACCTGGACGAGCGCCCGGCATCTGAGCGGCGGCTCCAGGGTTTTCCGCGTTGAGGCCTGGGGATCGGATGAAGGCTGGAAACACACTCTGCAGCTTCGTGAGATCGCAGCGGATGTCTTCTCCGACACCGCCGCGCCAACTGACAGCGCTCAGGCCACACAGCAGGATGCGCCCGATGCGCTGAGCGCGCCGGGGGCAGCTGCATGGACGCTGACCGGAACGGCGATGTCGGGCACCTCCGGATCGATCCCGGCGCTTTCGATCACTGGGGCGATCGACAATTCGCGGGCGAGCGTGATCCGCGTCGACTATCGGCTCAGCGGCGCGAGCACCTGGACGCGGCACGCCGATGTCGGCCGCGACACCACGGCGATCATGATCAGCGGCCTGGCTGATCAGACCGCTTACGAGGTTTCGATCCGCTACCTGGTTGATGGCATCCCGACACCGCGCCGCGTGCTTGGCCCGGCGACCACCGGCGCGCTCAGCGATGGCGGTGTGCCGGTCGACCAGGCAACCCTCGATGAGATCGAGGCGCGTCTCGATCAGATTGAAAATGACTTGGACAACCAAACGCCATGAGGAACGACTAGATGGCATTTGAGGAGATCATCAGCGGGCCTTTCGAGATCTGGACCGCGCCGGTAAATACGGCATTCCCTGCACCCGGCGCCGCGCCCGGCGTTGGCTGGGCCAGGCTGGGCGCGCAGGGCGATGCCAGCCAGGCGCGCGGCGGTGTGACGGTTCGGCATGACGGCAGCTTGAACCTCGTCGTTCCGGCCGGCCGTGGGCAGCCAGGGCACGCCTTTACGCCAAGCCGCACGCTCACGGTCCGCTTTGAGCTTAACGACCTGAGCCCGGAGACCTACGCGGCCGCGCTGGGCAATGTGGCGGTCCAGACGCCGAACGCGGATCAACTCGGTAATCTGGACCTGAGCATCGGGCTTTCACCGGATGAGCGCGCCGCTCCGATCGTGGCGCTGTTGGTGCGCGGCCCTTCACCAAAGACTGCCGGGCAGAACGCGCAATACGAAATTGCCCGCGCGGCGATAGCAGGAAAGCCTGGGCCTGTGTTTCAGCGCGGGCGGGCGGCGGCGCTGGCTTTTGAATTTACGGCCTTGCGCAACCCGGTCGCGCTGCGCGCCGAGGAAGCTTTCGGTCGGCTTGTCGTCCGCCAAATTGTGCCGCCGCCTCCACTATCGCTTTCGCCCGGCGCGGATTGGGACGGCACCGCGGCCAGCGGATTTGCGACTACGCCAAGCGATCCGCCGCGCACCACGGCCAAACCGGTCTGCCGCCCGCTCGAGCCGGATTGGCAGCAATTTGATGATGAGCTGGTCGTTGGCGTCAGCGCGTGGGCGCTCAACAATGGCACGCTGATCGGCGGCATTGACCGCGTGCGCTTTCATCTTGAGGGCGCGACGGTCGATGTTCTGGAGCCGACGCTTCGGCAATTCAGCAACGCGGATGGAACCACATATTGGGTGTTGGGATATTGGGTAACTATCAAGCGGCCCACGGGAGCTCAGCAGACCGGCGAGCTTAACCTCTACATCGAAGCCATCCCGGCTGACAGTTTGATGCAGAACCGCGTCATCGGGCCTTACAGCTACAGCATCGTTGACACGCTTTATCCGATCGACGTGACGGTCGAACCTTCGCAGGCGGAGATCACTGGCCAACGATACCAAACGATCCAGGCCGCCTGGGATTATGTCACCACAAACTCCAACGACTTTGGTCGCGTCCTCGTCACTGAGGCCGGGACGTATGAGGGGCTGAAGGTGAGCGGCCTGCCCTACGAGGGAAGCCCGGTTGGGCGAGTTGTGCTTGAGGCAACGGCGCCGGTCACAATCGGTTTTGCGACCTACGCCGGCGATCCTGGTAGCGAGTTCGACAGTCGGCACCCAATGCACGCGCGTGGTTCCAACATCACGTTCGACATGGCGAATATCAGCCACTTTGAGCATGACAACAGACCGGGCCGCACACACTGGTTTGATCAGGTCAAGTTCATCGACAGCGCTGCCGGCGTTCAGCGCCTCGGCCTACGATTTACCCCTGCGATCACTGAGGGGGCCGCTTGGTTCACTGGTTGCGATGTGCGTGGCTGTTATCAGCCTTATCGCAGCGCCGAATTGGTTCGCGGCGGCACGACAATCGGCGGCGCGGGTGATGTGTTTCCCGAAGCGTTGTGCGTTGTCGATCACACGATAAATGGCTGGAACAACACGCCGTTTTGGGAAGAGAAACTTGCCGGCACGATCACTGGCCCGGCAAACTCCACTCTCTCGCTCTCGGGCGGAAATAACGCAAGCAGCCGCACGCTTACGGCTAAGGTCAGCGGCAGCACTGTGGGCACACCGTTTGCGATCAGCGGAACCAGCGCCGCGTGGGATGCTGACACGAACTACACGGTCGAGAATGTGGCGGATTGGGTGAACAACACGCTGCCCTCTGGTTGGTCGTTCGTGGCCGATACTGCCGCTGGAGACCCGCACCCGCGCCGGGCCAATCTGCTGGGCCGTAAGTCGCCCGCCGATGGCTCGACCTATTACAAAGGCACGGCGTTCACTGACGTCGATTGCAGCGCTGGTTTGGAGCTCGTCACAACGGGCGACATTCACTCAGACCTGATGGCCTACAACGCTAACGGCGAGAACATCGTGTTCCACAACGTGCAAGCGAGTGGGATGCAAAGCCAGTTGCTCCTCCTCGCGCGCACTTCGGGTCTGGAGGACATGTTCCTTGTCAACGTGGCCGCTCAAAACGGCGCTCTTTATCCTGGATACACGGGGTATGCATCCCAGTTTGCGCGAACACATAGCAATGTTGTGATCGCGCATTGCAGCTTGCCCAATCAAGCAATCATCTTCCAAGTCGATAATAACTACAACCCCGATCCGTACAGCGCGATTTTGAACTGCGCGGTCTCCAGCATCACTTCAACCAGCACGTTTGACACTGATCTCACCATTGCGAACTGCGTGATCGACTCTGGTGAGACAGTCCCCTCAACGGCGACCGGGACCGTTGCGACCGGCACAGCGGCAAGCAAGTTTGCGGACGCGGGCAAGGGCGACTTCACGCCGATCGTCGAGCTTCTGGCGAACCTGAAGGCTCCTGTGGTGTCGCAGGACGCCAACGCCAGCGAACGCGCTGCGAGCGATGCAGTTGGAGCGGTGAAGGCATGACGCGCTTTCTTCGATTTCATCGTCCGTCGATCAAACCACAAAAGCAGGAGTGATATCCATGTCCCGTCGCAAACAGGAAGCCATCGCCGTCCCAGCTAACAAGGCCGAGGCCGAGCTGATGATCGCCGAATACACCGAGCTGGAGCGCACGCGCTTGCTCGAAGAGCTGGCCGCTGATGAGGCGATCGCGCGGGTGAAGGAGCAGCTGGCCCTGCGCCGCCGCGAGATCGACGCCGAGGCCAAGCCTATCTTCGACGGGCTCAAGGCCTGGTGGGAGGCGGGCGGCAAGGACGAGGTTGCGCGCGGCAAGCGCTCTGGCGCCCTGGGCGCGTCCACTGTGGGGATCCGGCTCGGCATGCCTGCGCTCAAGTTCAAGCGGGGCATGAACCGCACCAAGTTCCTCGACTGGCTGCTGGGCCTGCGCCTGGCAGGCAAGGCGAAATTCCTGCGGGTGCCCAAGACGCAGCTCGACGCCAACGCGGTGATCAAGACGCTGCGCGAGGGCGGCAGCACAGCGGCCAGCTTTGAGAGGAAGGGCGCGTTTGTCGAGCAGAAGGACGAGTTCTTCATCGACACCGGCCTTGATGCTGACGAGCTCAAGAAGGAGGTAGTGGGGCCATGATCATTGGAACCTTTCGCATTGGCGAGGACATCGCGCTCGCGCTCGATGCCGTGGCCGGCGACATCGCGAATATCCAGCAGATCACCGCCAACCTTAGCGCGAGCAAGCAAAGGACGCATTTCGAGCTCGACACCGAGTTTACTGCGGTCACGATGTTGGTCTCTGATCGTTCGGCCGAGGGAGCTAACCCAGCGGGCTGGACCATCAGCCTGGCCGCTTCTCAAACCACCTCGCTTAAGCCTGGCCTTTACGGGATCGATGCGCGCATGGTGGATGCAAACGGCAACGTCGATATCACAGAAGAGACCGCCCTAATCAGAGTGACGAAGGGCGCTATCTGATGGCCGGAATGATCTTGAGATGGCGCATACCCGCCCGTCCGGTAGAGCTCGCCTGGCGAGGCCCAGGAGAAAGCACACGGTCGATTGCGCGTGAGCCAATGCAACAGCACGCCGGTTTCATCGTCGCGGCTCCACCTAATCCGGAGCTTACCCAAGGCCCTGCAGGCGATACTGGTCCGGCCGGACCGCAGGGTGACGCAGGACCAGCAGGGCCGCAGGGCGATGTGGGACCAGCAGGACCGCAGGGTGACGCAGGACCAGCAGGGCCTCAGGGCGATGTGGGACCAGCAGGACCGCAGGGTGACGCAGGACCAGCAGGGCCTCAGGGCGAAA
>JBCBYM010000040.1:0-19170 GCA_039815865.1 Pseudomonadota bacterium
CTTGATCTGGCGAATAGTCGGCAAGACGAGCGTGCCCCCATCGCGATGACGGCCGATGAGCGCGCGCGCAATCGGGAAAAGCAGGTTGCCAAGGCCGGGCCCGGGAGCCCGGAAAACACCGAAATCGGGCCGACTGAGAATGGGAATGTGATACAGCATTGACCCGGTACGCAGCGCTTGATCCTCAGCGGGATTGCGGCGCGAAAGACGCGCTTTCATCCGGCACAAAGATCGCGTCGGCCCATTGCGGGCGCCCGCTCGTTCCGCTGAAGTTGATATTGTAGAGCCGGTGCAAATGGTAGCCATATTGCGCCAGAAGCGAGGCAATCTCCCCAAACAAGCGCTGATCAGCGTAGTAGGCCTCCAGAAACACTTCGAGCGCGATGATCGCGATGCCCTTGCGCTCAAGCGCCTGCGCGGCACCTTTCAGCGCGTTGTATTCCCCGCCCTGAATATCCATTTTCAGAATGCCGATCGTATCGAGGCCAAACTGACCCATGAGCGTGTCAAGCTTCGCCGTTCTGACCTTTATGCTGTCTTTGGGCTGCATCATGGGTCGATAGGATTGCGGCATACTGCCAAGGTCAGACTGAAGCAAAGAGCTGGTGTCTTCGAACGCGTTCACGAAGAAGGAAGCCGTGCCGTCCTCGCTCGCGAGCGCGCTTTCGATCACTTCGGCGCTCGGCTGGCTCGCGCGCAGCCGCGCTGCGAAATGCGGGATCGGCTCAAGACAGAAAATCCGCGCGTCCGGGAAATGCTTCCGATAGGTCTGCGCAAGCTTCCCTTCGTTCGCGCCCACATCGAAGATGACAGGAGCCGAGGCCCCGCCGAGAAGGTCGACCTGATCGGACACGAAGTGATCGGCCTTCGGGTAGACGTTATAGCCCGCGCGATCGATCAATCGCCTGATCTGCTGAAGCCCGCTTCGAACCAGAGACATCCGCTACGCTTTCAAGGCGACGAACTGGTCGTTCATCACCAGCAATCGCCAATTGTCGGGCAGCGCGGTTTCAAGTTTCGCCATGACTTCAGACTTTTTGGGCCACCCCTTGTCCACTCCGAACAGGCGGAAGTCGTCAATAACAAGAGCGACAAAGCTATCAAGATCGGCCTGGATCGCGTCAAGCTCCTTGAGGATCGGCTCAGGCTCGTCACCCTGGCCGGTCTCGCCGCCGCTAAAGTGACCATCCAGGAAAAGGACAGCCCGGCTGACTTCCTTGGCAATCCCGGGCAGCGCGGCAACACCATCTGAATGGATGAGCCGAACATTACGGTGCGACTTCAAGCGTTCCACCGCGTGTTGATGCAGCGTGGCGTCGATCTCCACCGTGACGACATGGTCGAAAATGCGGCTGAGGCGCTTGGTCGTCACGCCCTTATAGGTCCCGATCTCCACGGCTGTTGTCGCGCCAGTAAGTTTTCGGCACGTCTTCAGGTTGCGTAGCTTTGTCAGCGAATGCGGGACGAAGGGCAGATTTCGGACTTTGGCGATTTCATCAAGGGCAAGGCCGACAAGCGGCTCAAGAAACGTTTTGGGTTCATTCATCAGGAAAACTCGGCTGACCCAGGCTCGAACGAGCCGCTTGGCACGGCGGCTGTAGCATAGCCGTGTTCGCACGCAACGCTCTGTTGCTCCATTTTGGGGGCTGAAAGGCGGGTCTTAACTATGGCCCGACCTTAGTCCAATTTGGAGGCTTCGAAAGGGGACACGACTTAGATCGAGCGATAGTCTTGTGGTCAGATGGGCAAGCAGATTTGAAAGCCTCGCGGTCTCGACTGCGGCAATCCCGCGCCACTTTGCGGCCGATTGCTTTCGGGTTTGCCTGCTTACTCGGAGAAACTTGCGTGACTACAAACCGTTGCGTAAAGCTTGTCAGGCGCTGCGACGAGCGAAGAATAGATTATCAAGGACGGCCAAATGGAAACGTGGAACCCGAAGGCTGGATTTACACCCAGAGTACAGCAGAAAGTCGTCGCAAATCCATTTTTCCATTTATTTGCCTATCTTAGCGCTGGTTTGGGCGCGCCCTATGTATTCTGGGTTCTGATTCGGGGAAACGAATCGAACTCCATCTTTCTGACGAATACACTGGCCGTCTTGTGCGTTGGCGTCTTCGTTTCGTGGTACACTTTGTCAAAGCTGCGAGAGTACGCGAAGAGCCGCCAGCTTTCCTACGTCTTTCCGGTTAACTTCCTGGCCTTTAGCGGAGTGCTCGCGATCGTGGCGCTTTGGCGCCTGAACTATTCGATCCCGCTCTTTGGCATCGGCACGGTGAGCACTCTACTTGTTAGCTATCTGATCACAGTCTCGACTCGCGGCGCACAGCGGCTGCAGTTCGTCGTCCAAGGCGGACGGGCAAACGAGGTCGCCACAGCGGGTAACTTTGTTCCGGCCATCGATCACGTCGAATTGCAAAGCTTGATAGAGGCGGATCGGGTGGACGGAGCGATCATCGCCGATCTGCATCACGACCACGCCCCGGAATGGGAACGTCTCTTTGCGAAAGCCGCGCTGAAGGGGATTCCAGTCTATCATTACCGGCAGGTTGCCGAGATGCAGAATGGGCAAGTCGTCATCACGCACCTTAGTGAGAACGATCTGGGCTCGCTGATACCAAACGTGCCCTACACGCCCCTGAAGCGTCTCATTGACGTCGTCGGCGCGCTCATTCTCCTGCCGTTTTGTTTGATCCTGTTCTGTTTCGTCGGGCTCATTATCAAACTGGATTCGAAGGGTTCCGTATTCTTCACTCAGGACCGCGTCGGCTTTCGCGGAGAGATGTTCCGGATCATCAAGTTCCGCACAATGCGTGATCGCGAAGCAGCGGCGGATGACGAGGCGCAGCTTGCCGATGCGATGACCAAGACCGATGATGATCGAATCACTCGGTTCGGGCAGTTCCTTCGCCGCACGCGGCTTGATGAGTTGCCGCAAATCTTCAACGTCTTGAACGGCGAAATGAGCTTCATAGGGCCCCGTCCAGAAGCGTCGGCGCTGTCCGCCTGGTACGAAAGGGAGCTACCGTTCTATTCCTACCGCCACATCGTCCGTCCCGGCATCACAGGTTGGGCGCAAGTCAACCAAGGTCATGTGACCGATGTCGAGGACGTTGACGCGAAACTGCGCTACGATTTTTACTACGTTAAATTTATTTCGCTATGGCTCGATCTTCTGATCGTCATGAAGACCGTGCGGACTGTGATCGGCGGCATGGGTGCTAAGTGAGCCCCGGATAGTAAGGGGCAACTTTTTATGCGCACAGTCCTCGTCACCGGAAGCGCTGGATTTATCGGCTTTCACCTTTCGAAGCTGCTGCTGGCTGAAGGGTTTTCGGTCGTCGGCTATGACGGGATGATCGACTATTACGACGTGCGTCTCAAACAGCGGCGCCACCAGATGCTCCGGCAGCACGAGCATTTCCGCGCGCAGGAAGGGATGCTGGAGGACTTTGACAGCCTGCACGCCTTTGCCATGGCGCACGAACCCGATGTGATCGTTCACCTCGCCGCGCAAGCGGGCGTGCGATACAGTCTGGAGAATCCGCGCGCCTATATCGACGCCAATGTTGTGGGCACTTTCAACGTAATGGAATGCGCGCGCGAACTGAGCGTCGAGCACTTGCTTATGGCCTCCACCAGTTCGGTCTATGGCGCCAACGACGACATGCCGTTCGACGAACGTGAGAAATGCGACACGCCGCTCACACTCTACGCCGCGACCAAGAAAGCCAATGAGGCCATGGCGCACTCTTATGCGCATTTGTGGAATCTGCCGACGACGATGTTCCGCTTTTTCACGGTTTACGGGCCGTGGGGAAGGCCGGACATGGCGCTGTTCAAGTTCACACGCGGCATCCTCGAAGGCACGCCGATCGATATCTACAATCAGGGCGAGATGTACCGGGATTTCACTTATGTGAGCGATCTCGTCCGGGGGATCCGCCTGCTGATCGATGCGGTGCCGGAGCGGCCTGAGGCGCCCGACACGATCGCCCCTTATGACAGCCTGTCACCCGTGGCGCCCTGGCGCGTCGTCAATATCGGGAATTCGGACAAGGTTCGCCTGATGGACTTCATCACCGCTATCGAAGAGGAATGCGGGCGCGAGGCGATCAAGAACTTCATGCCGATGCAAAAGGGCGACGTCCCCGCCACCTGGGCCGATGCGACCTTGCTCAAGGAACTTACCGGCTATGCGCCGCAAACCCCGTTCCGGGAAGGAATCCGCCAGTTCGTTGAGTGGTATCGCACCCATTACGAACGGTAATCCGCGCGCCAGTCGACTTCGTCAGTCGCCTTCGTCAGGCGTGAGCGTCGGACCAACCACCGGCGGCGGCGGGGCGCGATCGGTTGGAGCCGTTTGCGCTGTCGGCGGGGCATCGGGTGAAGGCTCGATACCTTCGCTGGAGGCCTCCGCGGTTTCGCCCGGCAGTGGTGCGTCGCGCTCACGCTCCAGGCGCTCCAGATATTCGCGCTCAATCTGTTCGACGCGCTCCTGCATTTCGGCGGCGTTGGCATCGATGGTGGAGAGGCGCTGTTGACGCTGCGCCTCGATCAACTGGCTAAAGCGAATGGTTTCAGCCTCGGATTTCTCTTCGTAAGCGCTCTCGATGAACTTCTGGTTGCATCCGGTGAACCCGCCCGCGCCCGCCGGGCTGCATGAGAACGCACCAAAATCGCCGACATATTTCAGCTTCTCGACTTCTTTGACGCGAGAGACATTTTGCGGAGAATCGCTGGTGCGCAGATTGGAGGGAATGCGATAGCGCTCAGCTTCGACCAGGATTTGACATACGACGATCTCGCCTTCCTCGGTCTGCTCGGGGCATTCATCTTCGCTGTAGGCAATGACCATGTTCACGCGGTCGCCGCCCTTGTCTTGTGCGTAGGCTGAAGAGCTTGCCAACACCGCGCCCATGGCAAAAGCTGTCGCTGGGATGAGAAGTTTGGCTTTTGAAATCATGAGCTTTTATCCAATCTTGTGAGCGCATTTTTTAACGCGCGCACTCTCTTCCAAGTCTGATGAGCACTACATGGACTGTGCTGAACCGCCTGTGAAGGCCGTTTGCGATGCATGGTTAGCGAAATCTTGAGTATCTTGCGGTCATAGAGCGAGCCATGAATGCCCCGTTTCGCACCGCTTCGCCCAATTCCTCGCATACCCCTGCCCAGGGCACCGATCCCATTGTGGAAACGATCGCGATTGTCGGTCTGGGTTATGTTGGCTTGCCGGTGGCGGTGGCTATCGCGGAGCGGTTGGGGCAACAGCCGGGCCGCGTCGTGGGATTCGACATCTCGCGCCGCCGGATCGCCAGCCTCCAAGAAGGGCATGACTACACGCAAGAAATCGACGATGCGCGGCTGGTTGCCAGCGGCCTGGTTGTCTCCGATGACCCCGAAGTTCTCGAAGGCGCCAGCGTTTTCATCGTGACCGTCCCCACCCCCATCACCGAGGAACGACGCCCGGACCTATCGCCTTTGCGTTCCGCTTGCGAGACGATCGGACCCCGGATGAGCAAAGGCGCGCTCATCGTGTTTGAGTCCACCGTCTATCCCGGCGCGACCGAGGGCTTTTGCGGCCCGCGGCTCGAAGAGCATTCGGGGCTAAAGTGCGGTCGCGATTTCACGCTTGGATACAGCCCGGAGCGGATCAATCCCGGCGATAAGGTCCACCGGCTTGAGACAATCACCAAGATCATCGCGGCGCAGGACGCGCCGTCGCTTGCGCGGATGCGCGCGGTTTATGGCGCGATTGTCGATGCCGGATTGCACGAAGCGCCCTCGATCAAGGTAGCTGAAGCGGCAAAAGTGATCGAGAACACGCAGCGCGACCTCAACATCGCCCTGATGAACGAGATTGCTCTGATTTTCGACAAGATGGGTATTCGCACTTGCGACGTGTTGGCGGCGGCGGGGACGAAGTGGAACTTTCTTCCCTTCACTCCCGGCCTTGTGGGCGGACACTGTATCGGGGTGGACCCGTACTACCTCACCGCAGCGGCTGAGAAGCTCGACTACCGGCCCGAAGTGATCCTCGCCGGGCGGCGCATCAACGATTCCATGGGCGAGGCGGTTGCACAAAAGCTGGTGAAGCTGCTGGCATCGCGGGGCGTGTCTTTGTCGAGCGCGCGCGTGGGGGTGCTGGGGCTAACGTTCAAACCGAACGTGCCGGATATCCGCAATTCCAAAGTGCCGGATATCCTTGCGGAGCTTCGCGAATACGGCGTTGAACCGTTGATCAGCGATCCGCTCGCAAGCGCCGAGGAAGCGCTTCATGAATACACGCTCGACCTTTCGCCGGATGTGGACGTGCGCGACCTCGATGCGCTGGTTCTGGCTGTCGATCACGAAGCGTATGTGAGCGCGCCCGACACGCTGCTCGCACGGCTCAAGCCCGAGGGCGTGCTAATCGACGTCAAATCCGCTCTCGACCCGGCTCTTGTTGGCCCGGATCAGGTCTATTGGAGCCTTTGAGAGCGGCCGCTCAGATCCGCTCGCTCACCTTGATCGCGACCTTGCAGCCCAGCCGGATAGCTCCCGCGAGCAGCGGGTAGGCTGGAGCTTTCTCCGCGTCATTGGCCAAGGCTGCGTCGCGATGCTCACGCTCTTCTTCGCGGAAGCGCTCAATCATGTCGGCAAGTTCGGGGTCCGCGCCGCTATCCTTTAGTTTGTCGAGCTGATCGGTGTAGTGACGGTCGATCTCTTCTTCGATCGCCGCTGTGCACGCCATCGCCGCTTCCGGGCCAAGCAGAGCCGTGCCCGCGCCCAGCGCGTAGCCAGCGGCGGACCAAAAAGGATGGAGCGCGGTGGGGCGCACGCCGCGCTTGGCCATCAGCGCGTCAAACTCCTTGCGGTGAACCTCTTCATCCTCGGCCATGTGACGGATTTCGGCGGAGTGCGGTCCGCGATCACCCATGACCGCGAGCTGGCCTTCATAGATGCGGGTGGCACCAAATTCGCCGGCCTGGTCAACCCGGATCATGCGATGGATTTCGTCACGTGTCATGCTGTTGCTCGCTTTGTCGATCCCACTGTGAGGGCCAAAATGACGATCCCACCGAGACAAGAAAAGAGGAAATTGAACCCGGCAAGCGATATTCCCCAAAGTGTCCAGGGCGGGTCACCACAAGGGATCAGGGGCGAGGCCGTCGGGTCCAGCACATCGCGCGACAGATCAACAACGGCGCATGCCGTGATGCCTTCCCACCAGTTGTATTCAACGCCCGCGTGAAAACCGCCGATGAGCCCGGAGGCGAGGATCGCAACACCGGCCAATGCGGTCCATACCCGCGCGCCGGGTGCGACAAAGGCCAGAGCGGCAAGGCCCAGAGCGGCGAAATGCGGCCAGCGTTGCCACCAGCACATCTCACACGGCAGCAGCCCAAAGCCATATTCGGCAATATAAGCCCCGCCCAGGAGACCGCCCGAAAGAGCGAGCGCCATCAGGCGTCCGAGATCCAACCGCGTCATGGCCCAACCCTCTAGAGGGTTTAGTCGAGCAGCGCGACCGAGCTTTTGGTCGTGCGGCGCAAGGTCTCCAGCGCGTAGTGCAGTTGGAAATCCTCAATGCCCTGCTCTTTGAGCTCTTCAGCGGTCAGCTGGAAGCGCGGATCGTCGATCTTGTCCGCTTCAAGCGCTTCATCCTTGAGGCCGAGCTCGTTCACGAGGTGACCACGCAGATCGCTTTCGCGGGTCTGATACTTCTCACGCAGCGCCAGATCGGGGTCGGAGAGCTGCGGCACGCGAATATCGGGCATGATCCCGCCTTCCTGAACCGACTTGCCCGCCGGTGTGAAATAGCGCGCCGTCGTCAGCTTGAGCGCGGCATCGCGGCCCAGCGGGAGCAGCGACTGCACCGAGCCCTTGCCAAAGCTGCGCTCACCCATAACCAGGGCCCGGCGGTGATCCTGCAGCGCTCCCGCCACGATCTCGGAGGCCGAGGCCGAGCCTGCATCAATCAGGACGATCACCGGCACGCCTTCGGCCATGTCGCCGCGGAAGATTTCCTCCGCATCGTAAAGCAGTGTCTCGCCGCGCGCGCGGCCGCGCTGCGACACGATGCGGCCCTTGGAAAGGAACAGATCGGAAAGCGCCACGGCTTCATCGAGGCTGCCGCCCGGATTGGAGCGCAGATCCAGCACCAGCCCGCTCATACGGCCGGTCGCCTCTTCCTGCATGGTGCGCCATGCGCGGTAGACATCGGCGCCAACATCGGCGGAAAATTCGTTGACCATGATGTGGCCGATATTGCCGGGCATCAGTTCGTGCGTGACCGGCTCAAGCTCGATGACGCCGCGCGTCACATCAACGTCGAACGGTTCATCGCGGCCCGGACGGAAGATCGTCAACTGGATCGCCGTGCCCGCTTTGCCGCGCATGCGCGAAACCGCATCGTCAAGCTCACCGCCGTAAATCAGCTCACCATCAAGGTGGGTGATATAATCGCCCGCTTTCAGCCCCGCTTCGTCCGCCGGAGAACCGCGAAACGGCGAAATGATCTTCACGGCGCCGTCTTCCTGCACGACCGAAAGACCAAGGCCGGAATAATTGCCATCGATCATGGTTTCGAGGCGCTGGAGATCGCTGCCATCAAGATAGCCCGAATGCGGATCGAGCGAAGCCAGCATGCCGTCAATCGCTCCGCGCACAAGCTGATCATCGCTCACATCCTCGACATAGCTCGCCTTGATCCGCTGATAGGTGGCGAAGAGCTTGGAGAATTCCGGGCCAGCGCGGCCATCAACCTGCGCCATCGTGGCGGTGGTGGCGGGAATAAGCGCGACAGCGGTGACAAGAGCGGCGGTGCGAGCGAGGGCGGCAATTTTCATGAGGTTGAGAGGTTCCTTTCGAATACATTCGTATAGATTTGCGCGCCTTAACGCCAGATGAGAGCTTGTATCAGACTATCGCGCGTCCCGCTTCGGGCCAGTTGGGTGCGCGCTCTTACTTGAAGTACGCGTCGAGCCGCCGCTTGGTTTCAGCGCTTTATTGCAGGTAATCGAGTGGGTTAACCGGTTCACCGCGCTCGCGAAGCTCAAGGCCTATAGCCCCGCCTTGCCCATCGGCGACCCCGAGAGGGGCGCCGCCGATGAGCTGATCGCCCACCGCAACATCGCTGCGCGAAAGGCCGGTGACAAGGCTGCTCCAGCCATTGGCATGCTCAAGAATAACGATTCGGCCAAAGCCCTCATAGGGCCCGGAAAAGACCACGCGGCCGCTCGCAGGGGCGATGATTTGGGCGCCCGGTTCGGGAAGGAGCGCCACCCCCTTGGACCGGATACCGCTTGAGCGTTGCTCTCCGAAGCCCGTGATCGTGCGACCCTGTACAGGGAGCTGAAAGCCCAGCGGCGCTCCGGTAGCAGCGGCAACCGGCCGGGGTGCAGACGGTTCAAGGTCGGCAACGGCATCGATGCTCTCGCTAAAGGAGGAAGGGCGCAGCACCGGTCCCGGCAAGGCCGCCAAAGCTTGGCGCCGCTTGGCGTTGTCATCGAGCTTGTCAATCAAGCCATCGAGATCGCGCGCTTCCTCCGCAAGAGCCAGGGCGCGCTCTTCCTCTCGCACCGCTTCACCGCGCGCATTATCCGAGGCCAGCCGCTGGCTCGTGGCCAGTGCAGCCAGCTGTGTGCGTTTGGCTTGAAGATCCTCTTCGCTTTGACGCAGCTCGGTCAACACTCGGCGAGCGCGCCTCTCAAGCGTCAGACCCTCTTCGAGTTCACCGCGCAAAACCGCTGTGCGCGCCTGAATTTGCGGAACCGCGCTGTCTAGGACTGCGCGCACATAGACAAGATCCTTGAGCGAGCCGGGCTGAAGCGCTGATAGCGCAAGCGGTCGGCGAGCGTTCGTCTGTAGCGCGGCCGTGAGGCGGACAAGCGGCTGCTGCCGGTTCGCCAACCGGTTTGCGAGCCGGGCGCGCTCGACCTGGGTAAGCGAATACCGCGCACGGGCCGCCGCAATCTGCGCTTCGTTTTGCTGGATGCGCGCAGCCATCGCGGCTTCTTCGCGCGCGGCGCGCTCCGCCGCTTCCCCCGTCTCTTCCGCTTCGCGCGCAAAGCGTGCCGCGCGCGCCGCGGCCTCTTCGTTGGCCTTGGTCGCCCGCTCAAGCTCGTCGCGCGCTTCGTCAGGGGCCAGAATAGCGACTTCGCGCTGCGCCCGGCTTTCCGGAGCGGAAGCGATCAGGGCCGAGAGGCCAAGAGCAAGCAAGCCAAAGGCAAGAAGTAGGGTCCGTATCACGCTGGAGCTCATGCCCGATGATAGGGATGACCGGCAAGAATGCTGGTGGCGCGGTAGAGCTGCTCCATCAGCATCGCGCGCGCCAGCAAATGCGGCCATGTCGCCGGGCCAAAGGCGAGCAGAAGATCAGCGTTGCGGCGCTCTTCGGGCGAATGGCCGTCCGCAGCGCCCAGAACAAAGCGCGCCTCACGAATCCCATCATCGCGCCAGCCTCCAAGCAATTGCGCAAACGCCTCGGAGCCCATCGCCTTGCCCCGCTCATCAAGGAGAACCGTCTTGCAAGGGGTTTGGGTATCAGGAAAGCGCCCCCCGGTCTCGGGCAGTTCGGTGAGCTTCATCGGCCACCCCATCCTCTTTTCATAACGCGCGACCAGCTCAGCCTCGGGGGAGCGGGCTATCTTGCCGCGGGCGATCACATGAAGAAGAATAGCCAAACCGGCGATGACCCCGAACCCAAAGAACCTCAAGGCGGTCCGCTAGACCGACCAATCACCCGCCGGCGCCCTGCAGTCAAGCGCAGGGGCAATCCACAAGAACGAAGGGGCCGATGCGCCTTCGAGAAATCAGGACGCCTGCGCTTCCCCACCCTCAAACGACCACATGCGCTCAAGATTGTAGAAGCTGCGCACTTCGGGGCGGAACAAATGCACCACCACATCGCCCGCGTCGATCAAGACCCAGTCCGCTGCGGGCAACCCTTCGACCCGGGCTGGTCCGAAGCCAGCCTGCTTGACCTTTTCAGCCAGCTTTTGCGCCATCGAGGCCACTTGACGGGTCGAGCGGCCGCTGGCGACTACCATGTAATCGGCCACCGAGCTTTTGCCTTCCAGCGGGATCGAAACGACGTCGATCGCCTGATCATCATCAAGCTGTGCGAGCACCATTTCGTGCAGGTCGTGGGTTTCATCAGCGTTCATGACGGGCAGGACTTTGGCGGCCTCGTGCAGGGATGTGACGGTATTTGCCTGTGTGTGTGACAAGCATGCTTCTCCAGATATCAGAGCAATGATGTGGGATGCGTCCGGGACTGGACAAGGGAGAGGAGCGAAAGGCGGCACGCCTCATGCTTCTTCCCATCCTTGAATGCGGCGAAAAGTGAGCCGATCCCGCGGCGCTGCGCCTTGGCCCAGATTGTGCGATCCACCCAAGAGATCAGACGCCCATTCGGCGTTAGCACGGCGAATAGCCGTGGCCGAGCGATGATCCGGATCGAAACGCAAAAACACCAGGGCCGGTGCGCTCCATTGCCCCCGTTTCCGAAATCCAGCCGCAGACACCGAGTAGCGCCTGAGCCAGGCCATGGCGGGGCTCGTCATGGCGTCCGCGTTATAACCCGGGCGCGCAATCACTGCAATCGGCATGGTCCGCGCAATCGTGCGCCACCCCTTCCAAAGATGGAACTGAGCCAGGTTATCAGCCCCCATAAGCCACACAAATTGGCGGTTTGGATAGCGGTTCGTGATCTTAGTTAAAGTATCCACAGTGTAGCGCGTGTCGAGCTCGAGTTCGATCGCTGTGGGCACGATCCGGGAGCGTCGCGCCTGTTGCTGGGCGGATTTCAGCCGCGCGCGTAAACTGGCCATATCGTCGCTGGGCTTTAGCGGGTTGCCGGGCGAGACCAGCCACCAGGCCGCGTCCATCCCCAAGGCGTCCATGGCGAAACGCGTGATGCGTCGGTGGCCACCATGCGCGGGATTAAAGCTTCCCCCCAAAAGGCCGATGCGGCGCGGAATTCTAGTCATTGTCAATCAACGGGCCGGCGCCAAACGTCAGCTAGCGCTGCCTTGGCCTCTTTGCGGCGGCGCGCAGCAGTCCATGCAAAGGCGGAGTAAGTGACTCTTGAATCGACATTGCGGTCGGCTCTAGCAGCCTCACACAGCGCTGTCAGGCTTTGGAGCGTCAAGACGAATCGACGCTTCGCCAAGGGCCGGGTCCAGGGCGGAAAACCCGCTTCCCCTCGTCGCTGTTTGGGGTTTTTCAGAAGCTTTTTCCGAGGCGGGAACGAATCTTTCTGCAAGATGAACCGTTCATCGTGAAATAGGTTCGGTTCGGCGGTTCCGGCGTTGTACGCAATCGACCGTTAACTCTGCTCTTGGTAGCCGAAAGGTAACAAACGAGAGAGACTGCGGGGCCGCTTTGTCAGATAATTCCTCTTCCAGCACGTTGGGCGCAAGCAGCGTTGCGGAACGGGTGCGCAGTTGGTTTCCGGATCGCGAATTCTTCATGCGCTCGGACGGGCAGGTCCGGTTCATTAAAGTCTCTTCCCGATTGCAGATGACCGCCGCTGGCGCTGTGATGGCTGTCGCTCTGGGCTGGGTGGCCTCGCTTGGCGTGATGGCCTGGAACCAGTACCAGGCCGAAGCCAGCCTGGCTTCGTTTGAGCATGAAAAAGCGGAAATCGCGACGAAGGAAGAGCGGCTGAAAGCCTATGGCAGCGACATGGAGAGCGTGGTCGACGAGCTGAACGCGCGTCAGGAAGTGCTCGACGCCATGCTTCCGTTGCTTCCCGATGATATTCGCGATGCGGGCGTCAACGTGACCGACAGCTCCGAGGAAACCGCTGAGACGGTCAAGAAGATTGGTGAGCTTTTCCCGGAAGCCCGCGGCCTTGCCGAGATCGAAGCGCGTCAGATCGCGTTTGTTGAGACGGCCACCCGCTACGCCGACTGGCGCGCCAAGAGGGCCGAGGCGGCGATGCGCAAGCTCAACCTCGATCCCAAGATGCTCGCACGCAATATCGATCGCAACGCGATGGGTGGTCCGTTCGTGCCGGTTACGCCGGGGATCGGCGAACTTGACCCACGCTTTGAACGCCTTGGTCTTAGCCTTTCGCGCATGGCGACGCTTGAGCGAGCTCTTGAAGGGATCCCGCAGGTTGTCCCGCACGCCAATGTCTCGATCACATCCAACTTCGGGTATCGGCGTGATCCGTTTACACGGCGCGGCGCAATGCATCCGGGGATCGACTTCCGCGGAAAAATTGGCTCGCCGATCTACGCCGCCGCCCCGGGCACCGTCGTCTACGCTGGCTGGCGTGGAGGCTATGGGCGGTTGGTTGAAATCCGCCACGATAACGGCCTCGTGACCCGGTACGCGCACCTTTCGCGGATCTACGCGAAGGTTGGTGACACTCTGGCCGCTGGCGAGACTCTGGGCGGCCTTGGCAGCAGCGGTCGATCCACCGGTCCCCATTTGCATTTCGAAGTTCGTATCAATGGCAAGCCGGTAAACCCGCGCCCGTTCCTGGAGACAGCCCCCGATGTTCTCAAAGAAGCCCGCGGAAGCGGTTCGTCCGACCTCGCCGCAGCGACCACCCGCTAACCCCCAATCGCAAGGAAGATTCATGCCCGGCAACGCCAGCTCCACCTTTTCGGTGATCGGACCGGACGTCTCGGTCAAAGGCGATATGAACGCAACAGCCGACCTGCATATCGACGGCACGATTGAAGGCGACATCAAGTGCGCAAGCCTTGTGCAAGGCGAGAGCAGCCACATCAGCGGATCGGTTATCGCTGAAAGCGCGCGCCTGTCGGGCAAGGTGAACGGCACGATCACCGCGCGTGAGCTGACGATCCTCAAGAGCGCGGTCATCCAGGGCGATGTCCATTACGACGCGCTGACGATTGAGCAGGGCGCGCAGGTCGAAGGCCGCTTTGCCCCCAACTCGCAACGCCAGGCGACGAACACCACCGCAAAGGTCGAAGCCAAGGCCCCAGCCGCAGAGCAGGCGACGTTGCAGATCGCCAACTGAGCGCAGCGCTCCTGCATCAGACAAGCGCCGCCCCATCCGATTGGGCGGCGTTTTTCTTTGGGGCAGGCGCTACAAGACTTCGGCGCGCAGGGCTTTGCGGTCGAGTTTGCCGATCATGGTCTTGGGCAGCGCCTCGCGCACCACAACCGCATCGACACGCTCGTGCTTACCGATGCGCGCGTTGAGCCAGCCTTTGAGCGCTTCGCCATCAGTCTCAGCGCCTTCATCTAGAGTGACATAAGCGCGCGGCACTTCGCCGCGATAGTCTTCGGGCACTCCGATCACGAGCGCCTCCTTTACCGCCTCGTGTTCCAGGACGACGTCCTCGACCACGCTCGGAAAAACCTTGAACCCGCCGACCGAGATCATGTCCTTGATCCGGTCGACAATCTTGAGAAAGCCATCCTCATCCATCACCGCGACATCGCCGGTGCGCAGATAGGTCTTGTTGCCGCGGGTGACGAATATTTCGGCCGAGACGTCGGGGCGGTTCCAATAGCCGCGCATCACTTGCGGGCCGCTGATGGCAAGCTCGCCCGGTTCCCCTTCAGGCGCAAGCTTGGTGGGGTCTTCCTTGTCGAGCAAGACAATCTCGGTGCCAGCCACGAGCTGACCGATCGTGCCCTTCTTGCGGGTCCCAGCGTAGGGGTTGACCGATACGACGCCCGAGCTTTCCGTCAGGCCATAGCCTTCAACGACGCGGACACCGGTGACCTCCTCAAACCGCTCATGAACCTGCGCAGGCATGGGAGCACCGCCAGAGATGCAGACTTTGAGACTGGATAGGTCCGTCTTGGTGATGTGAGGGTGATCCAGCATGGCCTGAAACATGGTGGGCACAGCTGGGAAGCCGGTGGCCTTGTACTTTTCAATGGTTTGCAGAACCTGCTTTGTCTCGAAGCGCGGGACCATCGCGATCGACGCCCCGGATGCAACCGCGTGGTTCAAAAGCGCCGTGTTCGCAAAGACGTGAAAGAAGGGCAGCGCGCCCATGAAGACCTCTTGGCGGGGATTGCCGAACGGGTTGATGGCGGCCACTTGCTGCGCGTTCATTGAAAGCTGGCTGTGCCCCAGCATCGCGCCTTTAGGTCGGCCGGTTGTCCCGCCTGTATACTGGAGAAGCGCCAGATCATCGGGAGTGATGAGCGACAGCGCCTCCTCCGGCGCATCGGCTTGCAAACTCGCCCATTGAAGCGTGGCTTCGCCCCAAGCCACCTTGGCGATATCGGCGCGCTTGAACAGCTTCATGGCGAGCGATGTCAGCGCAGGAAGCATGTCGGAAAGGCGCCCAACGATAAGCGTATCGAGTTCCGAGCTTTCGTGGACCTTGGCGGCCGTTGTGTAAAGATCGGGCACATCAACCGTGACCAGAGCCTTCGTTCCGCTGTCCGACACTTGCCAGGCGAGTTCCTCAACCGAATACAGGGGTGAGAAGTTCACCACGATCGCACCTGCCAGCATCGCCCCGTAATAGGCCGAAGCGTAGATCGGGACATTGGGAAGGAAAAGGCCGACGCGATCGCCCTTTTTTATACCCAATTTGCGAAGGCCAGAGGCAAAGCGCTGCGCCTCGGACTTGATATCGCCGTAAGTGAAGGTGCGGCCCATGAAATGCAGAAACGGCGCCTGTGGGTTGTGCGCGGTTGCGCGCGCCAAGAGGTCTGGCAGCGTCATCGGCACAAACTCGGAGTCCCAAGGCGTGGGATGGTGGTACGTGTACGACCCGTTATTTACACTCATGTCAGTAGCCATGAATGATCCAGCCCCTCCACACAAGCGAAACCGGTGCCTGAGTGACCGCCATCGTCGGATTTTCGTGAATGAGCCGCAGGCTCCATTGCAAGCGAACGAAAAAGGGGCGACCGTGGCCGCCCCTTTTGCATGTTTTCGCCTCAATCGCCGGGGTTATTCGCCCTGCGGCTCTTCGGGTTCAGCTGCAGGCTCGGGCTCGGGTTCGGGCTCGGGAGCGGCGAACGCCGCGTTCGGCTCGATCGCCGGTTCGCTTTCGCTCGCTTCTTCCGCTTCGCGCTTGGCCGCAAGCCAAGCTTCCGCTTCGGCTTCTTGCGCCGCTTCGGCCGCCGCCTTTGCGTTGGCTGCGCGCTCGGCGCGCAGCTCTTCGATCAGCTTGTCCTTCTCGCTGCGCGTTTCGCCAACGGCCTCGGGCGCTTCTTCGACAAGGCCTGCGCGCTTCGCCGCCTTCGCAACCACCGCATCAAGCTCACGCTGCGAGCACAGGCCCAGCGTCACGGGATCCTTGGGCTGGATGTTCTGGATGTTCCAGTGCGAACGCTCGCGGATGGCGCCAATTGTGTTGCGCGTTGTGCCGATCAGCTTGGAAATCTGCGCGTCTGAGACTTCGGGGTGGTTGCGCAGGATCCAGGCGATGCCATCGGGCTTGTCCTGGCGCTTGGAAACCGGAGTGTAGCGCGGGCCTTTGGTGCGAGTCACTTCGACCGGAGCCTTGTGCATCTTGAGCGCGTATTCGGGGTTGTCCTGACCCTTCTCGATCTCCTCAAGCGTCAGCTCTCCGGCGTGCACCGGATCGCGCCCGGTGTATTTGCTGCCCGCCAGATCATCCGCCATGGCTTGCACTTCGAGGATGTGCAAACCGCAGAATTCCGCGATTTGCTCAAAGCCGAGCCCGGTGTGGTCAACCAGCCAGGTTGCGGTTGCGTGCGGCATCAGCGGCTTGGGCTGATCCTTGTTGGCCGCTGAGTTGGCCCCTGAGTTGGCCGCTGAGTTGGCCATAGTAAAATCTCCAGAAAAAATAAGGGCCGCCCCTTGCGGAGCGGCCTTTGCGGGGGTGCAGATAGGCTAAAGCGATCGCGCTCGCAAGAAATAGCGCCCAAACTACGCGAAATTCAAAAGCCGTAGCGCAAGCCAAAGGCCGGCTGACTGAGCCAAGCGGCTCAAAATTCAAGCACGGGCGCGGCTTGAAGCGAAACGCATTCTTCCTCTTCGAGAGCGACAAGACCATGGAGAAACTGGCGGGTCGCGGCCTCCCAGCTGTATCCCGCCCCGAATTGAGCGCAGGTCGCGCGGTCACAATAGCGCGCCGCATCAATCGCCCGCTCAAGATCCTGAGACATCGCACCCACTTCGTCCGTGAGGATATCGAGCGGGCCAGGAACAGGGAAAGCGGCAACCGGTGTACCGCAAGCGAGCGCTTCAATCATGACAAGGCCAAACGTGTCGGTCTTGCTGGGAAACACGAATATGTCGGCACCGGCATAGCATCCGGCGAGGTTTTCTCCCGTGCGCTTGCCCAGGAACAGCGCATCGGGGAATTTGGCTTCAAGCGAAGCGCGCGCTGGTCCATCGCCGACCACCACCTTAGTGCCGGGATAGGAACAGGTCAGAAACGCCTCGATGTTCTTCTCAACCGCGACGCGGCCGACATAGAGCAGAATGGGGCCTTCCAGTCCTTCATATTCCGCCGGTCGAGGCGCGTCGGGCGAGAAGCAGGAAAGATCGACCCCGCGGCTCCAATGGTTCAGGTGGGTGAGGCCCTGTTCGCGCAGCTGTGCGCGAATGGTCTCGGTGGCCACCATGATCCGCTGAGCGGGGCGATGGAACCATCGGATGTAGGGCCAGAACGCCGCCGCCGGCAGGCCCGTCCGACGCGAAAGGTAATCCGGAAACTGCGTGTGGTACGCCGTTGTGAAAGGCACGCGGCGATTGCGGCAGTATCGCCGCGCGGCAAAACCCAGCGGCCCTTCGGTGGCGATGTGAACCGCGTCCGGCTTGATTTTGGCAAGCTGCCGGCCAACTTCGCCCGGCCACGTCAGAGCCAAGCGAATTTCCGGATAGGTCGGCGCGGGAAACGAGCGATATTGCTCGGGCGAAATGACAGTGACCTCATGCCCCCAACTGCGCAGGATTTCGCAGGTCGTGGACAGAGTGCGTACAACACCGTTGGTCTGCGGGTGCCAGGCATCGGTGACGATGGCAATGGATCGCGGCAGTGTACGGCGCCGACTTCCCGGAGTTTGCGAGGTTTCCGAGGCTTCGATGGGCCCAACCTGGTTCACGCGGCCTCCCGGGCTCCATCTTGGTCAGAGCCGTCTTTTTCGGCCGCCTCGCAATCGGCTTCATCCGCATCGGCCAGCGCGGCCGCCCGCGTGGTGGCTTCCTCACTCTTGCGCGCTTGGACAACCTCAGGCCAGTTCAGGATTTCCATGCGACCGTCGTGATGCTCGACGAGAGCGTTGCATCCCTCGACCCAATCGCCATCGTTCCAGTATTCAACGGGCTTGCCTTCAAACTCGAACTCGCGAAATTCAGCGGTGTGGATGTGGCCACACACCACTCCGTCCACGCCGCGCTCTCCCGCAGCCTTGGCGACGACTTCTTCGTACTTGCCGATGAACTCAACCGCGTTCTTGACCTTGTTCTTGGCGGCTTTGGAAAGCGACCAATAGGGCTTGCCCATCGCTTTGCGGACGCCGTTCACAAACACGTTCAGCTTCATGAGTGTCACATATGCCCAGTCGCCCACAAAAGCGAGCCAGCGGTGCGAAAGCATGACCGCATCAAATTCATCGCCATGCAGCACCATTAGGCGGCGGCCATCGGCGGTTTCGTGGAAGGCCGCGCGGCGGATTTCGATACCGCCGAAGTTGAGGCCCGTGAACTGGCGGAACATCTCATCATGGTTGCCTGGGATATAGATGATCCGCGTGCCGCGCTTGGCGCGCTTGAGGATACGCCAGACAATGTCGTTATGCGCGGCGGGCCAGTAGAACTTTTTCTTTAAGCGCCAGCCATCGATGATGTCGCCGACAAGATACATCGTTTCGCTGTCGGTGTTGTCGAGAAAGTCGATCAGAAGATCGGCGTTGCAACCTTTCGTACCCAGATGGACATCGCTGATCCAGATGGTGCGATAGCGAACCCGATCATTGCCCTCAGGCTCTGGCGTGCGCGGTTCACTGAGCGGCAGGTTGGCGACATTGCCGCCCGCCAGCTGGTTGGTTTGCAGATCGTTGGACAAATCGGACAACATAAAGTCGTTCATGGGAAATCCCTAGAAACCGCGCCTGATATCCCCACCCCCTTGGCAGTCTAATGTTACAATCGATTCACAACCGCGTGACGGTTCTGAGTAAATCCAAAGTTGTCGTATACGGTCCATATCCATGCTGCAGTGCAACACGAAAGTCACACAACTGTGGATTTACTCAGAACCG
>JBCBYM010000041.1:0-18419 GCA_039815865.1 Pseudomonadota bacterium
GCCTTTTGGCCCACCCTTTTTAACACTCTCGAAAAGCTCGCTCTACGTCTTCTCGTGTGGGTTTCTCGATATTCCTGAGATGTTTCCCAACACACTCTGCACTTGGAATATCAGAAGCACTTCTAGAATTGACTATGTACGACCGTCGATGTACGATTTCTGGTGGTTCGCTTTTTACAGAAGTTGCAGCCTTGATAGCCTTGGCGACTTCTGTGCCACTCAAGATTGCATTGATCGCTTTTTCTTTATCAAAGTCTAGATCGAACACTACAGCCTCGCATGATTTTCATCAATTTACATTGCTCGCGGCATCAAACCAAGGGAATATTGACAAAAGAGTGCCCTACTTGATTCACGGCACCAACACCGTATCCTCAGGCTCGCTCGCTTCATCCGTCTCCGGGTAATCCAGCGTGTAGTGCAGGCCGCGGCTCTCCTTGCGCTCCAAGGCGCTGCGCACGATAAGCTGAGCCGCTTGTAAGAGGTTGCGCAGCTCGATGAGGTCCGTCGTCACGCGGAATGCCCCGTAATAATCCTCAACCTCCTTCATCAAGAGGTCGATGCGGTTCTTGGCGCGCTCCAGACGCTTGGTGGTGCGCACGATGCCGACATAGTTCCACATGAAGCGGCGGATCTCGGTCCAGTTCTGCTTGATGACGACCTCTTCGTCGCTGTCGGTCACGCGGCTTTCGTCCCATGGTTTGATCTCGGGCGGCTCTTCGAGCTGGTCCCACATGGTGAGGATGTCGCTGGCCGCCGCCTCGCCATAGACGAAGCATTCGAGCAGGCTGTTTGACGCCAGACGTTTGGCTCCGTGAAGGCCGCTTTCGGTGCACTCGCCCGCCGCCCACAGGCCGGGAAGGTCGGTGCGCGCAAACAGGTCCACCACCACGCCGCCACACGTATAATGCTGCGCGGGCACGACCGGGATCGGGCCCGTCGTCATGTCGATGCCAAGGCCGATGAGCTTTTCATAGATTGTCGGGAAGTGGCCTTTCACGAAGTCTTCGGCTTCATGGCTGATGTCGAGATGCACGTAATCGAGACCAAAGCGCTTGATCTCCGCGTCAATCGCGCGGGCGACCACATCGCGCGGGGCAAGCTCCATGCGCTCCTTGTCGTAGAATTCCATGAAGCGCTTGCCCGTGCGCGGGTTGAACAGGCGACCGCCCTCGCCCCGCACGGCCTCGGTGATCAGGAAGTTCTTGACCTCAAGATTGTAGAGGCAGGTGGGGTGAAACTGCATCATCTCCATATTGGAGACGCGCGCGCCCGCTCGCCAGGCCATTGCGATGCCATCGCCGGTTGCGCCGCGCGGGGCGGTGGAGAACTGGTAGACGCGCCCCGCCCCGCCCGCGGCAAGGATGGTGGCGCGCGCGACATGGCGTTCGACCCGGCCGGTCTCTTCGTTGAGAGCGTAGACGCCCCAGACGCGGCCGGCCGCTGAGAAACGCTCACGGTGGCGATCCGTGATCAGGTCAATCGCGGTGCGCCCGCCCAGCATCGTGATGTTCTCCGACGCCTCGGCGGCCCTGAGAAGCGCTTCCTGCACCGCCCAGCCGGTCGCGTCATCGACATGGACGATCCGCCGGTGCGAGTGCCCGCCTTCGCGCGTCAGGTGCAGGTCGCCCGATTGCTGATTGAACGGCACGCCCAGCTCAACCAGCCGATCAATCGAAGCGGGCGCGCGCTCGATCACGAACTCCACGGTCTCCGCATCGTTGAGCCCGGCGCCGGCCACCATGGTGTCGCGCACATGGTTCTCAAACGTATCGCCCGCATCGAGAACGGCGGCGATCCCGCCTTGCGCCCACGCGGTCGACCCGCCGGTGAGCGATCCCTTGGCAAGCACCAGCACGCGCTTGGTCTCAGCCAGTTCGAGCGCAGCGGTCAGCCCGGCGGCGCCCGAACCGATAACGATCACGTCATAGGAAGTCTGGTTGTCAGTCATCGGGATGGGTCCATGAACGCCAATCTCTTGGCAGGCAAGAGAGCGTGGTGTTGGCGGTGTCCCCTCGCCGCGCGCCAGGCCCGTCTTGTGTCATCGCCATTGAGGACAGGCCGGGATGGTGTATCCTCCCGATTCGGGAGCGGTGATAAAACGATCGCTGAAGAATGCCGCACGTACGCCTTTTCCTCTCCACCAAGGAGGCCGTCCCCTTGTCGTTCATGTCGTCCATAACCTGCGCCATTGGCCGCTGCAGGCCCACGCGCGAAAGCTATCGTTGGGACCCGCAGACCTACCACCATGTCGGCGTGTGCCGCTATTGTGAGAGGCCGATCCGCCGGGTCGCTCACCGCAAATGGGAACAGGTGCCCTTGGACCCCAACGGCGCTGAAATCACCCCTGAAATCACCCCTTAAAGCGCGTAGCAATCCAGGTCGGAGGCAACGCTGACCAGGCCTTCGTAATGGCGACCGATCGCCTCCAAACCATCATCGAGCCGGCTGAGCGAACGCTCCATATTGTGCCCCAGGATAAGCCGCTGTGGCGCAAGCGCGGCGGCCATCTCGCCGATCTCCTCCGGTGTGCGGTGGAGGCCGCGCGGCTGGCCCGGTTCGCCATTGATGACGTGATGAGCGATGAGGATGGCGGGCTTGGCATTGGTGAGGTCGGTCACAAACCGCTCGCTCAGAAAGCTCTGATCGCCCGCCAGCACGATGGACTTGCCATCCACTTCGATCACGAAGCCAAGCGTTGGCGCAGGGCCATGATGCACCGGATGCGCCATCACCGAATAGTCGTTTGAGACATCAAGGCCGACGGGCGGCGCGGCGCCTTGCTCGGTCGGGATGTCGCGCGGCTGGAGGAGCGGCTTGTTCTCGGTCCCATCGAGGTAGCCGCCATTGTAGGCAAACGCGCCCGTATCCTTGCCGATCAGGCGGGTGAGGAACTCGGTCATGCCCGGAAAACGCGGCGCGCTGTCTGGCCCGATAATGGCGAGTGGCCTCGTGCGTCCTTCAAAGCCGCCTGTGTTGAGGATGCCCGCCAGGTCTCCGGCGTGATCGGCGTGGAGATGCGAGACGAGGATGGCGTCGAGGGTGGCAACTTTGCCCCCCGCCTCAGCAAAGCGCAGGAAGCTGCCCGCGCCCGCATCGATCAGGAGGCGCGGGGCGCCATCGATCCAGAGGAGGTAGGACGCGCCCGCGCGGCCTCGCGGCGTTGGGCCTTCAGCGATAGGCCCGCCGCTTCCGAGGACCTGGATGGCCGCGCCTTGCGTGGGGCACCCAAGGATCAACTGTAAATTCTCGACCTCCGCTGGTATTTCGCTCTGGTCTTCAGCCACGCTGCATCCGGCGAGCGACAGGCCCGCTAGAGCACCAATGGCGCGCCGAAGGATCAAGCGCCGGTCCCGGTCAGCTGCACGAACACATCTTCGAGGTCCGCCTCACGCGTAGTCACGTCCTCGATGGTGAGACCCTGCTGCTGAAGGATAGCGAGCACCTGCCCCGCCGACATCTCATCCTTGTCGTAGGTGATCTCGACCCCGCGCGGCCCCGAAAGTTCGACCTTGTGGAACGCTTCATGGTTCGGCGCAGCGCCAAGATCGTTTGCAACGGTGACCGCCACGATCTTCTCGCGCGCCATTTCGATCAGCTCCTGCGTCGGCTTGTTCGCAATAAGCTGGCCGTGATTGATGATCGCGATCCGATCGCACAATTCCTCGGCCTCTTCGAGATAATGCGTGGTGAGGACCACGGTGACACCTTCGCGGTTAAGTTCGCTCACCAGTTCCCACAATTGGCGCCTGAGTTCGACGTCAACGCCCGCTGTCGGCTCATCCAGCACCAGGATCGGGGGGGAGTGAACCATCGCCTTAGCGACCAGCAGGCGGCGCTTCATCCCGCCTGAAAGTGTGCGCGCGTAGGCGTCGCGCTTGTCGGCCAGGCGCACCGCTTCGAGCAGCGCCTCGCTGCGCCTGAGCGCCGCCGGAATGCCATAAAAGCCGCCCTGGTTCTCCAGCACCTCATAAGGCGTGAAGAACGGGTCGAAGACGATTTCCTGCGGGACGATGCCGATGGCGCGGCTGGCGTTGCGGCGCTGCTGGTCGATGTCAAAGCCCCAGATTTCAGCGGAACCGCTGGTCTTGTTGACGAGGCCTGCAAGGATGTTGATCAGCGTCGACTTGCCCGCGCCATTGGGTCCAAGCAGGCCGAAGATCGATCCTTCGGGCACGTCAAAGCTCACCCCGCCCAGCGCCAGCTTGCCCTCAGCCTCAGCGCCTTTAGCCTTGGGCGGCGGCGCGTAGCGCTTAGTGAGGTTCTCGATACGGATCGCTGGTTCGGGGGAAGTGCTGGTGGCCATGGGTGCGAGCCATAAAGCAGCAGCCTAGGCGCGCAAGAGCGATTGAAATCCACGCCCACTCCGATTAATCGTGCACTCATGGCTACTCTCGATCGCGAAATCACCTTTGTCGACAAAAGCCGCGTGAGCTGCGATGGCGCAGGCGACATTCGTGCAGGCACAGGCTACCGCCCCGCAGCCCTTGGTCATCCGCGCGTCTTTCTGGAGATCGATGAGAAGGGCTATGTCGATTGCGGCTATTGCGATCGGCGCTTTATCCTGAAGGGCGGCCCGGCCGACACCTGAGGCCACCCGCCCAAGGCCATTTGCGTTGCGCGCGTTGATCCGATTCGAACACACGCCTGACCGATTCTTTCAGCGCCGACCCGCACCCCTCACACACGCGCCCGCGTTTCGCCGGCTTTTGTCGCGCGCAACCGCCCCCATGTCGCACGCGCGTCGCGTTGTGTCGTGCGCCGCTGAATAGGCCGCAATCAGGCGGCTCATTGCCGGTTCAGCCTCGCGCGCTATTTTCTTGGCCTTCCTTCTCTCAAGGAGACGAGATTATGATCAAGAATTCCACGCTCAACGCCCCCACTGCCCGTGGCTCGAAAGCCGCTCTTGCCCTCTCTTTGATAGCGGGCCTGTCGGTTGTGGCCAGCGCGCCGCTGCTGGCTCAGGACGCCGAGGAAGCCCCTCCGCTTGAGACCGAAATTGAAGCCGAAGAGGAAATGACCAAAGGCGAAAAGGAGCTTGCCAAGCTGCTCGAAGGTCGGGTTGCCGGAGAGCCGCAGCGCTGCATTCGCTCCCTCCCGACCGAGCGCTCGCGCACGATCAACAAGACCGCCTATGTCTTTGGCAGCGGCAACACGATCTACGTCCAGCGCACCACCACGCCCAATCGGATCAACGATCGCGAAACGCTGGTGATACGGCGCTTTGGTGGAGGCTCGCAGCTGTGCCGTCAGGAAGTGATCCGCACGATTGACCCGGTTACGCGAATTTCTGGCGGCGGCGTCATCTTCGTCGACTTTGTGCCCTATACGCGGGTCAAGGATGAGGACGCGAAAGAAACCGACGAAGGTTAAGCGCGCTCAGCCGCCGGATAAAGGCGCGCTCGCGCGGTTTACTCCGCGCATGGGCTATCGCCTGATCCTTCGGGCAAGTCTTCCGGGTGCGGTTTTTCGGGCCGCGTGTTCGCAATCGATGTGACTATGCGAAAGGCACAGTGCGCCTTTGGCGTATCGCCCGCCGCGTGGGCGTTGGCGCGCTGAAGCTCGCGCACCGAGTTTTCAAAATGCGTCAGCCCGCGCTGCGCGCTGCGCCCGGCAATCTGGCCAAAGCGGGTGGTTTCTTCATCGAGCGTACGCAGGGGGCTTTCGCTGCGCCGGATTTGGTCGGCGTGCGCGCGCAGGTCCGACAAGGCGGGCATGCGCGCAAAGGCCTCGCGCCGCTCGCGCCGGCGCTCCGCTTCGATCGCCTGCTCTTCGAAGGACATCTCTTCTTCGGGCCGAACCACCAGGCCCCAGGCGGATGGCAGCGCGGAGCCGCCTTGCCTGTTCGCGCGGGCGCCTGCAGCGGCGGGGTCACCAGCGCCAGGCCCCTCTGCGGCGGGCCTGAAATCGCAAATCCCTTGCCCCGCTAGGCCCGGGGCCTCGCCAAGCTCTGATTGGCCGCCATGCACGCCCGCTTGAGGCGGGGCGAAGCTCTCAACTTTAGAAAACCAGTCCGCTTCGATGAGCCGCCGCGTCCGAGCGGAACCGACCATATCGCCCGCCAGCCAGCTTATCACGCACGGCGCCGCAACCGAGACCGCCCAGACGCTGAGTGCAACCGTGTAATCCATGCGCGCTTCCTCCTCGCCGAAACCATCGACGATCAACCAAGTCACACCCCAATTTGCCGGTAGCATCGCGGCGCAAAGCGCCCTTCCGCGCGATCTGATCGAAATCCCATTTTTGCGACCATCTCCGTTCCAGACATCAGGGTTTTACCTGAGTTGCCGGAGGCTGTTTACCCGGGTTGGCTACCGGGGTCTGCGTTAACCGCGCGCTAGCCAAGCCGGTCGGCGCGAAAAGGGGCGCCCCGCCATTGGCTGAGCGCCCCCTCTTGAAAGCCATGCGCGCCAACCCGCGCGGCTGGTGTCAGGCCGCCACGGCGGACGCCTGCAGCGCGGCCATGGAATTCATCCGCGCCACAATGGCCTCAGCTTCTTCCATGATCCCGTCGATCAGATCCTTGCAGGTGGGGATGTCGTTGATGAGGCCGGCCACCATGCCGCAGCTCCACGCGCCCTTGTCCATGTCGCCTTCCTGCATGATCTTGGGATAGACGCCCGCCACCTCAGGCAGGATGTCTTCGAACTTGAGGTCAGCGCCCAGTTCCTTTTCCTTCTCCAGCAGACGTTCGACCGCTTCGTTGGTGAGCACGCGCTCGGTGTTGCGCAAGGGCCGCATCACCAGCCGTGTGTCGAGCTCGCTCGCCGCAACGATGGCCTGCTTGACGTTTTCGTGCACCGGCGCTTCTTTCGTGGCGATAAAGCGAGTGCCCATATTCATACCCTGCGCGCCCATCGCCAGACTGGCGACAAGGCTGCGCCCGTCGGCCATGCCGCCTGAGGAGACGAACGGGATTTCCAGCTCATCCGCCGCGCGCGGCAGCAGGATGAAATTCGGGATATCGTCCTCGCCCGGGTGGCCACCGCACTCAAACCCGTCAACGCTGACTGCGTCGCACCCGATCGCCTGCGCCTTGAGGCTATGGCGCACGCTGGTGCATTTGTGGATCACCTTGATCCCGGCATCCTTGAGAGCGGGAAGCACTTCGGCCGGGTTGCGCCCAGCGGTCTCCACCACCTTCACCCCGCCCTCGATGATGACTTTCACAAGACCCGGATAATCGGGCGGCGTCAGGCTGGGCAGGAAGGTGAGGTTTACGCCGAACGGCTTGTCGGTCATATCCTTGCAGCGCGCGATTTCATTGGCGAGCTTTTCGGGTGTGCCTTGGGTAAGGCCGGTGATGATCCCCAAGCCCCCGGCGTTCGAGACAGCGGCGGCCATTTCGGCAAAGCCGACATAATGCATGCCGCCCTGAATGATGGGATGCTCGATGCCGAACATTTCGGTGATGGCGGTTTTCATAGATAGTCTCCCGTGATTCTGTCTGTTCTTGCCTAGAACAAGCCTATCGAAGGCGCGCGCGCAAGGCTGGTTTTAGCGCTGGAAACTCAGCAGCAGCAGCAAAGGTGCATAGCCGTGGGGTAAGCGCGCTGCGGTCCGAAGCGGCTGGGCTGCGTTTCAAAGACGCAATCAACGGCGACCAATCAACGGCAACAGGGCGCGGATCGCTTGCGCGGCGAGCGCAATTCAGGCCAAAGCGCTCGTCGCCTGGGAGAGATGCATAAGGGGGAGCGATGAGCGATACGATTGGACCTGCGCCCAGCGGGAGGGATCTTTACACCTGCGCGGTGATCGCGTCGCTGTACGCGTTTTTCGGAGGGATGGTTTTGCTCGCCCTCGCGCAATTCCTGCCCGGGGGAGAGGGCGCGATAGCGTTTTTCACGATCCTTGGCGCAACGTTTGTCTTCTTCACCCCGTTTGCGATCGCCACCATTCTTCTCATCGCCCCGCTGGGATGCCTTATCGCGGTCGGCCTGCAGGCGTGGTTGCCGCCGACACAATGGCACGGAGCGGTGACCGGAGCGATAACCGCTGTGAGCGTGCTCAGCCCGCTTTCGCTTTTCGGGCTCGAGGCCTTGGTCATCTCCAACCCCAAGGCTTTGGGCTTGATAGCGGCTCTCATCGCTGTGGCGGCGCTTGCCGGATGGCATGCCCAACGCACCGTGCTGCGGTGGCCCGCCAAAGCCTAGCTAGCGTTTCTCATGGCCCATCGCGCAATCACCGCGCACCGGGCACACATCGCACTGCACAGCGCGGGGGCGGCAATAGGTCTGGCCGAGCTTCTTCAAGAGCAGGTGGTGTTCATCCATATCGGCGGCGGACCATTCCTCCGGCACAATCGGCATCAGCGCGTCATAGGTCTTGGCCGTGTCCGCCTTGGGCGGAACGATCCCCATCCGCTGCATGATCCGGCGGTGGTGGCCGTCGATCACCATCGCGCGGCGCTCAAAGGTGCTGGCGTTCATCACCCCGGCGGAATTCTTGCGCGCCACGCCGGGCAGGGTCTCAAGCCACGCCATCGCTTGCGGCGTGTCGGTATTGGAGAGATGGCGCAGATCAACGCTCCCGCGCTCGGCGATGATTGCGCCAAGGCAGGCCTTAAGGCGCTGGGCGGCCACGCTGGGGAAGGTCTGGCGCTGGAGGCGCGCTTCAAGCTCCGCCTCGCTTACCGCTGCCACTGCGTCCCACGAACCAAACTCCGCAATCAGCGCGTCTGTGGACGCGTTGGAGGCGGCGGTCTTGGTCTGCGCGCCGATCACGCCGTGGACCAGCACCCACACCGGATCGCGGCGCTTCTCAGGCGGGCGCATGATACGACCAAAAGCCTCGATCAACGCGCCTTGCGTGCGGCGCAGGATCGCGGTTCGGTTGTCCGGGCCAAGGTCAAGCTGCGTCATGGCTTTGCGCCCGCGTACGCAATCAGCGGATGATCCAGAGCGCGAAGGCGCTGCGCCAGCCGCTCAGATCCGCACGCGGAGAAATGATCGAGATCGAAATAGATCAGGCACCCCTCGTCCAGAACGCGATCATCGGGAGAGAGCGGCCCGATCGTCATCATCGAGATGTATTCCAACCCAGCGGCCTCAGCTCGCGCCGCATAGGCTGTGTCCAGCGCCTCGAACTGGCCGCGAACGCTTGGCCTTGGCGTCCAGCCCGTAAACAGGGGCTGCCCCGTCTTGAAGTTGATGCGCGGCTCGTAATGCGGGCCAACGATCCGCAACGGGGCATCAATCCCCTTTTGCAACGCCACAAGACGCTGAAACAGGATATCGAGGCTGGCCGTGGCGATCTGCGCGCTCGAAGGGTCGGCGAACGCCGCCTGGCGATCTGGCCGCCCTTGCGCGGTGAGGATCCGCGCCGACCCGGCTTCGGAATAAAGCGCACTGGCAAACACACCGGGAAGCGGCCTGAACACGGTCTCTTCGAGCTCGGAATGGACGCACCAGCTGAAGTCGAGGCGGCATCCGGGCGCGGCCACGGTCACGAAGAAAGCGTCATCGCCCAGTTCGTCGGCCAGCGCAAAGTGCAGGCCTTGCGCGTGGCTGTCTCCAAACAGGAGCACGCCTTGGCCATATTGCGCGTGGCAATCCGCGATCCGTTGGCGTTCCGCGTCATCGACCCGGCGCAAAAGCATCACGCAAGGTCGCGTCTCAGGATTGGCCCGCGCAAGGACGTCGGGACGCACAGCGCCGCGCTCCATCTGGTGCAGAAACTCGCGCGCGGCCTGCGGCTCAGCGCCCAGGGTTTGAGTAAGATAGGCCTGCTTTTGCCAGTCGGTGCGAGCCGTGGTCAGAGCAAAGGCGAGGATCAGCGCCCAGGACACCGCGCCAAGCGCAATCGCGGTGCGCGCTGAAACACGCGTGCGGTCACGAAAGGGTTGCTCAACCCATCGCCAGCTGGCCGCGGCCAGCAGCAGGCTGAGAAGGCACAGGGCCACGCCAAGCGCCATGGGCAAAGCGATGATGCGATCAAGTTCGGGATCCGCGCTTGCAGCCAGAGCATGCCGGGCAAAGACCAGCAGCGGCACGTGCCACAGATAGGCGCCATAAGAGACAAGCCCGACCGCAACGAGAGGGCGCCAAGACAGCCCTTTGGCGACAAGGGTATCCGCCTGCGCAAAGCGTATCACGAGCGCTGCGCCCAAGGTCGCTGGAAGAGGCGTCACGATCCTGAAGAAGGGCGCGATCGCACCAAGCGCCATGGCGACACCAATGAGGATCAGCCCGGCAAGAGCCAAGCTCTGCTCTTTTGTATTGGACCGCTCGGCCCGTTCCTGCGCGCCTTGAGACGCGCTCTGCCGCCTTAGGGCAAGCGCGCACAGGCTGCCGGTGAGCAATTGCCATGAGCGGGCCGGCAGCCAGTAAAACGCCGTTGTTGCCGAGAAGAACTGAAGCGCAAGGAAGGCGGCAAAGCTCAGGCCGCATACGAGCCAGAACGCAAGGCGCAAGCGGTGCGGCGCCCATCGCAACATCGCGGCGCAAAAGAGCGGGAAGATCAGGTAGAATTGCTCCTCTACCGACAGGCTCCACGTGTGCAGCAGCGGCTTGAGCTCAGACTGGACGCCGAAATAGGTGCCTTCGGTCCAAAACAGGATGTTGGATGCAAACAGGCCGATGGCGATAAGGCTTTGCCAGAAGTCTGTGATGTCTCTCCACGCCAGAAGCCACCACGCAGCGGGCAGGCAAGCGAGGATGACAAGCGTCAAAAGCGGCAGAATGCGCCGCGCCCGGCGCGCCCAAAATCCGGCGAGCGAGAAGCGCCCCTCTTCGCTCTCCACTACGATCAGCGAGGTGATCAGATAGCCGCTGATCACAAAGAAGACATCAACCCCAAGATAGCCGCCTTCAAAGCCCGTCAGCCCGGCGTGAAAGCCCATCACTGGAAGGATTGCGAGCGCGCGCAGGCCATCGATTTCAGAGCGATAGGCAAGGCGCTTGGGCGCGCCGGCCGAAGTGAAAGCCGGAGAGGACGGGATCGAAGCGGCCATGCCCAGAGACATGGCTTAGAGCGCCAGCAGCGGCAAGGCCTTGTGACCGGTCAAGCGCGCGCGGCGCTTTGGCGATCTAGCGCTTGAAGGCGATCGAGAAGCTCACCGGCACGACCGGGGTGATCGAAGGCAGGCCCGCAAGCTCTTGCAAGGTCGCAAGCCCATCGGTCAGCTCCAGCGCGTCGGCGTAGAGGATCACCGGTTCCAGTGAGGTCACAAGCACGCCATCTTCGCCGGTCCGGGTGACAGAAACCTGCGTTTCAATTGGTGCCTCAACGCCCTTCACGCTCAACGTCGCCTTGAGCGGCTGAACAGCGCTCTCACCCACTTTGAGCGTTTCGAAAGCCGCCGGATCAATCGTGGCGGTGACGCTGGCGGTGGGATAATCGGCGACTTCGAAGAAGATGTCGCGCATACGCTCGTTGCGGATGTCGACCTTGGTCTCGATCGTCGACAGGTCGATCTCAAGGCTCGCCGCGCCTTCCGGCGTCACGCTGCCGGAAAAGCCGGAGAACGAATTGCTCTCAGCGATTTCGCCCGACTTGACGCTGACATAGGAAAGGCTGGAAGCCTTGGCGTCGACGGCCCAGGACCCTTCAACGAGAGGAGCCGGCTCAGCGGGCGCCTGCGAACAGGCGGCGGCGAGGATGAGAGCGGTTGGCGCAAGAACGTGGTGGAGTTTCACTGTCGGGCCTCTTTCGTTTGCGGCAAGTTTCGTTGGTCCCTTGCCAGAATGCGCCGGTCGACAAAAGGTTGCCGCGCACGCCAATCTGGAGTTTCCTTGCATCATGCGCGCATTCTCTTGGGCTAACCTGCCATTCGCCTCCGCTTTGGTCCTTGTGGCCCTGTCAGCTCCCGCCCATGCCGACGGCACGCAAGCGGATCTGGCCCCGTCCGACAAGACCGAGGCCTCAAGCGCGGATATCGACACCGCGCTGGTTCCGGTGGTCTCTTTCAAAGGCGAAGAAGGATCGCGCCTAACGCTGACCCAGCGCCGCGAAGAGCTGGGCGCGCAGGCGGCAAGTGTCGCCGTAATGCTGGGCGGCGAGATCGCCTGGACGCGCGCGTATGGAGAGGGTGTGGACGAAGACACGCTGTTCCAGCTTGCCTCGCTTTCCAAAACCGTCGCCTCGACTGGGATCATCGCGCTTTCGATGGAACTAGGCGTCGCGCTTGATGAGGATATCTCGGGCAGCCTCACCGGTCTTGATCTGGCGCGGCTCAACCCCGATGGATTGCCGATCACGTTGCGCGCGCTGCTCTCGCACACCAATGGTACGACCGTATCGGGCTTTCCGGGCTATCTGATGAGCGATGACGTGCCGACCGCAATCGAAGTGATCGAAGGGACCGGGCCCACCAACACCAAACCCGTCATCATCAAACCCAACCCTGAGGGCGAGCGCCGCTATTCGGGCGGAGGCTACACCCTCGCGCAGCACTGGGCCGAAGTGGCGAGCGGCGAGGCGTTTCCCGCTCTCATGAGACGGTTGGTGCTTGACCGCGTGGGCATGGAGCGATCCACCTTCGCGTCTGGCACGGCCGAGACGTTTGCGCGCGATAACGTGGCGCGCGGCTTTCAGTATTCGGGAGAAGTGATCCCCGGCGGCTGGCGCATTCACCCCGAACAGGCCGCCGCCAGCCTGTGGAGCACGCCGCGCGAATATCTGCGCTTTGTGCGCGCGCTCCTGAAGGCGATGGACGGGGACGGATCGGCGGGGATCGATCCCGCTGTTGCCCAAGCGATGACCCAGCCCATTGCCAGCGAATACGGCCTCGGCATTGGCGTTGCGGAGATCAACGGCGCCATCCGGCTCAGCCATTCGGGCTCCAACCGAGGCTACAAGTCGAATTTCATGGCCTACCCGGCCACTGGCGACGCGGTGATCTCGGTTGTGAACTCGGATCGCGGCTTTGCCTTGGTTGGCGATATCGGTCGCACCGCAAACATTGTGTATGGCTGGCCCATCCGAGCGCGCCTGGAGCGCACGCGAATGGCGGCCAGCCCCGAGGACGCCGCAGCTCTTGTGGGGGATTACTCCGAGCAAGGCGAAAGCAAGACGGCGTTCACGTTGACCTCTGAGCTTCCCGTGCTGGTCGGCACCTCGCCCTCGGGCTATCGCTTCGAGTTGGTGAAGACGGGTGAGATGACCTTTATTGACCCGCAAGACGGGCAAGAAGGCACCTTTGTCACCAATGAGGCCGGCGAGGTGAGCGTCACCTTTGGCGGCACGACTTACGTGAAAGCCGCTGCGCCTTAATTCCTCTCACTTAACGGCACCGGGCGGAGAGGAGCCGCGCCGCAGGAATTGCAGTGGCCGCGTTCAGGATAGTCTTGGTCACGCCAAAGGCCCAATTTTCCCAGAGGCGAGAAGGTTCGATACAAGACCATCTCGCCGTCACAAAGGGTGCAACTCTTAGCGATCGCAGCCCGGTCCCGGCTTACCCGCGTTAACCACCCCATACCGATTTCATGATAAGGCGGTGCCGACATCAGCCAATGAGGGGTGCCCATGCTCATTACGATCAGCCGCAAAGCAAAAGTGCGCGCAAAATCGGCCGATATCGATGCGCGCGTCGCGCTCAAAGATGGCCTCGTGTCCGAGGAGAGTTGCGGCCGCCATCTGTATGGAGGCCTTGAGGCCTTTGGCTTCGACGATGGACGGATTCGCCTTGGCTTTGACACCGATCACGAACATTGGCGCGTCCAAACCCAATACCTAACAAGCGCCTCACTCGACCAGGCGCAGATCGACCTTTTGGTCAAACAAACGCTTGCCCAATGGTCCGATGGTCTTGGCGAGGGTTGCTTTGACGAAGCGGCTGAGGCGGCCGGTGTGTCGATCGATCTCGCCCCGCTGGATGCCGATGACGCGCCGAGCGTCCTTGTCGATGCCAAGAAGACGCCGGATAAGCGGGGTAAGCCCTCTCTGGATTTGTACAAAGCCGTCGAGAAAGGCGACCTATCCAAGATCAATCGGCTGATCGACGAAGGGGCGGACCTGGAGTTTGGCGATGAGGGGCACACGCCGTTGCACAACGCAATCTTGTGCGGTCTGCCTGAGGTCGCGCTGGCATTGCTGGAGCGCGGGGCCGACCCGAAGGCGGTCTACGCTGGCTTTGGCAATGGCGATCCGGTTGACCCGCTTATGGAGGCCGCGCTCAGCAACAGTCTGTCCGACGCCAACGCTGCGGTGGTGGCCAAGGCGCTCCTTGAGCGCGGGGTTGACCCCAATGGAGAGCGCGACGGCTATACGCCGCTTGTAATGGCGGATGTGAGGGAGAAGTCCCAGATGATGGAAGTGCTGCGCGAATTCGGCGCCACCGCATAAGATGCGTGGGCAAGCGGCTCACTCCCACTCAATCGTGCCCGGCGGCTTGCTGGTGAAGTCGTAGACCACGCGGTTGATGCCCTGCACTTCGTTGACGATGCGTGTCGCCACTTGCGTCAGGAAGCTCGCATCGAACGGATACACATCCGCTGTCATCCCGTCAGTGCTGGTCACGGCGCGCAGGCCGCAGACGCTGTCATAGGTGCGCGCATCGCCCATCACGCCGACGGTCTTGACCGGGAGCAGCACCGCAAAGGCCTGCCAGATCGCATCGTAGAGCCCGGCATTGCGGATCTCTTCGAGGTAGATGGCATCCGCCTTGCGCAGGATGTCGCAGCGCTCTTTCGTAACCTCGCCCGGAATGCGGATCGCGAGGCCGGGTCCGGGGAAGGGATGACGGCCAACGAACGCTTGCGGAAGGCCCAATTCGCGGCCCAGTGCGCGCACTTCGTCCTTGAAAAGCTCGCGCAAGGGTTCGACCAGCGCCATGTTCATGCGTTCGGGAAGACCGCCAACATTGTGGTGGCTCTTGATCGTCACGCTCGGCCCGCCGGTGAAGCTGACGCTTTCGATCACGTCGGGATAGAGCGTGCCTTGCGCGAGGAAGTCCGCACCGCCAACCTTCTTGGCCTCGGCTTCGAACAGGTCGATGAACGCCCCGCCGATGAACTTGCGCTTTTTCTCAGGGTCAGTGACGCCGGCGAGCCCCGCCAGGAAAGTCTCTTCTGCATCCACCGCAATCAGCGGGATGTTGTAATGGTCACGGAACAGGGTGACGACCTGCTCGGTCTCGTTGAGGCGCATCAGGCCATGATCGACATAGACGCAGGTGAGCTGATCACCGATCGCCTCGTGGATAAGCACCGCCGCGACCGCGCTGTCTACCCCGCCAGACAGACCGCAAATGACGCGCTTGTCGCCCACCTGTTCGCGTATCTCGGCAATCTTGGTCTTGCGGAACTCGGCCATGGTCCAGTCGCCCGCGAGCCCACAGACTTGGCGCACGAAGTTGGCGAGCAGCTTTCCGCCATCAGGCGTGTGGACCACTTCCGGGTGGAATTGCGTGCCGTAGAACTTGCGCTCCTCGTCCGCGATCACCGCAAAGGGCGCGCCGTCGCTGGTGGCGACAATCTCAAAGCCGGGCGCAAATTCTGTAACCTTGTCGCCGTGGCTCATCCAGACCTGGTGGCGCTCGCCCTCTTTCCAGAGGCCATCGAACAGCGCGCATGGCTTGGTGACGGTGAGATAGGCGCGGCCGAATTCGCCGCCCTCTCCCGTTTCGTGACCAGGCCGCACTTCGCCGCCGAGCTGGTGGCTCATGACCTGCTGGCCATAGCAAATGCCAAGGATCGGCACGCCGGCTTCAAAAAAGCTCTGAGGGCAACGCGGCGAGCCATCGTCCGGCACGCTGGCGGGGGAGCCGGAGAGGATAATGCCTTTGGGTCTCAAGCGCCGGAACGCGTCTTCGGCAAGGCTGAAGGGAGCAATCTCGGAATAGACACCCGCTTCGCGCACGCGGCGCGCGATCAGCTGGGTGACCTGGCTCCCGAAGTCGACGATCAGGATGCAGTCTGAGACTGGTGAAGAAGATCCGGGCGGCGTTGAATCGGTGGCGGTCTGGCTCATGAGCCTCGCGTTACGCCAGCGGCCAGAGGACTGTCCAGACAGAGGGCGCAGAGAATTTTCCCGATGCTCTTTCCAGGCTTAAGTTGCATTTTAAGCAATTTTGCTTGGCGTTTTCGCATTTGCGTTCGATTGTGTCGAACACTATCTCGCCCTCCAAGCGCTCTGGGCCGCCTCCTCTCTCCCCTTGGCCCGGCGCTTTGACACCCTGAGAGCCCAAAAGGGCGCAGGCGTAGTCAGCTGATGGTGTTGCTTTTCGAGGCAGCGAAGGCCTTGTTCGGGCGTTCGGCGTTCCAGCGCCAGCCCGCAGAAAGCCTCGCGTTTCCGGTCTTCCCCGAGGCCGCACGCTTCGATTGTTCGGTCACCCCCACGCCCCGGGATCGGCGTGAGGGCGCTGAGCCCCCCCCATGCAACCCACACAGTGAGCAAGACGCGGTCACCCCTCCCCCCCGAAAACCGGTGGCCGCGTCTTCGCTTGCGCGCGGCGCAAGTATGATAGACGCAATCGATCACAGTGAGTGAGAATTACCTAAAGCCAGGCTCTACAAGTATTGCTCTTCGATATTATTTTATTTCTCGACGCGGAGTGCATGGTGCGCTCCGCCCCCGGAGAAATGGCATGACGGCTCTGTCCGAAAAGGTGATTTCCCTCACCCTTGCGCTCGGCATCAGCGCGTTCAGCTTCAACGCGCTGATCGTCTGATCCTAATCGAAGACCCCCTGAACGCGGTCTCTTCCTTCCCTGCCAAAGGAAGGGGGAGGCCGCGTTCGTTATGAAGCGGTCTACGGGCGGGGCGACAAGCGCTCAGCCCGCTCCCGCAATTCGGTCTTCAACAGCTTGCCGATATGGCTGCGCGGCATCTCTTCAATGGAGTGGAGCGCAGAGAGGCGCTGGGTCTTGCCCAACCGAGCGTTGACCGCGCCCAACACATCCTCGCAACGCGCGCCCTCGCGCAGCACGACAAAGCCAACCGGAGTCTCGCCCCATTGGCGCGACGGCATGCCGACCACGGCGGCCTCGACCACGCCGGTCTCGCGCTCAAGCTCGGCTTCCAGATCGCTGGGATAGATGTTGAAGCCGCCCGAAATGATCATGTCCTTGGCGCGGCCGACCAGTTCGACAAACCCGTCTTCGTCGACCCGGCCGATATCCCCCATGCGCATCCATACGCCGCCCTCGTCATCGACATATTGCGCTTCGGCGGTTTTGTCCGGGCGGTTCTTGTAGCCGGCCATCATCGTGTAGCTGCGCCCGATGAGATTGCCGGGCGTGCCGGGTAGCGCTTCGTTATCCTCATCGTCGAGCACGCGCATCTCGCTGCCGGGAGCGGGCCGACCAACCGTGTGCAGCTTGTCAGGAAATTCGTGGCACGCGAGCAGGCACACTACCCCGCCCTCGGTCATCGAATAGATCTCAATGAGGCCGCCGGGCATGCGATCGAGCACCTCGCGCTTCAGCTCGGCTGAAAACGGGGCGGAAGTGCAGTATTTGAGCGCCAGCGAGGTCAGATCAAACGCGCCGAAATCCGGAAAATCCATCAGCCTCTGATACTGAACCGGCACCAGCATGGTCACCGTCGTGCGGTCGCCAGAAGCGTGTTCGAGCCAGCGCGCGCAGTCAAACTTGCCCATGATGCGCACCGTACCTCCGGCGAACAAAGGCGCGAGAAAGGCGACCATGGTGGTGTTCGAATAGAGCGGTGTCGAAGCCAGCGCGCGCACAGGCAATTCGGAATGGAGGTAGGAGATCGCGGTCGAACCGAACTGGCGCCAGCGCATTTGGTGTGAGTGGACGATACCCTTGGGAACGCCCGTTGTCCCGCTGGAATAGATGATGTTGAACGCGTCCTTGGGTTCCGGCGCGAAGGCGGGGGCGCGGCTGCCGGGAGGAGCCATCCAGCGCTCGACTTCCTCAAGAGGCACGCGGATCAGGCTGGACAGAAAATCAGGCCCCAACTCAGCCGCCTTGGCCTCATCAATGAACAGGTGGCGCGCTCCGGAATCGGCGGCCATGCCCTTCAATTGCTCAGCGCTGGCGCTGGTGGTGAGCGGCGCGGCCACGCCGCCGGCTCGGATCGCGGCAAGGAAGACCAGCGCGTATTCCACCGTGCTCGTGCCCAGGATCGCCACCGATTGCCCGCGCTCAAGGCCCGTTTCAACCAATCGCGCAGCGAGCCGCTCAACCAGACCAATCAGTTCGGCCCAGGCGACGTCGCGCCGATCATCGACCAGCGCGATCGCATCGGGCTGCGCGCGCGACCACGCGGTTAGGATATCGGCAAACGAGCCGAAGGGTTGCTCAAGCGCGCCAAGGATGGCCTCGCGCATAGCCGGGTCTGTGGGATTTGAAGGAATCATGCCCGGCTTGGTGCCCTAGCGCTTCGATGCATTCAAGCGCTGGCAGGGCCTTTGCGCTTGCCGGGGGCCATGCTCTGGCGCACACCCACCCAAAGGAATGGCCAAGGGAGAGGGCGGATGCAACGATCGAGGGCTTGGGCACGGGGAACACTGGG
>JBCBYM010000042.1:0-18349 GCA_039815865.1 Pseudomonadota bacterium
AGCGGCTGGAGCAAAGCTCGGTCGGCTCTCCGATTGAGGTGGATGAATGGATCCCGGCGGCGGCACAAGGGGCGATTGCGCTGGAATGCCGGGCTGGAGACGAGGCGACTTTGACAGCGCTTGCCGCGCTCGACCACCCCGAAACCCGCGCTGAGCTTGAAGCGGAACGCGCGCTGCTCGCCGCGCTGGGGGGCACCTGCCATTCGCCGGTTGCGGTGCTGTGCGAGCATGGCACGCGCGAAATGCGGATGCATGCGGCCATCTTTGCGCCTGACGGTTCAGAGCGTGTGGAGGGCGAGGCGGCGTTTGCGCCGGGCGATCACACGCGCGCTGCGACCTTGGCTGAAGACTTGCTCTCACGCGCGAGCCCCGCTGTCACCGAGCACTTCACCGGCGCATGAGCTCTCCCATACCCGTCCTTGCGGTCCGCCCCGAACCCGGCCTTTCCGCAACGCTCGCGCTGGGGCGGCAGATGGGGCTGACCATGCACGGCTTTGCCCTGTCGCGCGTGGCTCCGGTCGAGTGGGAGCTGCCTTCGCTCACCCGGTTTGACGCGCTTTTGATCGGCAGCGCCAACGCGATGCGCCTGGGGGGAGAGAAGCTTGCCAAGCTCACCCATCTGCCCGTCCACGGCGTAGGAGAGGCGACGGCTCGCGAAGCGCGCGCGGCGGGTTTCGAGGTCACGCATGCGGGCAAGGGCGGCTTGCAGGTGGTTGTCGACGCGGCTCGCCCGCCGATCCACTACCTGCGCCTTGTTGGCAATGAGTATGTCGATCTGGAGCTTCCCCAAGGCGTCAGTTTCGAGCCGATCCAGGTCTATGAAGTGCGCCCGCGCAGCTTTCTCGATAAACCGGCGCGCCTCTTGGATGATGATCTTGTCGTGCTGCTTCATTCCGCCGCCATGACCCGGCAGTTTGTGGCGGAGTGTGAGCGGCTGGGCGTGGACAAGAGCTGCATCACGCTCGCGGCCATGGGCGCGCGGATCGCTGAGCCGGCGGTTGAGCGGGATGGGGGCTGGCGCGCTATCCACATTGCAGGTGAGTCCAGCGATGAGGCTCTGCTTTCCATGGTGCGCGAGCTGTGCCTATAGTGCGCGCAAGGATCGCAGCGGGATAATGGCGCGTTATGGAATCTAAGTTTGGCAGCCGCCGGAAAAGCGCGCCCCTCAGGGGTGCGCTGATCGCGTCGGTGGCCTCCTTTACGCTGGGCGGCGCGATTGTCGCGTATGTCTTCTGGCCCAGCGAGGACACCGCTCAGCCCGCTCCGCAGGCCAGCGTTGCGCCCTCGCTGGCCACGGGCGCGCCAACGCCAAGCGCTGTTCCCAGCGCCGCGATTGCGCCAGCGCCCACGCCTCTGGTCGACGCGTTGGAAGAAGCCGACACCCCCGAAGAGGCGGTCGAAGCCGTCACCCGCGTGGCCGAACAGCAGGGCGGTCTGGACCAGCGCCTGGCCGCCGCCGAACAACGTCTGACCCGGCTCGACATTCAGGCGCAGGCCGCCGCTGGCAATGCGGCGCGCGCCGAAGCGCTGCTGATCGCCTTTGCCACGCGCCGCCTGATCGAGCGCGGCGATGAGCTTGGTTATCTGGCCGATCAACTGCGTCTGCGCTTTGGCGATGAACGGCCCAACGCGGTCAACACCATCATAGCCTTTTCGCGCAGCGACCCGCCGATCCGCTTGGACAACCTTTTGGCGCGGCTCGACGGGCTTGGGCCCCAATTGCAGGAGCGCAGCGAGGGGCCTTCGTGGGAAGCCTTGACCCGCGAGCTGGGCGAGCTGTTCGTGATCCGCCGCAAATCCACTCCGTCGAGCCAGCCGGAACGCCGGCTCGACCGCGCGCGTTACGCGATGGAGCAAGGCCGCTATCGCAGCGCAATCGAAGAGGTGCGCGGCTTGCCCGGCGCTGAGCGGGCCGAGGCGTGGATCGCGGATGCCGAACGCTTTGCCGCCGCGATGGAAGCGCTGGAGAATATTGAGACCGCCGCCGTTCTGGATCAGCGGGGCCTGCGCGATGGTTCGGGCAACCGCGTCGATCAGCCCAGCCCGGTGGGGGCAGGGGCGGGGACTGGCGGCCAATAAGGCCCTTAGGCGCGCAACAGCTCAGGCAGATCGCCGGAAACTCCGCGCGCTTCATCCATGAAGAAAGTCTTCAAGACGCCCGCGCGTTGAATGCCTGCCATGCCAAGGCGCCGGATGGCCGAGGCCGCCGGGCCGGGCACGCCGAACAGGCGGGTGAGCCCATCGGTCGCCAGCGCCACCATGAAACTGTCAAGCCCGCGCCAGTTCTCATAACGCTTCAAGAGCTGCGCATCGCCCGGATCCAGCCCCAACCGCGCGCCATCGGCCAGCACCTCAACCAGAGCCGCCGCGTCGCGCAGGCCGAGATTGAGGCCCTGTCCTGCAATCGGGTGAATGCCATGCGCGGCATCGCCGACCAGCGCCAAACGCTCATCGGTGATCTTGGCGGTGTGGTGAAAGCCGAGCGGCCAGCTTGAACGTTGGCCCACGCTCGTCACCTCGCCCAACACATCGCCCATGCGCTTTTGAACCTCCGCAAGGAACGCGCGGTCCCCCAGCTTTATGACGCCGCGGCCGTCCTCTTCCGACACGGTCCAAACCAGCGAAGAGCGATGCGTGCCATCCGCGTCATCGTTCAAGGGCAGCAGAGCGAACGGGCCGGCGGGGTAGAAGATTTCCCAGGCGACGTTGTCATGCGGCTTGGAATGGGTCAGCCCGGCGATCACGGCGCGGTGCTTGTAATCCCATTTGGCGAGGGTGAACCCGGCTTCCTCGCGCGTAGGCGACCCGCGCCCTTCGGCGGCGACCATCAACCGACCTTTGAGCTTCTCGCCGCTCGCCAAGATGGCTGCCGCGCCGAATTCGGATCGCTGGCGCTCCACCACTTCGGCCTTGGAGACCCAGTTTATGAGCGGCTCCTCCGCCGCGGCCTCAAACAGGGCCAGACGAAGTCTGCGATTGGGGAACATGCGGCCCAGCGTACCTTCGTGCGGTTCGGGCTGAAAATCGATGCGCCCAGGCTTTTGCTGATCGGTCACCGCGATGGACGCGATGTCGCAGGCGAATTCCTCAAGACCCTGCGCGATGCCGATATTGGTGAACATATGCCAGCTGGCGGTGCTTATCGCGGTGGCGCGGTCGTCGAACCCTTCGGCGGTCAGCTCGGCGGGGTCGGCGCGGTCGATGACGTGGCTCGACATCCCCTTCTTCGCCGCCGCCAGCGCGAGCGCCATGCCCACAAGGCCTCCGCCAAGGATCAACAGATCGGCGGTGTCGGAGCTTGTGGTCATTGTGTCACCTTGCGCGGGTCGTTTGCGAATACCATGTCACCCGCTCTAAAGGCTCATCCGTGATCCACGCAAGATTCTTCCCCCTTTCGCCCAAACACTTCGCTGCATGGGTGTTTGCGCTTCTCGCAAGCTTGCTTGTCGCGAGCGCGGCCTCCGCGCAGACCGAGCTCACGCGGCCCTATTACGGCGATGCCAATATCAGCGTTGAATTGCTGGCCGAGGAATTGCCCGCGCCGGGCGAGGAATGGATGCTGGCGCTCAGCTTTTCGCCCAGCGCGCCCGAATGGCACGGATACTGGAAGAACCCGGGCGATGCAGGGCAGGGCCTGAGGCTTGAGCTCGATCTGCCCAAAGGCTGGGAGCAGGGAGAGGCGCTTTATCCGGTGCCCGATCGCCTGCTGATCGGCAATCTGATGAACCACATCTATGAGGGCGACTACTCCGTCCTCGTGCCGGTCAGCGTGCCAGCGGACGCCACTATCGAGGGCGTGCCGAGGCTGACCGGCTATGTCGAATTCCTCGCCTGCACCGACCGGGTCTGCGTGCCGCAGGACGCAGTTCTGGAGGCCGGGATTGGCGTGGGCGATTTTGCCAAGTGGCGCGCGCAGGTCGCGCCTTTGATCGACGCTGCCGGTGCGTTTGAGCTTACGCCAACCGCTCTGCGCCTCGCCATCCCGCTGCCCGCCAGCGTCAGGCTCAACGCGCCGCATGTCTTCATCGCCAACACCGAACTGGTCGAATACGCCGCCGAGCAATCCTTCCGACGCGAGGGCGATGTCCTGACGGTCGATGTCCCGCTCAAGTTCACCGATAATGCGCCCGAGAGGGTCGAGGGCATCCTCTCCTTCGGCGGCGAGACCGGAGTGCGCTTTGCCGCTGCGCCGGGCGAAGTGCCGACGGGCGGTCAGCTGATCGCGGGGCCGAGCGAACAGGCTGTGCCTGCGTTGTGGACGCTGGCTTTGGGAGCGCTCCTTGGTGGGCTGATCCTCAACATCATGCCCTGCGTCTTCCCGATCCTTTCCTTGAAGGCGCTGAGCCTTGCGCGGGCGGGCGAGAGCGAGGCGGCGGCGCGGGTGGAGGGTTTGGCCTACACCGCCGGCGTGGTGCTTGCCTGCGTGGCGCTGGGAGCGATCATGCTCGCCTTGCGCGCGGCCGGAGAGCAAGTGGGCTGGGCGTTCCAATTGCAGGAGCCTTCGGTTGTCATCGTCCTGCTGCTGCTAGCCGCTGCGATCACGGCGAATTTTGCCGGCGTGTTTGAGCTGCCCAATATCGACACCGGTTCCGGCGCGCGCAAGGGAGCGGGCGGCGCGTTTGCGACCGGGCTGCTCGCCGCCTTTGCCGCGACGCCGTGCACGGGGCCCTTTATGGCCGCCGCATTGGGAGCCGCGCTCCTGTTGCCCACGGCGCTGGCGCTGGTGCTGTTCGCGATGCTGGGCCTTGGTCTGGCGCTTCCCTTCCTTCTGCTCGGCTTTATCCCCGCTCTGCGCCGCCGCCTGCCAAAGCCCGGCGCGTGGATGGACACATTCCGGCGCGTAATGGCGATCCCGATGGGGCTGACCGCGCTGGCGCTGATCTGGCTCACCGCGCAATTGGGCGGGCGTCCGTTTGCCGGGCTGGCGCTGCTCACCGTTTTTGGCGTGGTTCTGGCGCTGTGGGTGGTGGGCAAACTCCAGCGCGCAGGCAAGATGGCGTGGCCTGCCTTTGGGCTCATCGCCGCTCCGTTCCTCGTCTTTGGCGCGGTTGCGTTACCGGCGAGCTTTGAGCGCCCGTCCAAGGATCTCGCAGCCTCGCTGCTTGCCCCGCAGCCCTTTTCCAATTCCGCTCTGGCTGAGGCGCGCGCATCGGGCCAACCCGTCTTCCTCTGGTTCACCGCGGATTGGTGCGTCACTTGCAAAGTCAACGAAAGCGTCGCGATTGAGCGCGAGGTGACCGCGCAGGCGTTTGAGGAGGCGGGCGTTATCGCGATGGTGGGCGACTGGACGGTGCGCGATGAGGAGATCACCGCCTTCCTCACCCAGCAGGGCGCAGCGGGCGTGCCGCTTTATCTATGGTACGAACCGGGCGTGGATGACCCGGAGCAGCTGCCGCAAGTGCTGACGCCCGATACGCTTGTGGAGCGCGCAGGAAAGCCGCGCTAGCGCGAGCGGCAGTCTTCCAGAAACTCCATCGGCAAGGGACTGGGATTGAGCGTCACCATTCCAGCGCCCGGGACCGTCGCGGTCAGCTGGCGCGGTCCGGCCAGCGGTTCGAGCGCCGCGTCTGCGGCCAGAGTGGTGCCTTGCCACACGATCCGTCCCGTGACTGTAATCGCATCGACGTCCATCCGGCCAATATGCCCGTTGCCCACAAAAGCCAGAATCGCTCCTGCGCCCGCGTCGGCGGGGCTCATCCTTGTGACTTGGAGGCGCGGCAGACCTTCGCCTGATAGGCACGTGAGGGCCATAAGCGCTGGCTTTCCCGGTACCCCGTATACGATCCGCTGGGCGTTCTGAGGACTGCGGGCCCAAACGGCTCCTTCGGTGTCGGGCGAGGGGAGCGGGTCGGAGGCGTAAGCGGGCGCCTCCTCAGCCGCGTCGCGCTTCAATCCCGCGTCGGTGGGGGGAGGCTTGCAGGCGGCGAGCGCCGTGAGGCTGGTGGCAAGCGCAACCCAATTTAGCGCCGCTTTGCGGCCGGGCCCGCGCGCTCTCATCGAGCCTTGATAAAGGCGCGCAGATCCTCGCTCAGTTGTCCGCGATCCTCGTCGCGCACATACATCATGTGGCCCGCGTCATAATATTTGAAGGTCAGCCGATCCTGCGGGATGCCCACGCGGTTGAGTGAATACTCTGCACCGAAGAACGGCGTTGCGAAATCGTACCACCCTTGCGCGTTGAACACGCGCAATCCGCTGTTCTGGCGCATGGCCCGGCCGATCAGCGGCGCCACGTTGAGATAGGCGTTGCGGCCCCAGCCGCTGCCCAGTGACCAGTCCCAATTCGCGCCCGGCTCGCGCCCAATGGCGTTGTAGCCGCGGTCCGTCTCGAAGCCGAGGCCTTCGCGCGCCCATTCGTTGATCGCCGCGGTGTAGCCGGCATCGATGCCGTAAAAGCTGGGATCGGCATCGGGATATTCGCCCGCATTGTCATAATCGACACCGGTGTAGCGCGCGTCGAGACGGCCAATGGTAAGGCCCCGGTCGCGCAGCAGCTCCTTGTAAAAGCGCGGAGCGGTCACGCGCAGATTGGCGCGCTCCAGATACGCCTCGGACAGCCCGGTCAGCTGAGAGAGGCGCGCGCGCACGGCGGCGCGTTCCTCGGCGGGTAGGTCCTGTCCTTTGAGAAGCGCGGTGGCGAACGGGCCGATTGCAAATTCGCGCGCTTCCTGCGCGATGGCTTCGACCGATTCCGCCTGCACCACGCCGTGGTAATGCGCGGCGGCGGCCATGTTGGGGAGCGTCACCACATAAGCCATCTCATTGCCTGGCGTCGGCTCACGCCCCGCAAAGTCGAGGATGGTTGAAATGAGGATCAGGCCATTGAGGCCCACATCGTTATAGGTCGCGCCCTCAAGCTCATCGACGACCATCGCGGTGCGCGTGGTGCCGTAGCTTTCGCCGCCCAGATATTTGGGGCTCGACCAGCGTTCGTTGTCGTTGATCCAGCGGCGGATCACCTCGGCCACCGCGCGCGCGTCTTGCCTGAGGCCGTAATACTTCTTCTTGTCGGTGCCCTTGGTGAGATAGGAATAGCCCGTGCCCGGCGGATCGATGAAGACAAGGTCGGCAACGTCGAGCAGGCTGTCAGGATTGTCGACCAGCGGATAAGGCGGCGCGCCATCGTCCGTGGCGTTCGAGGGGATCGCGACCCGCTTGGGCCCGAACGCGCCCATTTGCAGCCACACCGAACCTGAACCGGGGCCACCGTTGTAGATGAAGAAGACAGGCCGCGTCTTGTCGAGCGGGTTTTTCACATAGGACGTGGTGACGATCACCGCTTCCTGCTTGCCATCATCGCCTTCGAGGATCGTCTCCGCGATCGTCGCGGTGTAAGGCACACGCACACCGCCAAAGGTTCCGGAATGCTGGGTGACCTTGACCTGCGCCTCGATTGTGGAGGCGGGGGCGGCTGTGGCGTCGGTATGCCCGTCGGCGAGCGCCGGGGCAGCGGTGAGACCAAGGGCGGCGGTGGCGACAAGCGCGCTGATGAGGCTGGTTTTCATGGGAGCGGTGTTAAGCAGTCGCGCGGCGACGGATCAAGGCTTCTGCTGGGCCATCCAAAGGCCGATCCGGATTCCGCCGAACGTCGAACCACCCACCAACGTGAGAAGAACTGCGACTGTGCTGACGATTTCAAAGGGGGTCATGGCTATCTTTCAGAGCTGGTTGTGGGCGGCGTGTTGGCCCACTTTCGCTCAAATTTGAATTACGCGCTATTGGGCTTCCCTAAGAGCCCAATAGAAGGCTCAATCAAGGCTTCCCGCCCATCCGTTTTGCCCGCACCTTGCCATAGCGCGTCTTTCGCGTCCCCGGCTTGCCCTCGTTTGACCGTCCCACGGGTCTTTTCTGGCCTACCGCTCCGCTACTTGAGGCCAGCGGCGCTTTCTTCTCGCTGTCGGGGAGGCCCAGTTCATCACTCTCCAACCGGCGGATTTCGTCGCGCAGGCGTCCGGCCTCTTCGAATTCCAGGTTGGCCGCTGCATCGCGCATCCGCTTCTCGAGATCTTCAATATAGGACCTGAGGTTGTGGCCGACGAGGTTGTTGCGTTCCTCATCGCCGGTGTCGATCACCACGCCGTCCTTGCTCGCGGTGTCCTCGACGATGTTCTGGATGTCGCGCTTGATCGTGGTGGGCGTGATGCCGTGCTCTTTGTTGAATTCTTCCTGGCGGGTGCGGCGGCGGTCGGTTTCGGCCATCGCGCGTTCCATGCTGCCGGTGACGCGGTCAGCGTAGAGGATCACGCGGCCATCGACATTGCGCGCGGCGCGGCCGATGGTTTGCACCAGGCTGGTCTCGGAGCGCAGGAAGCCCTCCTTGTCCGCGTCCAGGATCGCCACCAGCCCGCATTCCGGGATATCGAGCCCTTCGCGCAAGAGGTTGATCCCGATCAGAACGTCGTACACGCCAAGGCGCAAATCGCGGATCAGCTCGATACGCTCCAGCGTCTCAACGTCGGAGTGCATGTAGCGCACGCGCACGCCCGCCTCGTGCATGAATTCGGTGAGGTCTTCCGCCATGCGCTTGGTCAGCGTGGTCACCAGCGTGCGGTAGCCTTGTCTGGCGGTGGCGAGGCATTCCTGAATGCAGTCCTGCACCTGATCCTCAACCGGGCGAATTTCGACGGGCGGATCGATGAGGCCGGTCGGGCGGATGACCTGCTCGGCAAAGACGCCGCCGGTCTGCTCCAGCTCCCACGGGCCGGGCGTTGCGGAGACGCAGAAGGTCTGCGGTCGCATCGCGTCCCACTCGTTGAAGCGCAGCGGGCGGTTGTCGATGCAGGACGGCAGGCGAAAGCCGTACTCCGCCAGCGTGATCTTGCGCCGGTGGTCCCCGCGCGCCATCGCACCGATCTGCGGCACCGTCTGGTGGCTTTCGTCGACGAACAGCAGCGCGTTTTCGGGCAGGTATTCAAACAGGGTGGGCGGAGGCTCGCCCGGCAGGCGGCCCGTCAAGAACCGGCTGTAGTTTTCAATGCCATTGCATGAGCCTGTGGCCGCAATCATCTCCAGATCGAAATGGGTGCGCTGTTCGAGGCGTTGGTGTTCGAGCAGTTTCCCTTCCGCCTCCAGCTCCTTGAGCCGTTCGGCCAGTTCGAATTTGATCGCTTCGGCGGCCTGCTTCATCGTTGGACCCGGCGTCACATAGTGCGAATTGGCGTAGACGCGCACCTTATCGAGCTTGGCGCCGGTCTTACCGGTCAGCGGGTCAAACTCCGCGATCTCCTCGATCTCGTCGCCGAAAAAGCTGACGCGCCAGGCCATGTCTTCATAGTGCGAGGGGAAGATTTCCAGATTGTCCCCACGCACCCGGAAGCACCCGCGCGTGAACGCCGCGTCATTGCGCTTATATTGGAGGGCGACGAGTTTCCGGATCAGTTCGCGCTGGTCGACCACCTCGTCCTTTTTGATGTCGAAGATCATCGCAGAGTACGTCTCGACCGACCCGATGCCATACAGGCATGAGACCGAGGCAACGATGATCACATCGTCACGCTCCAGCAGCGCGCGCGTGGCGGAGTGGCGCATCCGGTCGATCGCCTCGTTCACGCTCGACTCCTTCTCGATGTAAGTGTCGGAGCGCGGCACATAAGCCTCGGGCTGGTAATAGTCGTAATAGGAAACGAAGTACTCGACCGCGTTGTTCGGGAAGAAGCTCTTCATCTCGCCGTACAATTGCGCAGCCAGGATCTTGTTGGGGGCAAGGATCAGGGCAGGACGCTGCAATTCCTCGATCACCTTGGCCATGGTGAAGGTCTTGCCCGAACCCGTGACGCCCAGCAGCGTCTGGGTTTTCTCGTCCTCGCGCGTACCGGCCACCAGTTCGGCGATTGCAGTGGGCTGGTCACCGGCGGGCTCATAGTCCGAGACAATCTCAAACCGTTTGCCCGGCATCGACTTTTCGGGCCGCGCGGGGCGATGCGGGGTGAATTCCTCGCCGGTTTCGGGCTCATCCAGCCCGCGTCTGATTACCAGTTCTGCCATGCCGGGTGATATGAGCGCGCGCGGGGCGGTTGTGAAGTGGTAGGTTGTGAAGTGGGAGGGCGGCCTCTAGCTTGATGGTACTGAACACGGGCCGCACTCGAATCGCAACGTATCAGGCAATCTTGGGGAGTATGGGTGATGAGGATTGGAATGAAGGGCGCGCTCGTTTGCTTGGGCGCTTTTGCAAGCGTCGCGGCCGGCGCTCAGGCGGTTGACGAAAGCATGAAGCCGCAGCCCGGGAAATACGCCTCGGACCTGACGATGATTGATGCAGACATTCCCGGCCTGCCCGATAGATTGCTGGGCGTGATCAAGCAGCGCATGTCGCGCTCGACCGAAATCTGCCTGACGGCTGAAGAGGTCGAGGAAGGCTACAAGCAAGCGCTCGCTCGCACGCAGGATGGCGAGTGCACATATGAACGCTTCAACGCGACCGGCGGTACGATTGACGCGGTCATGATCTGCGAAAGCCCCAACGGCCCGATGACCATGACGATGAAGGGCACCGGCACCACGACCAATTCCGACGTCACGATGAATGTCGTTGGCAATATGGGCCGAGGTGAAGGCTCGATGACTATGCGCATCGTGCAGAAACGCATCGGCGATTGCTGAGCGTACCCTTGCGGATACATCCGCAACACAAGGAGATATTGATGCGACTTTACACCGGAGCGGCGCTCGCCGCCGCCCTCATTCTGAGCGCTTGCGGGGGTGAGACCTCGGTCGATGCCGACGCGGATGGCGACGGCGCGATCACCACGTCCGAAGCGCGCGCTGCGGTTGAGGCTGCCGGAGCGGACCTCAAGCCCGAGCCCGGCCAGTATGCGACCACGATGACGCTCACGGACGTCAATATCCCTGGCGCGCCGCCCGAAATGGCGCAGATGATGGGCCAGGCGATGAACCGCACCGGCGAGTTTTGCCTCACACCCGAGCAGGCCGAGCGCGGCTTTGAAGGATCGCTGAAGGAAGGCCAGAACGAGGCCTGCACGATCGAAACCTTCACGATCGAGGGCAACCAGGTCGATATGGCGATGAGCTGCAATCAGGCGGGCATGGGCGATATGGCGGTTACGATGAGCGGCGAAGTGGCTCCGACCCAGTCCGATCTCACCATGAAAATGAACGGCACCATCCCGCAATTGGGCGCTGTCGAAATGGCTCTGAGCTTTCAGCAGAAGCGCGTTGGAGATTGCGCAAGCTGATCTGCACCTTGCGACTTATGGCCACGCCGTAATGATGCGGCTTCAGTTTTATTGAAAACAGCCCGGTTTCTGCGCGTTTGCAGCCTTTTCTTTTGGCAAAGCGTCGTTAGTATCTTCGCGCATGCAGCAAACGCAGCAGGGATCGGGCGCGGGGCCCCAAGAGCAGAGCCAATCCTCCGCACCCGCCACCTTTGACGAGATGACGGATGCGAGCGGGGGTGTGCGTCCGGCTTACGCCGATTACAACGGTTGGCTGGCCGATCAGGACGCGGCCTGGCTCAAACGCAAGAGCGCGGAAGCGGACGAGAGCTTTCGGCGCACCGGTATCACCTTCAACGTCTATGGCGAGGATGAAGCCGAAGAGCGGCTGATCCCGTTCGACATGGTGCCGCGCATCATCACGGCGGCCGAATGGCGCAAACTGACGCGCGGGATCGAACAGCGTGTGCGCGCGCTCAATTCGTTTCTCTACGATCTGTATCACCGGCAAGAGATCATTCGCGCAGGCCGTGTGCCCGAACGCCTGTTTGCTCAGAACGAGGCGTGGCTGCCGCATATGGTGGGCTTCACCCCGCCCGGCGGCATCTACACGCATATTGTTGGCATCGATCTGGTGCGCACCGGGCCGGATGAGTTCTTTGTTCTTGAAGACAACGCGCGCACGCCTTCGGGGGTCTCCTACATGCTGGAGAACCGCGAGACGATGATGGCGATGTTCCCGGACCTGTTCAGCCGGGTGCCGGTGGAGCAGGTCTCGAACTATCCGCGCCGCCTCGCGCGTTCTCTGGCGGCGTGCGCGCCGCTCGCGTTTGATCGCAATTCGGGCGCTAAGCCCACGGTCGCGGTGCTGACGCCGGGCATCTACAACGCCGCCTATTTCGAGCACGCCTTCCTGGCGGACCAGATGGGCGCGGAGCTGGTCGAAGGCAGCGATCTGCGCGTGGTCAATGGCCGGGTGCAGATGCGCACCACGCGCGGCTACAAGCCGATCGATGTGATCTATCGCCGGGTCGATGACGATTTCCTCGATCCGCTCACTTTCAACCCTGACAGCGTGCTGGGCGTACCGGGTATCATGGATGTCTACCGCGCGGGCGGCGTCACCATCGCCAACGCGCCGGGCACAGGGATCTGCGATGACAAGGCGATCTATTCCTTCATGCCCGAGATCGTCGAGTTCTACACCGGCGAGAAACCGCTCCTGCCCAATGTCCAGACCTGGCGCTGCGCCGATGCGGACAGTCTGGCTTACGTGCTCGACAATTTGGAAGAGCTGGTGGTCAAGGAAGTGCACGGTTCCGGCGGCTACGGCATGCTGATCGGGCCGACCGCGACGAAAAAGGACATCCGTGAGTTCCGCGCCAAGCTGCAGGCGAACCCGGAAAACTACATCGCGCAGCCCACTTTGGCGCTGTCGACCTGCCCGATCTACACCAAGAAGGGCTTGGCCCCGCGCCACGTGGACCTGCGCCCGTTTGTGCTGGTCTCACCCACCGGTATCGACATCACGCCGGGCGGCCTGACGCGGGTCGCGCTCAAGAAGGGCTCTCTGGTGGTCAATTCGAGCCAGGGCGGCGGCACCAAAGACACCTGGGTCCTGAAAGACTAGGGCGGGGCGGGGCACGACGACGCATGCTTGGACGCACAGCCAACTCTCTGTTCTGGATGTTCCGCTATCTGGAGCGCTCGGAAAACACCGGGCGCTTGCTTGAGGCGGCCTTGCGCATGGCGCTGACGCGCGATGTCACGACCGCGGAAGAGGAATGGCGCTCGGTTGTCTCCACGCTCGGCATTCGCCCGCTCTATCTCGAAACGAACGAGGGTTTTGACGGCCATTCCGCCTGGAACTTCGTGCTGCGGGACAAGGCCAATCCCGCCAGCGTTCGGGCCATGTTTGCCGCGGTGCGCTCCAACGCGCGGGTGGCGCGCACGAACATTTCGTCAGAGGTTTGGACGGCGGTCAACGAAAGCTATCTCAAGCTTGATCCCGTGCTCGCCCGCCCTGTGAGCCAGAGCGCGGTCGGCGATGTGGTCTCGACTATTCGCCGCGCGGGCACGCGGGTGCATGGCGCGGTCGATGGCTCGATGCTGCGCAATGAAGGCTTCCACTTTGCGCGTGCGGGCACCTTTATCGAACGCGCCGAGAGCACCGCGCGCATTCTCGATATCAAGTATTTTCTTTTGCTCCCCTCGCTTGGCCATGTGGGTTCTAGCCTTGATAGCGGCCAGTGGGACCAGGTGCTGCGCTCGGTCGCGGGGGCGAGCGCGTATGGTTGGCTCAACGCTGGACAAATCGAAGCGCGCAGTATCGTCGAATTCCTTGTGCTTGATGAGCGCTTCCCGCGCAGCCTCGCCTTTTGCCGCAACGCGCTTCGCGAAAACCTGGCCGCTCTTGCGCGCATGCATGGCGAAAAAGGCGCGTGCCATGAATTGATGCACGAAGCGGACATGCACATCTCAAACCTTACGGTCGACGAGATCCTTGAGCGCGGCCTCCATGAATTCCTGATCGACTTCATGTCGCGCAACGCCGCGATCAGCGAAGCGATCGCCAGCGATTACAGGTTCCTTGCATGAGGCTTTCGGTCCGCCACACCACGCGCTACGCCTTCAGCCAGCCCGTCGTCCACGCGCTGCAGCGGCTGCGGCTGACGCCCAAGGAAACCCACGGCCAGCAGATCGTCCATTGGGATATGAGCCTTGAGAACGCTGCGGCGCAGATCGAATACGACGATCAGAACTACAACACCGTCACGCTGATCACGGTTGAGCCGGGGGCCACCGAAGTCACGATCACGTGCAGCGGTATTGTGGAAACCCACGAAAACGCTGGCGTCATCGGAGAGCGTTCCGGGCACATGCCCTTGTGGAGCTTTCTCAAGCAGACCAAGCTCACCAAGCCCGGCCCGCGCGCGCGCGCGCTCATCCGCGAGGTGCCGCCGATGGAAGAGGGGGGCAAGCTGGATTACCTCCACGCTCTGTCGGCGCGTATTTGCCAAGAGGTGGCTTACCCTGATGAGCCGACACCCGAAGACACCACCGCCGAAGAGGCCGTCGCCAATGCGCTGGGCGAGAGCCGGGATCACGCGCACATCTTCATCGGTGCGGCGCGCGCGGCTGATATCCCGGCGCGCTTTGTCAGCGGCTATCTGATGATCGATGGCCAGGTCGAACAGGACGCAACCCACGCCTGGGCCGAGGCGCATATCGACGGGCTGGGCTGGGTCGGCTTTGATGTCACCAACAAGATCAGCCCCGATCCGCGCTATGTGCGCGTGGCCACGGGGCGCGACTTTGCCGGCGCCGCGCCGCTCACCGCGCTCAGCTTTGGCGCTTCGGGACGGGTCGTTGCGATCGATGTCGCGGTTGAGCAGCAGCACGATCAAAGCGCGCAATAAGCCTTGCACGACCGCGCAGATGCGCTAGCGCCGCCTGCGGCTTAATACGGGCCCCAAAGCGGGCAAAGGGGAGTGACAAGAGTGACCTATTGCGTTGGCGTGGTGCTCGATAAGGGCCTCGTCCTGATGAGCGACACCCGGACCAATTCGGGCGTCGACAATATCTCGGTGTTTCGCAAGATGTTCTCCTGGCAAGTGCCCGGAGAGCGCATGATCGCGATCATGACCGCGGGCAACCTTGCCACCACACAGGCTGTGGTCAGCCAATTGGAAGAGCGCACCAAGAGCCCGGATGAGCGGGGCAACACTCTGCTAAAGGGCGACACCATGTTCAGCGTGGCGACCGAAGTGGGGCGCCTGCTGCGCACCGTCATCTCCGAACGCCAGCAAGCCAATGGCGGGGCGACCAACCGCTTTACCGCCACGGTCATCCTTGCGGGACAAATCGCCGGGATGGAGCCGCGCCTGTTCATGATCTACCCGGAAGGCAATTTTATCGAGGCCAGCTGGGATACGCCCTTCTTTCAGATCGGCGAGACCAAGTATGGCCGCCCGATCATTCTGCGCGGCTATGATCGGGATATGAGCTTTGAAGATGCGGTCAAACTGTTGATGGTCTCGTTTGATTCCACCCTCAAGGCGAACCTGTCCGTGGGCCTGCCGCTCGATCTGATGGTTATCGCCAAGGATGACTTTGCGCCCACGCATGAGCGCCGGGTGACGCAAGAGGATGCCTATTTCGGTGAGATCTCGTCGCATTGGGGCGATGCGCTTCGCTCGGCGTTCCACTCGCTGCCCGATTACACCTTCGAATCGCCCTAAGTGTTTGTACCTAAAGTGGAATGCCTGAGGGGCAACACGGACTAACTTGCGCGAATTCAGGTTCATTTCGGAGGCTTGTAAGTATTTGGCACGTATGGATTAATCCCGAAACGGCCTGCGCATTGATCCGTATTGGAAGGGGTCTGGCGTGAATTAAATCGGGGTGTGGCGCAACACACTTCGCATGTCACGCAAAGCATCGCTCCACTTCATCGACTCATCCAGCCGGCACCGTGCCGAACTGGCTCGGATCGGGTTTTCCCTTGGCCATCACGCGGAGGTTTACGGTGACCTTTCCGAACTGTCGATCCACCCCCCGCGAGCGGGGATCATCATCGCCCGCGACACGGTTGAAGAGGGCGGCGTTGCGCTTATCCTCGAACGTCTCAGCCGCCTGGGCATCTGGCTGCCGCTGATCGCGTTTGACGGGCAGCCAAGGCCGGGTCGGATCGTTGACGCGATCAAGGCGGGCGCGCTTGATTACCTGTCTCTGCCGCTGGATCCGGATCGTTTCGCCCGCTGTCTGGCGCGGATAGAGAAAGAGGCTGAACTGTTTGGCCAGGCTCGCCGCCGCATGATCGAAGCGCGCGACCGGATCTCCAGCCTCTCCACCCGCGAACGCGAAGTGCTCGATTGGCTGGCGGAAGGCAGCAGCAACAAGGTCATCGCTCGTGAACTCGATATCAGCCCGCGCACCGTCGAAATCCACCGCGCCAACATGATGAGCAAGCTTGGCGCGCGCCACGCCGCCGAAGCGGTCCGCCTCAAGCTCGAAGCCAAACTTGAGCCTCAAGTTCGGGCCTGATCACACCTCTCGATTGAAGCGGTGTCGAAACGAAATGCGTAATGTGTCCCACCCCTGAGCCCCCTTCAGCCCGGGCCACCTGTACAAGGTAGTCTTTGGCTAACCCAAGGCCCCGTATCGAAAGCTTGCCTCCGGGCTTTGGATACGGGGCCATTTTTTGTCCGGCTCTCGCGTATGGCTGGGGCGTTTGGCTCCCGGCTTAGCGGCAGAAGCTGTTGCCAGTGCCTTCGAGGTGGAAGTGGTCTTTGTGCGCGGCGTTGTATTCCGGGCCCAGAACGGTGCCAAAGCGTTTGCACGCGCTCTTGTGCACGATCCGCAGGAATTCCCGTTCGGCTGCGGTGCCGCCGTCCCAATCCGACTTAAGGTCGATCCGGCGGCCGTCGGCGAGGACGAAGCCCGAGACATCGATGGCGTTGCCAGTCGCATGAGCGGAGCGACGGGTTGATCCGGCGATATTGCGGCAGGCGTAGCTGCCCATGGTCTCGATCCGCATCAGAGAGCTGCCAAGAATCTGGCGCGCGGCGCGGTCCACACCGTAACGCGCCCAAGCGCCAAAGGCTTTGGCGGTGCCGCATTTGACCGGCCCCAGATTGCTCACGCCAAACTCGGATGTGTCGCCCGAAAGCGCGGAGAGTTGCACCGTGCCCAGCTTGTTGCATCCCGGCGCGGCGTAGGTGTCGGGAATGGGGTTGAACCGCGCGCCGGCGGCGTTCAGGTCCGCTAGGCAGGACCGGTCGCTGGGGTGGGCGGCGTAGCTCATCGGTGCAGACGCCATGCCCACATTCTGGCGGCTCGATGTCCCTTGCGATCCACCGTTATCCGCGCGGGTTGCGGGCGGGTAATCGCGCCCGGTTCCGATCGGAACGCTTTCGGACGGCGCGCTGTAAGCGCTCGGGGGAGGCGCACTCGCTGGGATGATCCCACCACACGCACCAAGCGTAAGGGCGGCGGCGCCAGACACGGCCACACGGGCCAACAGCTTAAGGTCAAACACGCGTTTCATACCTAAGGACCTTTGCCCAAGTCAGGTTGATGGAGCGGCAAGGAATGGCGTTAACCAAACCTTACTTGTGTCCTACGTGTTTACATTTACCTATTTGTTAACGCTGATGGCCAAATCCTTAATTTTCTACCCAAGGCGTTGGATTTGCGGGCTTAGGGAACTTCGTCGGCGACCTGTTCCCACAGTTCGATCTTCACGCCATTGGGGTCAAGCAGCCAGGCAAATTTACCATATCCCTCATCCGCGGTGTCGAGGATTTCGATCCCGCGCGAGCGTAGGACTTCCAGAAAGCCATCAAGGTCAAAGACCCGAAGATTGATCATGAAGCCGCCTTTGCCCGGCTGGATATACTCATCGTTCGAGAAATGGCTGATAAGCGAATAGGGGTTGGCCTTGGGCTCCTCGGCCCAGGCGAGCTGCGGGCCGTATGTCCCGTCAATCCCCAGATTGTCGCGGTACCAGGCGCGGGTCGCCTCCGGGTCTTTGACGACGTAGAAAACGCCGCCCAACCCTGTGATACGCGGCGCGGTGTTGGCGTTCATGATAGGCCTCCCATGTGATGTAGCGCGTATGTTTTGATCCCGGTCTCCTTGTGGACCGGCCCGCGCGAGTAGGAAAGCGGTTTTTCAGCCCTTGGACGCCGCTCTTGGAGGCCGCCCTAAAATCCCGTCGTGAACGCGATCAGCTCAGGCGGCAGCGCGTCGAGCACGGCGATCTCGATCACCTTGTCAAAGCCGGTCAACACCATCACGCCGACGGCCAACAGCGCGGCGCCAAAGATCGGCTTGGCGTAGAGCGCCAGCGCGCGCAGGGCCTTGCCGCGCTCTCCCAATGCCTTGCGCGAGCCATAGGCGAAGGCCAGGATCGACGTCGCCACGCCCAGGCCAAAGGTCAGGAAGATGGCGAAGGCGCTGCCCAAGTCCTCCCCCCGGCTTGCCGCGGCAATCGCCACGCCCAGCGTTGGCCCAACGCACGGCGCCCAGACAAGGCCCAGCAACAAGCCAACCGCGTATTGCCCGCCAATCCCATCCGCGCTTATCCGCTCCAGGCCCTGATGGCCTGCGCTGGTCAGCGGAGCGGCGGCCGCGCTCAGAGCCGCTTGCGCTTGCGGCACCCGCAGGACGAAGCC
>JBCBYM010000043.1:0-18096 GCA_039815865.1 Pseudomonadota bacterium
ATGTGATCCGCGACTTCCTTGGCCTCGATCACGATCGCTATATGCTGTTTTGCGGCATGGCGATCGGCTACCGCGACCCGGACGCGCCGCTCAACAATTTCGAGCGCGAGCGTGTGCCGCTTGATGATCAGGTCCGATTCCTCGGTTTCGATTGACCTTGAAACTCAGCGTGGCAATGGCTCACGCACTATGACCAGCTTGCGCCTTTTCAACTCGCTCACCCGGGAAATCGAGCCGTTCACCCCCGTCCATGAAGGCGAGGCCCGGGTCTATACGTGCGGGCCCACGGTCTACAACTACCCGCATATCGGCAATATGCGCGCCTATGTGTTCGCCGATATTCTGGGGCGCACTTTGTCTTCGCGCGGGCTCAAGCTCACCCATGTCATCAACATCACCGATGTCGGGCACCTCACCGATGACGCGGATGAGGGCGAGGACAAGATGGAGAAGATGGCGGCGGAGAAAGCCCAATCCATCTGGGACATCGCCAAGCACTACACCGAGGCGTACTGGGATGATGTGAAGGCGCTCAATATTCGCCAGCCCGCGCACTGGTCGATCGCGACCGATTATGTCGAGGACATGATCGAATTCGTGCAAAGCATGGATGATCGCCACATCTACGAAATCGACAGCGGGCTCTATTTTGATGTCTCAACCATCGAAGACTACGGCCGTCTGGCGCGCGCGGTCGCGCAAGAAGACGGGGCCGAGGAAACCCAGAGCCGCATCGGCGCGGTTGAGGGCAAGCGCAACGCGGCCGACTTTGCCCTATGGCGCAAGACCCCGCCGGGCGAGAAACGACAGATGGAATGGGACAGCCCCTGGGGTCCCGGCGCTCCGGGCTGGCATCTGGAATGCTCGGTCATGGGTGAAAAGCTGCTGGGCTTTCCGTTTGACATTCACACCGGCGGGATTGACCACCGCGAAATCCATCACCCCAACGAGATCGCGCAGAACCAGGCTTTTGCGCAGGCCAATCACGGCGCGTGCTGCGGTATGGAAGGCGGCGGGCTAGACAACCCGACCAATTCGGGCGCGAATATCTGGATGCACAACAACTTTCTGGTTGAGCGTTCGGGCAAGATGTCCAAGTCTTCGGGAGAATTTCTGCGTCTGCCGCTGCTGATCGATAAGGGCTTCCACCCGCTCGCCTATCGAATGATGTGCTTGCAGGCGCATTACCGCAGCGAGCTGGAGTTCAGCTGGGAAGGGCTGGAGGCCGCGCTGACGCGCCTCAAACGCATGGTGATGGCCGCCGCGCGCCTCGCCGATGCGCAAGCCAGCCCTGTCGCCGAGCATCCCAAGTTCGCCGCTCCGCTTGCCAAGTTTGACGAGGCGATGGCGGAGGACCTCAACACGCCGATCGCGCTCACGGCCTTGGAAGACGCGCTCGCGGTCAAGAAGGTGGACGCTGGCATCAAGCGCGCCGTGGTCGAAGCGATGGACGCAAGTCTGGGCCTGGGCCTGTTTGACCTGACCCGTGAGGCGCTGCGCATACGTCCCAAATCAGCCGAAATCGCCGAAGCGGAGATCGAGGACGCCCTCGCCCGCCGCAAAGCCGCGCGCGCCGAGAAGGACTTCGCCACCTCCGACGCGATCCGCGATGAACTTGCGGCCAAGGGCGTTGAGGTGATGGACGGCGACCCGCTGGGCTGGGAGTGGACACTCAGCGTCTAACACGCTCTCATAGGGAGAGAGGAACCTATCAAATGACAACACTCGCCATTTCCGGCCTCATCCGGCCGCTGCTTGAACCCCGGCTTCCCAGCGATCTCGATGTGCGCTGGTTCCTGACCAAGGAAGAGGCGATCGAAGCGGTGGCGGACGCCGAAATCGGCTGGTTCGACATGAACGAGAAGGACGCGATGGCCGAAACGCTGATCGCGGCAAAGAAGCTCAAATGGCTCAATTCGATCTACGCCGGGCTCGATTTTCTCGACATGGACGTGCTGATCGAGCGGGGGATCACCGTCACCAATGGCGCAGGCATCAACGCGATCACAATCGCGGAATATGTGGTGATGGGCATGCTCACCATCGCCAAGGGCTATCGCGATGTCGTGCGCGCGCAGGACAAGCGCGAATGGCTGATGGATTCGCCGGGCAAGCGCGAGCTCTATGGTTCGAAAGCGTTGCTCCTTGGCTATGGCGCGATTGGCCAGCTGATCAAGCCGCGGCTCGAAGCCTTCGATGTCGATGTCACCGTCGTTCGCCGCACACCGGGTGAGGGCGTTCTGACGCCCGATCAATGGCGCGCGCGGCTCGCAGAATTTGCCTGGGTGATCCTGGCTGTGCCCGCAACGCCGGAAACCGACAACATGATCGGCGCCGATGAACTGGCGGCGATGAAATCGGACGCGGTTCTCATCAACATTGCGCGCGGTGCGGTGGTGGACCAGCCGGCGCTTGTCTCGGCTCTGGAAGCCAAGGCAATCGGGGCTGCGTTCCTCGATGTGACGACGCCGGAGCCGCTTCCGGCTGACAACGCCCTGTGGGGCCTCGAAAACGCGCATGTCTCGATGCACCTGTCGGGCCGCGCGCAGGACAAGATGTTCCTCCGCAGCGCTGAGCGTTTCCTTGATAACCTCGCCAAATATCGCCGCGGCGAGCCCGTGGCTCCGATCTTTGATCCCGCGCGCGGTTATTAGTTCGTTGGCCAAGCCCCACAATTGGCGGATTCTTGCAATACACCGCCGAACGTGAGAGCCATCACAACGAAGTCACACAGCGTGCGTAACGATTGTGGACGTGGGGTCGAACACGGGTCAAAGCTCTTACGGGGCTTGATCATCGCATGTGGTGGAATTGGGGGGACCTTTTGAAATGACCGAGACGAAAAAAGCATCCGACGTCTTTATCGAATGTCTGGAGGCCGAGGGCTGTGAATACATCTTTGGTGTACCGGGTGAAGAGAACCTTGATCTGCTGGATTCGCTCGGCAAGTCGGACACTATCAAGCTGATCCTCACGCGCCACGAACAGGGCGCTGGCTTCATGGCCGCAACCTATGGCCGGCACACCGGCAAAACGGGCGTGTGCGTCGCCACTCTGGGTCCGGGCGCGACCAACTTTGTGACCAGCGCCGCCTACGCGCAGCTGGGCGGCATGCCGGTCCTGATGATCACCGGGCAAAAGCCGATCAAGAAGTCCAAACAGGGGCGTTTCCAGATCGTCGATATCGTCTCGCTGATGGAGCCGGTCACCAAGTACTCGATCCAGATTGCTGCCGGAGACAACATTCCCAGCCGCGTGCGCGAGGCTTATCGTCTGGCAGAGGAAGAGAAACCGGGCGCGACCCTGATCGAGCTGCCCGAAGACATCGCTGAAGAGCCGACCGAAGACTTCAAGCCGCTGCCCAAGAGCGTGGCGCGCCGTCCTTCAGCCGAAGAGAAGGCTGTGCGCGCAGCGGTGAAAGCTATCGAGGCCGCGAAGAACCCGATCCTGGTGATCGGCGCGGGCGCTAACCGCAAGCTTTCGGGCCGGGCGCTTTTGCACTTCATTGAATACACCGGCATCCCCTTCCTGACGACGCAGATGGGCAAGGGTGTGATCGACGAACGCCATCCCAAATTCCTGGGCTGCGCGGCGCTCTCTGCGGGCGATTTCGTTCACCGCGCGGTTGAAGCGGCCGATTGCATCATCAATGTCGGCCATGACGTGATCGAAAAGCCGCCTTTCTTCATGAAGGATAACGGCGTCACCGTGATCCACGTCTCGACAAAGACGGCTGAGGTTGATCCTGTTTACTTCCCTCAAATCGAAGTGATCGGCGATATCGGCAACGCGATCTGGCAAATGAAGGAAGATATCAGCCCGAACCTGGGCTGGAATTTTGACCAGATGCTGTCCTACCGCGCCGCCGAAGTCGCGCACACCGAGCCGCTGGCCGCGGACGCGCGTTTCCCGATCTTCCCGCCGCACCTTGTCCAGCAGGTTCGCGATTGCATGCCCGATGACGGCATCATCTGCCTTGATAACGGGGTCTACAAGATCTGGTTTGCGCGCGGCTACACCGCTTACCACCCCAACACCGTGCTGCTCGACAACGCGCTCGCCACGATGGGCGCAGGCCTCCCCTCAGCTATGATGAGCGCGATGCTCTATCCCGACCGCAAGGTCATGGCGATCTGCGGCGATGGCGGTTTCATGATGAACAGCCAGGAGATGGAGACCGCGGTGCGCCTTGGCCTCAATCTCACCGTGCTGATCCTGCGCGATGATGCCTATGGCATGATCCGTTGGAAGCAGGCGAATATGGGCTTTGCTGATTTTGGCCTGACCTATGGCAACCCGGACTTCGTGGAGTACGCGCACAGCTATGGCGCGCATGGCCACCGCGTGGAAAGCTCCGAGCATCTCACCGAGCTGCTCGCCCATTGCCGCGATACGCCGGGCGTCCACTTGATCGACTGCCCGGTCGACTACACTGAGAACGACCAGATCTTGAATATCGACATCAAGAAGCTCTCCGCGGAACTGTAAAGGCCCGGTCTGAAAGGACATCGACATGCATGAAGTCGTAAACCCTTATGACCTGACGGTCATCGGCAGCGTTCCCATGAGCGACTGGGACACGGTCGACGCGTTCCTGGCGCGCGCAAAGGAACTCTCCGAAGATCGCAGCGCGTGGATGAAACCGCATGAGCGCGCCCAAATCCTCAAACGCGCCGCTGAGATCATGCAGGATCGCTTTGATCACCTCTCCTTTCAGGTGGCCAATGAAGGGGGCAAGCCGCTGATCGACGCGCGGGTCGAAGTGGCGCGCGCGATCAACGGCATGGAGCTGTGCATCGAGGAACTGGGCGCGCTTCGCGGGACCGAGATCCCCATGGGGCTTACCGCAGCTGGCGATGGGCGCGTCGCCTGGACCACGCGTGAGCCCATTGGGCCGGTCGTCGCTGTCTCGGCGTTCAACCACCCCTTGAACCTTATCGTCCATCAGGTTGCACCTGCGGTCGCAACGGGGTGTCCGGTGATCGTCAAGCCAGCGGGCGACACGCCGCTATCGTGCTTTGAATTCGTCGAAATCCTGCACGAAGCGGGCTTGCCTAAGGAATGGGCCATGGCGGTGGTCACGCCGCGTGATGTGTCCTCCGCGATGGTCGCCGATCCGCGCGTTGCTTTCTTCAGCTTTATTGGGTCTGCCGCCGTGGGCTGGTCGCTGCGCTCGCAATTGGCGCCGGGCACGCGCTGCGCGCTCGAGCATGGCGGGGTGGCTCCAGTGATCGTTGATGCCACCGCCGATCTCGACGCCGCTGTGCCGAGCCTGGTGAAGGGCGGCTATTACCATTCAGGCCAGGTCTGCGTGTCGGTTCAGCGGGTCTTCGCGCATGCATCGATCATCGATGATCTGGCCGCGCGCATGACCGAGGCTGTCAAAGCGCTGAAGGTGGGTAACGCGATCCACGAGGACACCGAGTGCGGCCCGCTCATCCGCCCCAAGGAATGCGACCGGGTTGCGCAATGGGTCGCCGAAGCGGTTGATGGCGGGGCGCAGGTCCTGTGCGGGGGCGAGAAGCTGTCAGAGACGACCTACGCGCCCACACTGCTGCTCAACCCGCCCGCTGACGCAACGATCTCGCAGAACGAAGTGTTTGGCCCCGTCGTGTGCCTCTATGCCTATACGGATGTCGACGCTGCTATCGCGCAGGCCAATTCGCTCGACGTGTCGTTCCAGGCGGCGGTGTTCACCAACGATCTGAACGCTGCGATGCACACCTACCGGAACATCAACGCGTCGGCTGTAATGGTGAACGACCACACCGCTTTCCGCACCGACTGGATGCCGTTCACCGGCCTCAAGACATCGGGCCACGGCGTGGGCGGTATTCCCTACACCTGCCATGAGATGACCATCGAGAAGATGATCGTCATCAAGAGCTAAAGGCCGCGCCGCTGCGCGAAGGAGAGTGTCAGCTCTCCTCCAGCAGCAAAAGCACAGCTGTGACCGTCAACCGCTCCTCTATGCCGAAGCGGTGATCGACTTCGCGCACGCTTGCATCGGCGACCAGCTGGCCGGGGATGCGGAATTCGTGCTCGGGCAGCTCGGCGATGAATGTCTCGCCAACCTCGACCGCTTCGTGGCCCTGAAATTCCAGCACCACTTCGTGGCGCGTCCCGGTGAAGGTGATCGAGGACCAGGCGGTTTCCTCATGCGACTGAAGGTCCGCGCGGCCTTCAGCGAGGGTCATCAGCGCATCGCGCAGGCGATCACTGGTGGTGCGGCGCGGACGGTAGCGCGTTGGGCGGGAGATGGGCTGAGCATGGGCGGCTGAGCCCCCCAGTCCTGCATCAATCGGTGCGTCGGCGGATTTCGTCTCCAACAGGCTTGCCTCAAACATACGCCAGTCCTTTCGTCTCGGTCTTTGTGGTTTTGGGGGGGGCTCCGTAATCCGCCATCCAGCGCACGATGCGCGTTTCTGTCGCGGCGCGCGGAATGCGGCCCATGCGCAGGTCCAGCACAAAGCGCGGATCGCGCGCGGCAAGGCGTCCGAACTTTGTGGCTGGCATGTCGTGTTCGCGCAGGAAGTGTTCGACTTTCCGGATCAGCATCGTTGTGTTCCCCTTCGTCCTTGGCGGTGGGTTTTCGTGTCGGGCCACCGAGCGAGACGATCCGCCGAATCGCCCAATGTTCGCTAAATGTTCCAGTCAATTTCCTACTTGTCTAGGAAAAATCCTTCATGTAGGAGAAATCCATGAGCAAACAGATGCAATCCCCGCCCGATGGCCCGCGCACACGGCTTCTTGAGATGTCGCAGGAGCGCGGTGTCAGCCTCTCCAGCCTGTCCGAAATGCTGGGGCGAAACCCGAGCTATCTCCAGCAATTCATTCGCAAAGGTTCTCCGCGCAAGCTTGAAGAAAGCGATCGGCGGGCGCTGGCGCAATTCTTTGGTGTGGATGAGAATGATCTACGTGAAGAGGAGGAAGGGGTAAGGGAAAATTCCTATACTGCGCCCGTAGTCAAGCCGGTTTCGGACTATGTCGAGGTGCCGCGCCTTGCGATCGGTGCCTCTGCCGGCCCTGGCGCGCTGCCCGGAGCCGAGGCGGCCTTTGACGCCTTCAAGTTCTCACGCCGTTGGCTCTTGGAGCAGGGGTTTGAAGGCGCGCAATTGTCCGCGATCACGGTTGAAGGGGATTCGATGGAGCCGCTGCTCAACAATGGCGATGAAATCCTGATCGACCGATCTGCGCGCGCCTTTCGCGACGGGGTGCACGTTGTGCGGCTGGGCGACACCCTGATGGTCAAACGCGTGGCGAGTGCGGGGGCAGGGCGGTTCTCGCTTCTAAGCCAGAACCTCGCCTATCCGCCGGTGAGCGTGGAGGCTGAGGAGTTGGAGATCATTGGCCGGGTTGTGTGGAAAGGGGGGCGGATTTAGAATCATTCGCATGAGAGTCATCGCAACCCATTTAATGATCGCCAGTGGTAAAAGAGGCAGGCTGTGTGTTCGACCTGACGGGTTGTGGCAGTTCGCCACAGAAACCTTCATTGAACCCAATGACGAGTACGACGGGTACTGGAGGAATGAACATCCACCCTCTGGGATCTTCTCGAGCTTGGAGGAAGCCGTTGCCGCTTTAAGGCTGAAGCTTTCGGGTGAGACTTCGTTCTCGCCGACAGAGCCACAGGAAATCAGTCTCTCGGTCGGACCTTGGCCTGATCCAATTCCTGACGAGCAATAGAAAATCGCTGTTGCTCTTAGTGACCGAAAACCGCACATCGCAAGAATGACCGACACACCCAAAACGCCCCCCATGCGCGCCGCGATCCTGCCGGTGACGCCGCTGCAGCAGAACTGCTCTCTCATCTGGTGTACCGCCACAGGCAAGGCCGCGCTCACCGATCCGGGCGGCGATCTTGATAGGCTTAAGGAGGGCGTCGCCAAGGCTGGCGTGACGCTGGAAAAGATCCTCATCACCCACGGGCACCTTGATCATTGCGGTCAGGCAGGGATGCTTGCGGACGAGCTCGGCCTGCCGATCGAGGGGCCGCACAGGGATGACCTGTTCTGGATCGAGCAGCTCGACGCCGACGGCGCGCGTTTTGGGATGGAGGCGGCGAGCTTCACCCCCACACGCTGGCTTGAGCATGGCGACACGGTGACGGTTGGTGAACTCACATTGGATGTCATCCATTGCCCCGGCCACACGCCCGGCCATGTCGTCTTCGTCCATCAGCCCAGCCGCTTTGCGATTGTGGGCGATGTGCTGTTCCAGGGATCGATCGGGCGCACCGATTTCCCGCGCGGCAATCACCAGGACCTGATCGACAGCATCACGCAGCGTCTCTGGCCGCTTGGCGAAGACATCACGTTTATTCCCGGCCACGGCCCCACCAGCACCTTTGGCCAGGAACGCAAGACCAACCAGTTTGTGAGCGATTACGCGTTATCTTGATTGTGTTCGCCCGTCCGGGCGAACTCCACGCTAGACGTCCTCCGGTCAATCCGGACCCGCTGCGGGCGCGCAGTCGCGCTTGCGGTTGCCGTGCAACCGATGATTACTGCGAGGCGCGCACAATACTTGCGCTTGCGCAGAATTTCGCTATAGCGCCCCCCTTTCCGTCACCATCGGGCCGGAGCGTTGGGCAAGCCAAGCTTGCACCATTGCCGACGTCCCCGTATGGGCGGCATCGAAACATCAGCGCTAAAGCGCGCAAACACACGCATTTTTTGAGGAAATGGCTGAGCCATGGCAGTCCCTAAGAGAAAAGTTTCCCCGCATCGCCGCGGCAATCGCCGCGCTCATGATTCGCTGAAGGTCGAAGCCTTCCACGAATGCCCCAATTGCGGTGAGCTCAAGCGCCCGCATAACATGTGTGGCCATTGCGGCTATTATAACGGTCGTGAAGTGATGGTGCCCAAGGGCATCTGAACCACACATTGAGCAAAGGACCAGACGCATGACCCTCCCGCGTATCGCCGTTGATGCGATGGGCGGCGATGAGGGTGTGCGTGTCATGGTCGAAGGGGCCGCGCTCGCCCGCCGCGATCACGACGAGTTCAAGTTCTTGCTCGTGGGCGATGAGGCGCGGATTACTCGGGCTCTCGACAATCACCCGGGCCTGCGCGGCGCGGCCGAAATCCTCCATTGTGACGACGTTATTGCGGGCGATGAACAGCCCAGCAAAGCCATTCGCCGCGCCAAGACAACCTCGATGGGCCTCGCGGTTAACGCGGTGAAGACGGGCGATGCCGGCGCGGCGGTGAGCGCGGGCAACACCGGCGCTCTGATGGCCATGAGCAAGCTTGCCCTGCGCACGATGCCCGGCATTGATCGCCCCGCGCTCGCTGCGCTGATGCCCACGCTTGAAGAGCACGATGTCATCATGCTCGATCTGGGGGCCAACACCGAGGCGAACGCGCGCAACCTCGTGCAGTTTGCGGTTATGGGCGCGGCCTATTCGCGCATTCTTTTCGGCTTTGAGCGCCCGCATGTCCGCCTTCTCAATATCGGTACGGAAAACATCAAGGGCACGGACGCTTTGCGCGAAGCCGCCGCCCGGCTCCAGGCCGCAGCCGAGGATGAGGCGGGTGGCCTCCCGCTAGATTTTTGCGGCTTTGTCGAAGCTGACAAGATCAACCGCGGCGAAACCCATGTCGTCGTGACCGACGGGTTTTCCGGCAATATTGCCTTGAAGGCTATCGAAGGCTCCGCTCGGTTCGTGACCGATCTGCTGAAGCAGGCCTTCACCAGTTCGCTGCGCTCCAAGTTCGGCTTTCTCGTGTCGCGTCCGGCGACTGAGTTGCTGCGCTATAACCTTGATCCGAACAATCATAATGGAGCGGTCTTCCTTGGCCTCAACGGTGTGATCGTCAAAAGCCATGGCAGCGCGACGGCCAAGGGCGTGGCGAACGCCGTAGCGGTGACCGCCAGCCTTTTGTCGAACAAGCTCACCGAGCGTATCGCGCATGACCTTGCCCGGCTGGGCAGCGATTGGGGCGATACCGCGGGCGCGGGTTCGGACGCCGATGAAGCCTCGAGCCAAGCGTCGGACCAAGAGCAGACCGCGTGATCTCCAAAACGCCCGGCGCGCGCCTTTTGGGAACTGGCTCGTGCCTGCCTGAAACCGTGCTGACCAACGATCAGTTAGCCGAGCGCGTTGACACCTCGGATGAGTGGATCATCGCGCGCACCGGTATTCGCCAGCGGCATATTGCCGGCGAAGGCGAAACCACCGCCACGTTGGCCACCAACGCCGCCCGCGCAGCGCTGTCCGATGCTGGGTTGGAGCCGGCGGACATTGACCTCATCATCATCGCCACCGCCACGCCTGATAACACCTTTCCCGCAACCGCGACCAAGGTTCAAAACGCGCTGGGCTGCAATGGCGGCATCGCCTTTGATGTTGCGGCGGTGTGCTCGGGATTTCTTTACGCTTTGGCGACCGCCGATTCGCTGTTGCGTACCGGGGCGGCCAAGCGCGCTCTGGTGATCGGCGCGGAAACCTTCAGTCGCATCCTCGATTGGGAAGACCGCACAACCTGCGTTCTGTTTGGCGATGGGGCGGGCGCGGTGGTGCTCGAGGCGCCAGCCGAAGGGAGCGAGGCGCAAGAGGCAGCCGGCATTATCGCGACCAAGCTTCACGCCGACGGAGCGCAGCATGATCTGCTCTATGTCGATGGCGGTCCCTCGACCACGCAAACGGTTGGCCATGTGCGTATGAAAGGGCGCGAGGTGTTCCGCCACGCGGTTGTCAATCTGGCGCAGGTCCTCGGCGAAGTGCTTGAGGAAGCTGGCGTTTCAGCCGAGGAAATCGACTGGGTTGTACCCCATCAGGCGAACAAGCGCATCCTTGATGCGACCGCCAAGAAGCTCGGCATCCCGGCTGAAAAGGTGGTCGTCACGGTCGATCAACACGCCAACACGTCGGCCGCTTCGGTGCCGCTCGCGCTTGATGTGGCGCGCCGCGATGGGCGGATCGCCGAGGGCGATCTAGTCATGCTGGAAGCGATGGGCGGCGGCTTTACCTGGGGCGCAAGCCTTATCCGCGTTTAGTCGCGGATTCGCCTGTCGACGACAATTGTTCACAATCACTCGGTGAGAGTGAGTGCCAAGTTGCGGGAAACGTTTGAAAGTTGTACGTTTCGCACGCTCTTGGGTCGCGCCAAAGAGAAAGGATCGCGCGTAATGCGTTCAGTTGGCACTCTAACACGGGCCGATCTGGCTGAGACGATCAATCGCAAGATGGGTCTAAGCCGGGCGGAATCGCTTGAACTGGTGGAATCGATCCTCGACCACATGTGCGAGGCGCTCGCCAAGGGCGAGAATGTGAAGGTTTCCGGCTTCGGCAGTTTTATCTTGCGTGACAAGAACGAACGCGTCGGCCGTAATCCCAAGACCGGGATCGAAGTGCCGATTACCCCGCGCCGGGTGATGACTTTTCGCGCAAGTCAGCTCTTGAAAGAGCGGATCGCGAAGGGCGAGTAACCTGGCGCCAGCAACAAGGATTAGCGGCGTTGCACCATGGCTGAATTTGAAGACGGCAAGGATGAAAGCGCGCTGCGCACGATCGGGGAAGTGAGCGAGGCGCTCCAGATCAAGCCCCATGTGCTGCGCTATTGGGAGCAGCAATTCGCGCTTTTGAACCCGCTCAAACGCAGCGGTGGTCGGCGCTATTATCGGCCTGAAGACGTGGCGCTGGTGGAGGACATCAACCGGCTGGTCAACGAAGAGGGCTACACCCTCAAAGGCGCCGAAGCGGTCTTGCGTTCCAGTGGCAAGCCGGGCCTGGATCGCCGCAAGGGAGACCGTCGCTCAGGCGACCGGCGCGCCGGGGGCCGCGAGGCGCCGGCGCCGACGGTTGGTGAACCCGCCACGGCAGCGGCTGAAGAACGTCTGAATGTCACCGAAGCCGTGGCTCAGCTCAAGTCGATCCGGAAGCGGCTGGCTCTGGCCATCGAGGCCTGAACACGCACGCACACCGCTAGACAGGGCGCTGGCCGCACACGCCGCTCGCGCAGCCAAAGAAGAATGTGCGGTACCGGCTCTCCAACCCTTGCTGGCTCAGGCTGTCTGCAAACCCGCGCGCGTCGCCGAATTTGGTTGAATAGGTCCCGATCATCGAAAAGTCCTGCGCGCCCTGAAGCAAGGTACGCTCGACCATCGGCAGTACGCGCTTCAAATGGAACAGATAGAGCGGGCGCAGCGCCCAGCCCTTGGGATCGGAGGCCTCGATAAAGGCAAACCGTCCTCCCGGTTTCAGCACGCGCCGCGTCAGTTCGGCCAACTTTTGATGCTGGTCCGGATTGAACGTCTTCAGCCCGAAAGTGGAAATCACAAAGTCTGCGCTTTCAGGGGCCAGATCGCTTTCAAGAACATCATCCTCGATAAAGTCGATCTTGTGCCCGCGCATACCGTGCAGACGCTCCATCGCGCGCGCGTGCATGCCGCTTGAGATATCGACTGCGATGATCGAGCCTATGTCGGGATTGCGCTTCAAGAGGTGAGGCCAGACCTCGCCGGTGCCCGCCATCAAATCATAGCCTACCGCGCGGGCGGGCAGCGCGCCAAGCGCCTCGACGCATTGCCGGCGCCAGATCTCGGTGAAGCCCAGCGAGCATACGGTGCTGAACGCGATGTACCGGTCCGAGCATTTGTCAAAGACGTCGCGCACATAGGCCGGATCGTAAATGTCGTCTTCAGCGAAGGGACCTGCCACGGGCCTATTCTGCCGCCATCAATTCCGCTTCGCCCAGATCGACGCTAACGAGGCGCGAGACGCCCTTTTCCGCCATCGTGACCCCGAACAAGCGGTGCATCCGGCTCATCGTGACGGCGTTGTGCGTAACGATAAGATAGCGCGTCTTGGTGGTGCGAACCATGGAATCGAGCAGATCGCAGAAGCGCTCGACATTGGCGTCATCGAGCGGCGCGTCGACCTCGTCGAGCACGCAGATCGGGGCGGGATTGGTCAGAAAGAGAGCGAAGATCAGCGCGGTGGCCGTCAGCGCCTGTTCGCCGCCCGAAAGCAGCGAGAGCGATTGCAAGCGCTTGCCCGGCGGCTGGGCGAAGATCTCAAGGCCCGCCTCCAGAGGATCATCGCTGTCGATCAGCGCCAAGTGCGCTTGGCCGCCCTGGAACAGGCGCGGGTACAATTTCTGAAAGTGCGTGTTCACCTCCTCAAACGCGGCGCGCAGACGCTCACGCCCCTCGCGGTTGAGATTGCCGATCGATCCGCGCAGGCGCGACACGGCCTCGGTCAGTTCGGCCTGTTCAGACGCGTTTGTGCCATGCTCTTCCTCGACCCGCGCCAATTCCTCAGCGGCCACCAGGTTCACAGGACCAATGCGCTCGCGGCTGGCGGTAAGGCGGTCGAGCTCTTCGCTCTCGGCCTGAGCGTAGGTGATTGCGTTCTCGTCAAACTCAAAGCGTTCGGCAAGCAGCGGGGGAGGGCATTGGAATCGCTCGCCGGAAATGCGCGCCATCTCGCTGCGGCGCGATTCCTGGCTTTCCGCGCGCGCGGCGAGAGTGGCGCGTCCCTCACGTGCGACGGCGAGCGCTTCGTTGCTGTTCGTCAGCGCACCGTTCGCCGCTTGCGCGCGGGCCTCGCACGCCTCAAGCGCGCTCTGGGCCTCAGCCAGCTCTTCGCCCAGCCTTTGGCGCACCGCGTCGCCTTGCTCGATTTCGGCGATCAGCGAGGCGGGCTTGGCGGCCATGATGGCGCTCTCTTCCTCGATTTCCTCAAGCCGGCGACCGGCCTGCGCCACGCGCTGCGCGGCCTCGCTTGAGCGCGCTTGCCAACTGGCGTGGTCCGCCTGCTGCGCCGCGAGGCGTTCGCGCGCCACGGCCAGCGTCTGATCGTGCGCGGCCAATTCGGCAAGGCCCGCCTGAACCCCGGCGCGCGCGGCTTCGTTTTTGATCTGCGCGGCCTCCAGCGCGGCCCGGCCGGCATCCGGCGCGGGAAGCGCGGCGCGCTGATCCTCAGCTGAGGTCAATTCAGAGCGCGCAGAAGTGAACTGTTCGGCCAACTCACCTGCGGTCTCTTTCAATTCCTCAAGCCGGGCCGCGATGCGTTCCTTTGCGGCTTCGGCGGCGTCGAGTTGGCGCAGGGCGTAGCGCTCGGCCTCGATCGCTCTGGCCAGCGCCCGATCCTGGGCGACGAGATCGCGTTGCAGCGCGCTGAGCTCTTCGCGCGCTGCGGTTTCGGACGCCTCGGCGCTTTGAGCCGCGCTTTGCAAACCCGGCAATTGCTTTTCAAGCTCAGCGAGACGGTTCTCCGCTTCGAGCCGTGCGGCTTCGGCTGAGCCTTCCCCGCGCGCGATGAAGCCGTCCCAGCGGCGCAAGTGCCCGCCGCGCGTGACGAGCCATTCGCCCGGTGCCAGATCGCGGCCATCGTCTTCGTCCGCGCAATGGACGAGAGCGAGGCGCGCGCGCAGCTCTTCGGGACAATCGGTGATCTGAGCAAGCAGGCTATCGGACACCGGATCAGGCGATGCGCCACCGGTCCAGAACCGGCCATCGCTGGCCTGAGGCGGCGCCCCAATCGGCGATTTGGCATCGCGCCCCAGAACCGCGGCCAGAGCGCGCTCATAGCCCGGCATCACGCGGATTTTGTCGAGAGCGGCTGGCAGACCCTCGCGGCCCTTGGTGCGTTTCAGGCGCGAGTCGCGGTCGCGCACGAGCGCTGTGTGTTCACGCTCAATCCCGGCAAGCTCTGCGCGGGCGGTGGCAAGCTGAGCTGCGGCTTCGTCGCGCGCGCTCTGCAGATCGGTTTTGCGCGCCTGATCCGCCTCGAGCCGCGCGCGCAGACGGGTGACTTCGCTCGCCGCGTCATCGGCGGCTTCGCGCGCGGCGTCGACACTCGCTTGTGCGTCTTCGCCGCCTTCCAGCTGCGCGCGCGCGGCGTTGATACGCTCTTCATCGCGGGTGAGCCGGTCAAGTCGGCTGCGCGCCTGCTCGATAGCGGCTTCAGCGACTCGCCATTCGGCTTCGACCCCGGCTTGATCCGCCGTTGCCTTGGCGAGCGCGAGTTCGGCTGCGCGGCTGGCGCGTTCGGCGTCTTCGCTGCGCGCAGCGATGGCGGGGCGCTGGGTTTCGGCCTGCGCAACAGTTTTGCGGCTTTCTTCCAGCGAGGCCTCGAGCTTCGCCAGCGCTTCGACCGCGTCGCTCGTCAATCGGTCCGCAGCCACGCGGTCCTGTTCGAGCCGTTCGCGCTGCCGGGTGAGATCCGCGAGGCGCGCTTCGGCGGCTTCGAGTTTTTCGGAAAGAGCCGCCATGCGGTGGCCGTGCGCGCTCGCATCATCGCGGCGGTCGGCCAACTCGTCACGCGCTTCGGCCAGATCCTTCGCCACCGCCGCCTGCTCGCGCTGCGCGGCCTGCGCATCCTCATTGGCCTTGGCAACCGCGGCGTCTGCGCTTTCAGCCGCGGCGCGCGCTTCCTTGGCGGCGTGCGCCGCCTCGCGCCAGCGTGCGAACAGCAATCGCGCTTCGGCGGTGTTGATCTGGGCAGTGAGCTTGGAATAGCGCTCGGCCTGCTTGGCTTGACGGCGCAGCGAGGCGATCTGCGAATCGAGCCCCGCCATCAGATCCTCAAGCCGCGCGAGGTTCGCCTCGGTTGAGCGCAGCTTGCTCTCGGCATCCTTGCGGCGCACGTGAAGCCCGGCAATCCCGGCGGCCTCTTCCAGCATCTGCCGGCGCTGAGCGGGCTTGGCTGCAATAACCTGCGCGATCTTGCCCTGGCTCACCAGCGCTGGCGAATGCGCGCCTGTCGCCGCATCGGCGAAGGTGAGCGCGACATCCTTGGCCCGCACATCCGCGCCGTTCACCCGATAGGCCGAGCCCGCGCCGCGCTCGATCCGGCGGGTGACGACCAATTCCTCGCCCGCGTCATCTTCAGCGTGGAGCACCACTTCGGCAAAGGCGCGTTCGGGCCTTGTGGACGTGCCTGCGAAGATCACGTCCTCCATCCCGCCCGAGCGCATGGACTTCGCCGACGTTTCGCCCATGACCCAGCGAATGGCTTCGAGAAGGTTCGATTTGCCGCAGCCATTGGGGCCGACGACGCCTGTTAGACCCGGCTCAATGCGCAGCTCTGCCGGCTCGACAAAGCTCTTGAATCCACTCAGTTTGAGCCGGCTTATCTGCATAGGCGAAGGGGCGCGTTACTCGCCGTCGCCGCGCGCGCCGGCGCGCTGGAGGATCGGTTCAAGCTGACCCCAGGCAATCGCGTCGACCTTACTGCCATTCAGGGTGAAGGTGGGCGTGCCCGCCACGCCAACTTCCTCGGCCACTTCGCTTGATCCCTTGACCATGGCATCGATCGCATCGGCATCCGCAAGGCAGGCGCGGGCCTGATCGGCTGAGAGCCCGCGCGCGGCGAAGAAATCAACAAGGCCGGTGACCTCGCCGATCCGCACGAACCGCTCATCAAGAGGCAGCTGGCTTGCCGCTTCCATTCCCTGAGCGCCCTGAATGCCTTGCATCACGCTCGGCAGGTTCTGCCAGACTTCGTCCGAGAGCGCCTGCATACGCTCGCCCGGGCCGCACTGGGTGAGAGAGGCGATGACTACATCGAAGGTGTTGAGGAACACTTCGCGCTGCTCAAAGCTGACGACGCCGGTGGCGATGTATTCCTTGAGGGGCGTTTTGCCGGTGACTGAAAAGTTCGCGCAGGCGCCGCATGTGTGCGACGCGTATTCGATTAGCTTCAAGGGCGCGTCGGGGTTGCCGACGATGTAGCCAAGGCCGTCTTCGCTCATCGAAGCGGTCTCGAGCCAGGCGGTGCCTTCCGGCGCCGCGATCGCGGCAATAGGCTCACCGCTCACGCCGCCTTCGACCTCTTCCTCGCCGCTGCACGCAGCCAGCGCAAGCGGCGCAGCCAACGCGCAGGCCAGAGCAAGGCGGAACCGGCCGGAAAAGGTGTTGGAGCGGGCGGAATTCATCGACATATCCTTTGCTTGGTGGCGAGACTTGCAGCGATGCTCGTCCGCGTAAAGTGGTTAGGGGCCGTGCTTGTGCACAATTGTGTCAGTTCTGTGTAGAAACCCTGAGTTGGCGCGGTTTTTCCTCGAGGCCATGGGCCCTGAGCCTTTCGCCCTAGCCGCCCGTTACGCTTTCTTGCGGCTTGGGGCGGAACTCCTCCTGCAGCACAGCGGAAAGCGATGGCCAGTCCGATACGTTTTCCAGCGTCTTCCCGTTGAGCGCGAAGGTCGGCGTGCCGGTGATACCGAACTCGCTGCGATCCGCGCTGTCGGCGGCCATGATCTTCTGGGCGGCGTTATCATCCGCGAGGCAGGCGTTGACCTCCTGCGCGGTCAGCCCCTTGGAGATCATGAGATCGTCAAAATCGAGCGCGCGCGCGGCGTTGAGGCGCGCCTTGGCGTCGGCGCGGGCCCAGATAGCGCGCTGGGATTGCGGGGCGTTGATTGCCTTTTGCAGCCATTTGTCCTGCGAGTAGAGGAAGGCGCGGTGCCGTCGGATAAAGCCCGTTTCTTTGCCGCACTGGGCCATCATGGTGACCACCAGGTCGAGCGAATTTCGGATCACCGGGCGCACTTCCACCGAAACAAAGCCGGGTCCGATCGCGGCGAAATCCAGCGTGCCATCGCTCTGCTTGGCAAAATTGGCGCAGTGCGAGCAGGTGTAGCTGATAAACTCGATGAGCTGCGCTTCGGCTTCGGGATTTCCGATCATATAGCCGCGATCCGTGCGCTGGCTCCGGGTCTGCCAGCCTTGCGAAGGGATATCCTTCACAAAGTCGCTTTTCGGGTTGGACAAGTCTTGCGCCGCGCTGGGGGCGGTCAACACAACGGTGGAGGCGAAAGCGGCCAAAGATGCGGCAGCGGCGAGAGTGCGAAGGGCGGTCACGATGGCTTGTCGTCCTCTTTCGGGTCTTTGCTTTCCAGACTGCGCGCCAACGATTCCAGCACGGTCCGCAGTTCCGGATCGCCTATATCGCGCAAACTGTCACCCAGTTCCATCGGAATGGGCTTTAGGGAAGGCGGAGGTTTGGGAGCCGCGGTGCCTTTTGGTGGCTTAACCGCGCCTTGACGCAGCTTTATCCGGGCAACCGCGTTGTAGCCGAACAAGAGGTTCACGCGCTCGATGATTTCCGGGATGACCTGCTGGATCAGCGGCGCGTGAGCGGGCGTG
>JBCBYM010000044.1:0-18070 GCA_039815865.1 Pseudomonadota bacterium
GCTTTGACGTAGGGCTCGAAATGACCGGGAGCCAAGCTGCGCTCGACCAAATGGTTGAAGCCCAGCCGGTGCTGGTCCGCATTTCCGCCGCCAAGCGCCTGCGCGATGCGGCCGAACGCCTCGCCCGTCAAAACGGGCTGGAGCGCGTAACACGAGATTGCCTCGAACCCGGGATGGTTGGGGCGACACAGGAAGGAGTGGACGCATGACGCTTCACTTCTTCCTTCCAAAACACGCGGGTGTGGCCGCGTTTAGTCACAGAATTGCCTGGGGATCGGGCTCATCCAATCCACGTGGGGGATCACGCGGGGATGCCGACGGGGGCTTAGCCCTCAAATACCCAACTGTTACGGAGACTAAACAATGGTTGATCCGACTCCCGGTGAGCGCATCGGCACTTACCTGACGCCTGAAGAGGCACAGGAGATCCACAAAGGCTTCATGAGCACCTTCACGCTCTACGTCGCGATTGCGGTCGTGGCTCATGCGCTTCTGTGGGCTCACAAGCCCTGGTTCACTGGTGGCTTTGGCCTCTGATCGCTTGAAGGCGCGGCCTTCGGGCCTCTTCAATCAAGCTTTGGCAAACAACACGAAAAAGGAATTCCATCATGTGGAGAATCTGGCTTCAATTTGACATCCGTCGGGTGCTGGTTGGTCTGCACGTCGTTCTGGCGCTGCTGGCCTTCACCATCCACTTCCTGCTGCTCAGCACAGACCGTTACAACTGGCTGGATCAAGCGTCGGGTGCCCCGATCGCTTCTTCGGCTCAGGTCGAACTGCTGGACGGCCCGGATCTGGGCTGACGGACGTTAGCGAAAATGTGAGGGGGCAGGTTCGCCTGCCTGCCTCCTAACATCTCGAACAACCTTCAAAACTCGCCTCGGGGGCGGGAAGGATGGACCTATGGCGCTCCTTAGTTTCGAGCGGAAGTACCGCGTGCGCGGAGGCACAATAATCGGCGGCGACCTCTTCGATTTCTGGGTCGGCCCGTTTTATGTCGGATTCTTTGGAGTGACGGCGGCTTTGTTCGCGGGGCTTGGCACTATGCTGATCTTCGCAGCCGCACTCCAGGGCCCGACGATGAACCCTTGGCTGATCGACATTCAGCCGCCTTCGGTTGAAAACGGCCTTTCAATCATGCCTTTGAAAGAGGGCGGATACTGGCAATGGATCACGGCCTGCGCGCTCATTGCGTTCGGATCGTGGGTGATGCGCCAGGCCGAAATCAGCCGCAAGCTGGGCATGACGTACCACGTACCGATCGCCTTTAGCGTTGCCGTTTTTGCCTATTTCACTCTGCAGATCATTCGGCCGATGTGGATGGGCGCGTGGGGACACGCTTTCCCCTATGGCATTTGGTCCCACCTCGATTGGGTCTCGTACACCGGATATTCCTACGGGAATTTCCACTTCAATCCGATCCACATGCTCGCGATCACGTTCTTCTTTACGAACTGTCTCGCGCTGGCGCTGCACGGTGGCCTGGTTCTTTCGGCGGTGAACCCGTCAGAAGGCACCGAGGTGAAGACGCCGGAATACGAAGACACGTATTTCCGCGATTTCATCGGCTATTCGGTTGGTACGCTCGGCATTCACCGCGTGGGTCTGTTCCTGGCTTTGAGCGCCGGTTTTTGGAGCGCGATCTGCATCGTGATTTCAGGGCCGCTCTACGTCGGCAGCTGGGTCGATTTCTGGGAATTCTGGCGTGAGATTCCGCTTTGGGAAGGGGAGGCCTTGTCCTGATGGCTACGTATCAAAACATCTTCACTCAGATCCAGGTGAAGGCCGAGCCTGAGCTTGGTGTCCCTCACCTGGATGGAAGCGAGCCGCGCATCAACGCAACCGGCTATTCCTATTGGATGGGTAAGCTTGGTCAGGCGCAGCTTGGTCCAGTTTATCTGGGCTGGGCCGGGCTCGTGAGCCTCGCCTTTGGCTTTATGGCGCTGTTCATCATCGGGATGAACTTTGCCGAGCAAGCCAATTGGAGCCCGCAGACCTTCATGCGCGAGTTCTTCTGGCTCTCGCTGGATCCGCCGGGGCCGGAATACGGCTTTGACTTCATGGTTCCGCTTAAGGAAGGCGGCTGGTTCATCATGACCGGTGCGTTCCTGACGGTGTCGGTCCTGGCTTGGTGGCTTCGCACCTATCTGCGCGCTCGCGCGCTGGGCATGGGCTATCACATCCCCTGGGCGTTTGCCTCGGCTATCTGGCTGTTCCTCGTGCTCGGCTTCATCCGCCCCGCGCTTGGCAATGGCTGGGTGGACGCGGTGCCTTACGGGATCTTCAGCCACCTGATCTGGACGAACAATTTCTCGCTCATCCACGGCAACTTCTTCTACAACCCGTTCCACGCGCTCTCGATCGTGTTCCTATACGGTTCAGCGATCCTGTTCGCGATGCACGGGGCGACGATCCTTGCCACAGGGCGCTATGGCGCAGAGCGTGAGATTGAACAGATCACCGACCGCGGCACCGCGGCGGAGCGTGGAGGCCTCTTCTGGCGCTGGACGATGGGCTTTAACGCCTCGATTGAATCGATCCACCGTTGGGCCTGGTGGTTCGCCGTGCTGACGACGCTGACCGGCGGCATTGGCGTGCTGCTTTCGGGCACCGTGGTCGATAACTGGTACATCTGGGCGCAGGAGCACTATTACGCTCCCAAGTGAGCGTGATCACCGCCCTCGCTGCCCTGCGGTAGAGCCGGAAAGCTTCGTCAAGAAGCGCAACGGCTCTACCGGTCGGCACAAAGGCCCGGCCCAAGGCCCGGCCCATGGCCCGGCTTCGCCTCCCTCAGTGGGACAAGCGAGGCCGGGCCTTAGTCTTTGGTGGTGGAGAGAATTGCGACGAGCTCAGTCCGGCTCAGCGCCGAGCCTTGCGCGCAGATCGAGAACGTGGAGCGGGAAGGAGGCCGCAAGCGCTAAGGCCACCCAGTGCCAGGACGCGCCCACCAGCGCTGCGCGCAGGGCCAGCACGATGAAGACCGCCGGCCCCAGAACGCGCGCGATCCGCGCTAGGCTCCAACCGCGACGACGAAGCCAAAGCCCTTCAACCGCAAGAACGGCGATGACGACATCGGCGGCGTGACCGCTGGCGAAGAGGTGTTCGATCATGCCAAGACCCTTACCAAAACGCCTGCCCCCAACCCCTTCGGATCAGCCAAACGGGCCGTTGAGATCATTGACCGCCCAGTTGAGCGCTCCGGCAATCGTCACCCAGGCCAAATAGGGCACGAGCAACAGGCCAGCGTTGCGCGAAAAGCGCGCGCAATAGATTATGATCCCAACAATTGAGAGCCACAGAAAGATGAGTTCCACAAACGCCCAATCGGGGCGCTGAAGGCGGAAGAAGAGCAGGCTCCACGTGATGTTGAGAAAGGCGTTCAGCGCAAACAGGCTGATCACGCTCTGCGCTTCCTGCGAGGTGGGCGCCGCGCGCCACGCGGTGATGGCTGAAACGGTGATCAGCGCGTAGATGATCGTCCAGGCCATCGGGAAAAGCCCATCGGGCGGCGTCCAGCCTGGTTTCTCAAGACCCTGATACCACGGACCCAGATCGGTTATGGTTGCCCCGAGAAACGCGACGAGCGCGGCTGCCACGGTGGCCACACCCACCGGCAAGATCCAAGTCCCCTTCATGCAGCAAGGCTAGCTTGTTTCGGGCCTCAGGCCAAACAGGTGGGCGCAATCCTTCAAGAAAATTTTAACATGCGCCATCGGTTTGGAGCGCACCAGCTTCTTGTTCATGTAAGCCTGCCAGGTGAGTTGCTGGACGTCCTTATCGTCGCACATCGAGACGAACCGCTCGCGGCGCTTGTCGCTGGAATACCAGAAGTACTGCATCATCCCGAGGATCCAGAACACGCGGCCATGCTCTTTCATGAAGCGCTTGCGCGCCCCTGCAAGCGCCTTGGCCTCACCGGTCTTGAGGAACTCGCTCGCAGCCTCGGCGCTGAGGCGCCCGCCGACCATGGCGTAGTAGATGCCCTCTCCGGACGCGGGAGCAACGATGCCCGCTGCATCTCCGGCCACGATGGTATCGCGGCTATTGTCCCACTTCTTGAGCGGTTTGAGAGGAATAGGTGCGCCTTCGCGCCGCACGGTTTCGCACCGATCAAGGCCAAGGTCGCCGCGCATGTCGGCGACGGCCCCGCGCAGGGAGAAGCCCTTGTTTGCGCTGCCCACGCCAATACTGGCGGTCTCACCATGCGGGAACACCCAGGCGTAAAAGTCGGGCGACAAGCGCCCCTGGTAGAACACGTCGCAGCGATCCGCGTCGAACGCATTCGTATCGTTGGCGGGTGCCTTGATGATCTCGTGATAGGCGAAGACGCATTTCACGCGCGATGCGTTGGGCAAGGATTGCTTGGCCACCGCCGAACGCGCGCCATCCGCACCGACAATACAACGCGCACGGATTTTCTCGATTGGGCCGCCTCGCTCGCGGCGGAAGGTGACAAGGGGATGCGGTTGATCGTCGCGCTCGATCTTCTCAAAGGTGGCGCATAGTCGCTCCGCTCCGCTTTCGACCGCGCGCACGCGCAGCCATTCGTCAAAGTCTTCGCGATCGACCATCCCGACATAGCCAATCTCACCCACCGGCATATCCACCGCTCGGCCCGACGGCGCGATCATGCGGGCCGAGCGAGCACGGGCCACCAGCAGGCTTTGCGGGATGTCGAAATCCTCAAGCAAACGCGGCGGCACCGCACCTCCGCATGGCTTGATACGCCCTCCTCGCTCCATCAGGAGAACCGAATGGCCGGCCAGCGCCAAGTCAGTCGCGGCGGTGGCGCCGGCCGGCCCGCCGCCTATGACGACGGCATCGTAGATTGTCTCGTTCATGCGAAGATCTCCCGTTCTTTGGAGGGCGGATTGGTGCACGCTTGGCGCGCCGTGGGGCGCGGCGATCCCGAGACGCGCAACGCCAGGATGGCGGCGAGGACGAAAAGCAGGCCTTCAAACGCGAAGACGATCTGATAGGCGCGGCCCGGCTCGCTCAGAATGATCTCGAAGATATCGCGTCCAGCTGCGCCCAGAAGGCCAGCAAATCCGAAAGCGACGGCTTGGCTGGCGCCCCAAACGCCCATGCGAACGCCCTCACGCGTTTTGGCGCCAGCGCCCGCAAGTCCCATCATGGCGCCGATCGCCGCCACCGCGAACACGCCGTTGCAAAAGCCCAGGAACAGGACGTTGGCGAGCAAAGGCCAACCCGGGCCAACCATCGCGCCAAGCGCAAGCCCGGCTAGCCCAACCGCGGACCCAAGGCAGCCGCTGACAATCCAGACGCGCAGGTCGGTTGGCATCCGCGCCTGAAACGCGCTCCCGCCAATTCCGGCGATAATCATGCCGACGAGCCCGCCTGCGTTGAGCATCCCGCCCAGCTGGGTCGTATCGCCCGGAGCCATCCCAAAAATCTCGCCGGCAAAGGGTTCTAGGATGAGATCCTGCATGTTGTAGGCCATCATCGAGACAAAGATGAAGAGTGTGAAACGCCGCGCCGCCGTTTCCGCAAAGATCTCGCGGATGGCGCTGGAGAAATCGGGCGCTTCCTCGGCCTTGGCGGTTTCCTCAAAAACGTGGTGGCCACGTTCAAGCCGGAAAGTGGCGATGATCGATAGAACGATGGTGACCGCCGCCAGGCCAAAGGCGACTTGCATCAGGATCTGCGGGGTAAAGGGCTTGATCAGCGCGCCGACAAGGATGGCGGATGCAACGATCCCCGCGATCATCATAATCCATGTCACCGCCGCTGCCGCCGCGCGCCGTTCGGGCGCAACGCTTGAGGCAAGCAAGGCCAGCGCCGACGTCCCCGCCGCTCCCACACCGATGCCGATCACCGTGTACGCGAAGATCGCAAGGGCATAGGCGCCCATGGTCGGCACAGCCATCATCAGCGTCGCCCAGGTTGCCATAAGGGTCCCCGCCGCGAGCACCGCAATCCCGCCGACAATCCAAAGCGTGCGGTTCGCCCCCATGTCCGAGCCATGGCCCCAAATCGGGCGGCCCAACTGGATCGCGTAGTGCCACGCGACGAGCCCTGCCGGGATAGCCGCCAGCAACCCATACTCCACCACCATCAGGCGATTGAGCACCGTTGTCGCCATCATCACGAGCGCACCGACACAGGCCTGCACCAATCCAATGCGAACAATTGCGAACCAGGAAAGCCCCTTGGCGGCCGCCTTTGGCGCTGAGACGGGGGCGTGCATCAGATGTACCCTCCCAGTCCCAGCGCTGCGGCCAGCATGCCAAGGACATAGAGCAGCACGCCTACGGCGTTGTACCACGGAGCGTATTTCGCCGGGTTGCTGAGCAGGCGCGGCATCGCCGCCAACTGGGCTCCCAGGACCAGACCCACCAAAGCGGCTGAAACCGTGAAACCCCATATGGCCAAAAGCGCGATCACCACCACTTGGGCCGCCGCCATGACAAGACAGGCAAACCGCGCCGCCCCGCTGACACCCATAACAACCGGTAAGGATCTAAGACCCGTCGCCCGGTCACCTTCGACCGCCTTGAAGTCATTCAAGGTCATGATGCCGTGCGCGCCCAGGCTGTAGAGCACCAGGACAGCCAGAACTTCACTTCGCGGCAAAGCACCGAGCATGACGGTCGCTCCTGTAAACCAGCTGAGCCCTTCATAAGTCAGGCCAACAACCAAGGGGCCGGTCCAGCCGCTCGTCTTGAAGCGAAACGGCGGCGCGCTGTAGCCCCAGGCCAGCGCAAGCCCAACCAGCGCTGCGATAAACACAAGCGGCCCCAGCGCCCAGGCGACACCCGCGGACAAGCCGGTTCCGATGAGCGCGATATAGAAACCCCACCGCCCCGCAATCCTTCCAGAGGGGATAGGCCGATTCGGCTCATTGATCGCATCGACATGGCGATCGAACCAGTCGTTGACGGCCTGGCTCGTCCCGCAAACCAGCGGCCCAGCCAGCAGCACTCCGCCCGCGACAAACCACAAACGGCCATCAAGCCCGGAGCCCGAAGACACCGCGCCGCACATGAAGGCCCACATCGGAGGAAACCACGTAATCGGCTTGAGCAATTGCACAACATCACGGAGCGCCGGAGCGGGCGCCACGCGAGTCGAGACCGCCGAGCGTTGCATGTGTGAACGGTATGACTGACAGGCGCTTGCGTCAAACAAATTTGACACTCGAATTCGATCTCAGGCGCCGCTTACCGCTTGGAAGAATTGATGGAGGGCCAGGGTGTGTCAATCTGGCCCAACCTGTCAGGGTGTCAGGCCACGCGCTCAGCCTGTTGCTTCACCCATTGGCCGCGGCGCTCAAACGGGACGCAACCCCGGCGCGGCTTCGGTGCATACGCCGTTGGGTGGGAGGGGGCGGACTGAAAGGGCCATAGACCCGCATTTAGGCGATGCGACCAAAATGCCGCACTTCGGAGAATATCGGCGCGCTCTGGCCCCTAATCGGGATCGGCCGGCAAATTGCCAAGGCCGTAGCGGTGCAGCTTGGAATAGAGACTCTGGCGAGACAGGCCCAAAATCTCCGCCGCCGAGGCGCGATTATCCGAGGTGTACGAGAGCGCAGCCTCAATGCACAAACGCTCAATCAAGTCGGTGCTCTCACGAACGATGTCCTTGAGCGACATGCGCCCGACAAGATCCGTCAGCTGCTCAACCGAACGCGGCAGGTCTTCGCTGCCCGGTGGCAGATCGCGCAGGCGGCGGCCGATCGGGCGGATCACAAAAGCGTAGAGCGCCTCTTCTCCCGAGCTGCGGACAGCCGAGAGCTCAACCGGCTCACCCTCAAGGTCACCCGCCACACGCAGCACGGTGCTGACATTGCGCGCAGAGCCATGCTGTTGAATCTGGCCTTCGATCAGATCAAGGTCGATGCCGGGCCGCCCGATCCACTCGGACAGATGATGCCCACGCACCTGATCAACGCTGGCGGCCTGCACCATTTCGACAAAGGCGTGATTGGCGTTTGCAAGCTCAAGCTGAGCGTTGGCCACCACGAAAGCGTCGGGCATCTCCTCGACCAGATCAACAACAGGCGAAGGCGCCTGCGTGGCCTCGCCATCGCCGGTTGGCACGAGGCGCAAAAGCAGGAACTGCCCGCGATCCTGGGTAAAGCCGGCGATCGACGCGGTGACATCGCGTGACGGTTTCAACAGCGTGATCGGGATGGGCGACACGCTGCCCGAAGTCAGGGCCGCGCCCACGATTGTCTGCATAGGATCGCGCGAATCCTTGTCGAGCAAGGTCAACAGTTTCTTACCCTGCAACGTGCCGGCGCGCGCGTTCGTCAGCGTGTGCGCGGCCGCGTTCGCCTCGCGAATGCGCAAGGTCTGCGCTTCCACGATCAGAACCGGTTCCGCCGAGAGTTCGAACAGCATGCGATAGCGCGCCTCAAGGTGACGCATGCGCATGTAATCGCGCTCAAGCGACTGCTGCACCTGCAACAGCCGCGCCTGAAGCTTGCCTGTTTCGCGCAAGTCCCGACCAAAGACGATCCGATGTTCACCGCCATTGACGCTGAGCACTGCGTAACGGATCGGAACATCGCCTTCACGCGAAGGATGATTGACCTGACGCCAGTGTTGCACTTCACCGCGCCGGGCCGCCGCTAGCATCTCCATGATTTTCGGCCGGCTTTCGTCGGTGACGGTCTCGATCCAATTGCTTCCGACCCAGTTCTCAAAACCGGGGAATTCATCAGGATCGTAAGCGGCATCAAGGATCGTGCCGGTGTCGTCCAGAACAAGCGTCACATCGCCCGCGACCATCGCGACCTTCATCGCGGCGTCCGCGTCCAGCGTGTCGAACAACTCCGCTGCGTTGCGGAAGGCATTCTTGCCTTCGATACTGTGTTTGCGTGTCAGCATTGGGGGGCCCGGACCTCTTTAGATAAACGTGTGCGCTCGGGCCGGCGCTGCTGCAACGAGACGTTCGGACACTTCCAGCGCGGCGCGAGCATCAGCGCCGGTGCCATCAGCACCGATCTCGGCCACAAGCCCCGGGTTTGCATTGATCATGTGACCACCAACAAGGACAGTGAGGTGAGGGTTCATCGCAACGCCTCGGATGCCTTTGATCAGGCTTGAAAGCGCAGCGGCGGGGCAATCGCACGAAACGGTAAGGCCAACAAGGTCAACCGGTGTGCGCGACAGGTAATCGAGCAATTCGCGACGTTCGGGTTTGAGCAGGACGTCGGTCTGCCAACCTGCCCGCGCGAAGACTTCTTCAATCATCTGCGCGCCAAAACAATGGGTGTCTCCGGGAATGGGACAGAACAAAGCGCTGCGCGGTGCGTCGGTCTGCGTCCCGCGCGGCGGGAAGCGCTGTGAAATTTCGCGCATCACTTCCTGAAGACGCCAGAGGCCCATTGTCACGTCAACGAAGTCGCACTCATCCGCGTCCCACATTTCGCCCAAACGTCGGGCAGCGGGAGCCAGAAGTTCAAGATACACTTCCTCCACACTCACGCCCTGCTCGAGAAAGCGGTCAACCTCCTCCAGCAGGCTCGGCGCCTCAAGCCTAAGCGGCAGGGTCGCAAAGCGTTGAGTGTCTTCGGCGTCTATGACGCTGTCCTCCTCCAAGGGCCTTATCGACCCATCAATCATATGCGCCATCAACAGGCGCGGAATGATGTCGCTCTCTAAAACCGAATTGACCGGGTCCTGAGTCGCACAGGAATTAAACGCCGTCGTCGCTTTCGGTTCCGAACGGGTACGCCGATTGAGTGGGATGGCAATGACTTTGCGCAGTGCAGCGGTGCCGCCGCCGAAGATCCGGACCCGGTTTTGCGCGCTATTCTTATTCGGAGCGGACATGCCGAGCTCTCCTAAACACCGCTCATTCGACCCGAAGATGCGAGATGCGCATCCGAGCTGAGCGATGAGGCCGCGTGTCAACTTTCCTGAACACGGGCGAATCGTGTGTACGCCCTTTTTGACAGTTGCGCAAACATGCCCGCCCAGTCCGGTTCTCAACTGTCAATTTTTCTATACGTCAAATGTGATTGACACTTGTATCGCGATGAGCGTAACAAACTCATCTGATAAAGAAGGCAGACGCTTACACATGACTCGGCAGGACCATGTCTCCCCGGTCGAGCCTGTTGGCACCAAGCCGCAGGTAAAAAAGGGTCAGGGGAACAAGGGCGCGCTCTACACCACGGAGGAGCGCCGCCGCCGGGACGAGTCGGTCTGGACCGTAGTCCAAGGCGTTCTGGCCCCGCTGCAGTTTCTCGTCTTTCTCATCAGCCTCGGTCTGGTTATCCGCACGCTTCTTACTGGCGACGAGGCCTTCGCCGCTGACCTGTCTATCGTTCTGAAAACGCTCATTCTCTACACCATCATGATCACCGGCTCGATCTGGGAGAAGGTGGTATTTGACAAATGGCTGTTCGCACCGACCTTCTTCTGGGAGGACGTCTTCTCCTTCGCCGTGCTCGCGCTTCATACAGCCTATCTGGTGATGCTGTTTGGCGGGTACGGCACGTTTGAGGCGCGCATGGGCGTCGCGCTGGCGGCGTATGGCGCTTACGTCATCAACGCGGGGCAGTTTCTGCTCAAGTTGCGCGCTGCGCGGCTCGAAGCGGCGTCAAAGTCGTTGGACACTCAGGCGGTGCCGGCATGAGCGGCGTCAGCGCCCTTTCGGGCTGCGCCAGCCAGCCCCAGGGCGGTGGCACGCGCGAGGTCCTGCGTGAGCGTGGACAGCGTGAGGTGTTCTGCGGGCTGACCGGTATCGTGTGGCTACACCGCAAGATGCAGGACGCTTTCTTCCTTGTCGTGGGCTCACGCACCTGCGCGCACCTGTTGCAATCGGCCGCGGGTGTGATGATCTTTGCCGAGCCCCGCTTTGCAACCGCGATCATGGAAGAGCGTGATTTGGCGGGCATGGTCGATTGCCAGGACGAACTCGACCGAGTCGTTGGGCGACTGCTGGAGCGGCGCCCGGACATCAGGACGCTGTTCCTGGTGGGCTCCTGCCCGTCAGAGGTGATCAAGCTTGACCTTGCCAAGGCGGCTGAGCGGCTCGGTGCGCAACACATGCCGCAGGTTCGCATCCTCAACTACACTGGCAGCGGGATCGAGACGACCTTTACCCAGGGCGAGGATATGTGCCTCACCTCGCTGGTCCCCGAAATGCCCGCACACGCTGCAGGCGACGCCAAGAACCTGCTGATCGTGGGCTCACTGCCTGACATTGTCGAGGACCAGTTCCTCCGGCTCTTTGATCAACTTGGAATTGAAAACGTCGCGTCGTTACCGGCCCGCAACGCGCGCGACCTGCCGCCTGTTGGCCCAAACACGCGCTATCTGCTGGCCCAGCCCTTCCTGGCTGAGACCGCCATGGCGCTTGAGGATCGCGGCGCGATTCGCCTCGATGCGATGTTCCCATTTGGCGCGGAAGGCACGACCGATTGGCTGAAAGCCGCAGCGCGCGAATTTGGCGTCGACGAACAGCTCTTCAACCAGGTCATCGCGCCGGGCCGCGAACGCGCCAAACGCGCAATGGAACACGCCCGCTCCGCGCTCGAAGGCAAGCGCATCAGCTTCCTTCCCGATTCGCAACTTGAAGTGCCGCTGGCGCGCTTCCTGCATAGCGAAATGGGAATGAAGCCCGTCGAAGTCGGCACCCCTTATCTGCACCGCGCGCACTGCGCGAGCGACCTCGCTTTGATCCCGGACAATGCACGCATCAGCGAAGGCCAGCATGTTGATCGCCAGTTGGACCGGGTTCGCGAAGACAAACCCGACTTGACGGTGTGCGGACTTGGCCTAGCCAACCCGCTCGAAGCCGAAGGGCTGACGACCAAATGGGCAATTGAGCTCGTTTTCTCGCCCATCCATGGCTTTGACCAGGCCGGTGATCTCGCTGAACTCTTTGCACGGCCCTTGCGGCGCCGTGACGTGCTGGAGGTGTAGGCGATGCAGCTTTCCGTCTGGACATATGAAGGCCCGCCCCATGTTGGCGCGATGCGCGTGGCCACCGCGATGAAGGGGCTGCACTACGTTCTGCACGCCCCGCAGGGTGATACCTATGCGGACTTGCTCTTCACCATGATCGAGCGCCGGAACGCGCGTCCGCCGGTGACCTACACGACCTTTGAAGCGCGCGACCTTGGCAAGGACACTGCCCAGCTCTTCCAGGACGCTGCGATGGACGCGGTTGAGCGGTTCAAGCCTGAGGCGATCATTGTCGGCGCCTCGTGCACGGCTGAGCTGATCCAAGACGACCCCGGCGGCCTGTCCGAAGCGATGGACCTGCCCTGCCCTGCGATCCCACTGGAGCTACCCAGCTACCAGCGAAAGGAAAACTGGGGCGCGGCAGAGACGTTCTACCAGATCGTGCGCAACCTTGCGGACACCAGCGTTGAGCGCTCGCAGATGGAGGGCCGGCCCGCCAAAGCGAACATCCTTGGCCCTTGCGCACTGGGCTTCCGCCACCGCGATGACCTGGTCGAAATCCGCAGAATCCTCGATACCCTGGGGGTTGAGGTGAATCTTGTCGCGCCATTGAACGCGCGCCCCTCCGACATCGCCCGCATCGGCGAGGCGGACTTCAACATTGTCCTTTATCCCGAGATCGCTGACGAAGCGGCCCGCTGGCTTGAACGTACCTTCAAGCAGCCCGCCATTCGCAGTGTCCCTATCGGCGTGAGCGCCACACGCGCTTTCATTGCCGACGTCGCCGAGTTGGCAGGTGCAGATCCCACGCCTGCCCTCGGCGACACCCATTCCCGGCTACCCTGGTGGAGCCGCAGCGTCGATTCGACGTACCTCACTGGCAAACGCGTCTTCATTTTTGGTGATGCCACCCACGCCGTTGCCGCGGCCCGGATCGCGCGTGATGAGCTGGGCTTCGAGGTCTGTGGCCTGGGTTGCTATAACCGCGAATTTGCCCGCGACATCCGCGAGGCGGCGAAGCTCTACGGCGTCGAGCCGCTCATCACCGACGATCATCTGGCGGTGGAAGACGCGATCATCGAAGCCGCGCCCGAAATGGTGCTGGGCACGCAGATGGAGCGGCACATTGCCAAGCGGCTTGGCCTGCCCTGCGCTGTGATCTCCGCGCCTGTCCATGTTCAGGATTTCCCCGCGCGCCATTCGCCGCAAATGGGATTTGAGGGCGCCAATGTGATCTTCGATACCTGGGTCCACCCGCTGGTGATGGGCCTCGAAGAGCACTTGCTCACCATGTTCCGCGAGGATTTTGAATTCTCCGATGAGGCAGGCGCCTCCCACCACGCCGCGCATTCGCCCACGGCGATGACAGCCAAGCCGGACTTGGCTGAACCCGAGCTCGTGCGCGAGAGCAGCGCACGGCCCACACCCGCTGTAGCCAATGACGCATCCGATGCGGGCAGCGTGTGGACCGATGAGGCGACGCGCGAGCTTAAGAAGATCCCCTTTTTCGTGCGCGGCAAAGCGCGCCGCAACACCGAAGCCTTTGCCGCGGAACAAGGCCGCGCCGAGATTGATCTGGAAACCCTGTACGATGCGAAGGCGCATTATGCACGGTAAGGCCGATCTTCCCATCCAGACGCCCAACGTCTTTGGCCACGATGCGCCGGTGAGCGTAGCGATCATCACGCTCGACAACCACTTGAAGGGCGCGGTTGAGCGGGCCGATGCCTTGCTCAGTCAGGATAGCATTTCGCTTTCGCTGCACGCCGCGTCTGAATGGGGCAGCGACGAAGCGGCGTTGGCGCAGGCCAAGACCGCGATTGCCGAGGCCGATATCGTCATCGCCACCATGCTGTTTGTCGATGATCACGTGCGCCGGATCATGCCCGCTCTCGAAGCGCGCCGTGAGGATTGCGACGCCATGGTCTGCCTGATGTCCGCCGGCGAGATCGTGAAGCTGACGCGGATGGGCAATTACCGCATGGACGCGCCCGCCAAGGGACCGCTGGCGCTGCTCAAGAAGCTGCGCGGCTCGAACAAGAAGGGGGCAGCCAGTTCGGGTGCGGGGCAGATGAAGATGCTGCGGCGCCTGCCCAAGATCCTGCGCTTTATTCCCGGCACCGCGCAGGATGTGCGCGCCTATTTCCTGACGCTGCAATACTGGCTGGCCGGCTCGGATGAGAACGTCGTCGCCATGGTGCGCGCGCTGATCGAACGCTACGCTGCCGGAGCGCGCGCCGGGCGCAAGGGCCTCGTCAAGGCCGATCCGCCGCGCGAATATCCCGAAACGGGCGTCTATCACCCGCGCAACCCGCAAAAGATCTCTGAGAGCCTGCGCGTGCTGCCCCGCGACACAGGCAAGAACGCCCCCGGCGCCAAGGGCACGGTCGGGCTGGTCCTGCTGCGTTCATACCTTCTGGGCAATGACGCAGCTCACTACGATGGTGCGATTGCCGCTTTCGAAGCCGAAGGCCTGAAAGTCGTTCCGGTGTTTGCCAGCGGCCTCGATGCGCGCCCCGCAATCGAGAAGTTCTTCAAGGACAGCGACGGCCGCCCCACGGTCGAAGCGGTTGTGAATTTGACCGGCTTCTCGCTCGTTGGCGGTCCGGCCTACAACGACGCGCAAGCGGCGAGCGAGGTGCTCAAGGATCTCGACGTGCCCTATGTCGCAGCTCACGCGCTGGAGTTTCAGACGCTGGAAGAATGGCGCGCGCGCGATCAGGGCCTGTTGCCGCTGGAATCGACCATGATGGTGGCCATTCCTGAGCTTGACGGCTCAAGCGTGCCCAGCGTTTTTGGCGGCCGCGCCAGCGCGGGCAGCGGCGAATGCCAGGGCTGTGAGCGCCATTGCAAACACACCGGGACTGCGGGCGTGCGCGCCATGCAAGGCTGCCCTGAACGCGCTGAGGCTCTGGCCGCGCGGGTTGCCAAGCTGATCGCACTGCGGCGTTCCGAACGCGCGCAGCGCAAGCTGGCCGTTGTCCTCTTCAACTTCCCGCCCAACGCAGGCGCAACCGGCACAGCCGCCTTCATGGCGGTTCACGAATCGCTCTACGAAACGCTCAAACGGCTGGCCGATGAGGGCTACACAGTCGACGTGCCGCCCACGCTCGAGGCCATGCGGACGAGCCTTCTGGAAGGCAACGCAGCGCGCTTTGGCACCGAGGCCAACGTCGCCCACCGCGTGCCCGCTGACGAGCATGTCGCGCGCGAAGAATACCTCGCTGAAATCGAGGCCGCCTGGGGCCCCGCGCCCGGCAAGCAATTGAGCGATGGCGGCCATATCCAGATCCTGGGCGCGCAGTTCGGCAATGTCTTTGTCGGGGTGCAGCCTGGCTTTGGCTACGAAGGCGATCCGATGCGCCTGTTGTTCGAAGGCAATTGGGCACCGACCCACGCCTTCAGCGCGTTCTATCGCTACATCCGCGAGGATTTCGGTGCGACCTCAGTGCTGCACTTCGGCACGCATGGCGCGCTCGAATTCATGCCCGGCAAGCAAACCGGGATGACGGGGAAATGCTGGCCCGAACGGCTGATCGGCGATCTGCCCAATTACTATCTCTACGCAGCCAACAATCCGTCCGAAGGCATGCTGGCCAAGCGCCGGGCGGCGGCAACATTGGTCAGCTATCTTACCCCGCCTCTTGCGCAGGCGGGGCTTTACAAGGACCTGGCCGACCTGAAGGCAAGCGTTGATCGCTGGCGCGGCAGCGAAGACGCCAAGGAACGCGATGATCTTGCCGCTTTGATCGCTGATCAGTGCGAAGCGATTGATCTGGGGGCGGGCCCGATTGAAGACCTCTCGCGCCGGCTCTACGAGCTTGAGGAAACCCTCATTCCGCATGGCCTGCATGTCCTTGGCCAAAACCCCCATGGGCAAGCGCGCGAAGACACGCTCGATGCCATGGTCACCGCGGGCGCTCAAGTGAGCAAAGAGGGCGAGACGCAGGACCGCGCAGCATTGGGCGAACGGCTTGATGCAAGCGACGAGATGGGCGCGCTCGTCCATGCGCTCGACGGTTCCTATGTCGAACCGGCGCCAGGCGGTGACATTGTCGCCAACCCCGATGTCCTGCCCACGGGCCGCAACATTCACGGATTTGATCCCTTCCTTCTGCCCTCGCGCTACGCTTGCAAGCTGGGCGACGAACAGGCAGAGCGCTTGCTCGCGCGCCATCTCGCGAACGGCGATCCCTTCCCGGAAAGCATCGCCATGGTGCTGTGGGGCACGGACAACATGAAGAGCGAAGGCGTTCAGATCGCTCAGGCGATGACGCTGATGGGCGCGCGCCCGCGGCGCGATTCCTACGGGCGCCTCGCGGGTGCCGAGCTGATCACGCTCGAAGAGCTGGGACGCCCACGTATCGATGTCGTGATCACTTTGTCGGGCATTTTCCGCGACCTTCTGCCGATGCAGACCCGGATGTTGGCAGAAGCCGCCCATCTTGCGGCGAGCGCTGACGAACCGCTGGAGAGCAACTTTGTGCGCAAGCACAGCCTCGCCCACGCCAAGACGCATGGCTGCGATTTGGAAACCGCTTCGCTGCGCGTTTTCTCGAACGCCGAGGGCGCCTACGGCGCGAACGTCAACCATATGATCGAAGGCGGCGCCTGGGCGGATCCGGATGAATTGGCCAACGCGTTCGAAGTCAACAAGGGCTTCGCCTACGGGGTCAATGGCGCTCCCATGCAGCAGCGCGATCTGCTGCAAAGCGCGCTGGGTACGGTCGACTTAACCTATCAGAACCTTGAAAGCGTCGAATTGGGCATCAACGATGTTGACCAATATGTCGATGGGCTGGGCGGGGTCGCGCGCTCGGTCGCAAAAGCCAAGGGTGAAGAGGTTCCGGTCTACGTCCTTGATGCGACTCGGGGCAAAGCCAAGGTCCGCACACTCAGCGAACAGATCGATCTCGAAGCGCGGACCCGTACGCTGAACCCCAAGTGGTTCGAAGGCCTGCTCGACCATGGCTATGAAGGCGTGCGCATGATCGAAGGCCACGTCACCAGCACGCTGGGATGGTCGGCCACGACCGGCCAGGTCAAGCCTTGGGTTTACCAGAAAATCTCCGAGACCTTTGTTCTCGATGACGAGATGCGCCGCCGTTTGGCGCAGCTCAATCCGAAAAGCTCCGCGCGTGTGGCGGGGCGTCTGCTCGAAGCGTGCGATCGCCAGCTGTGGGAGCCCGATGAGGACACTCTCGCGGCTCTGCGCGATGCAAGCGACGAGCTGGAGGACCGCCTCGAAGGCGTGTTCGTGGGCGAATAGCAAAAGGGATCGCGAAAACAATGAACCTGTTAGACCGCAACACCGCATTCAGTCGGACCGATGGAGAAGGCTCCGTCCAGGTCCAGCTTGATCCGCGCGATCAGATCAAGGGCGCGAAGGTCTTTGCCGTCTACGGCAAGGGCGGGATCGGCAAGTCGACCACATCGTCGAACCTTTCCGCTGCCTTTTCCAAGCTGGGCCACCGCGTGCTGCAGATCGGCTGTGATCCCAAGCATGACAGCACCTTCACCCTTACCAAGAAGCTGATGCCGACCGTGATCGACGTGCTGGAAACGGTGGAGTTCCACTCCGAGGAGCTGCGGCCCGACGACTACATGTTCGAGGGCTATAACGGCGTCATGTGCGTCGAAGCGGGCGGGCCGCCTGCAGGCACAGGATGCGGCGGCTATGTCGTGGGGCAGACGGTCAAGCTTCTCAAGCAGCACCACCTGCTTGAAGACACCGATGTCGTGATTTTTGACGTTCTGGGCGATGTTGTGTGCGGCGGCTTTGCTGCGCCGCTTCAGCACGCGGAGCGCGCGGTGGTCGTCGCCGCGAACGATTTCGACAGCATTTTTGCGATGAACCGGATCGTTGCGGCGATCGGTGCCAAGTCGAAGAATTACGACGTGCGACTGGCTGGGGTCATCGCCAATCGCAGCCGTGAGACTGACGAAATTGATCGTTTCTGCGACCAGATCGGGATGCAAAGGCTGGCGCATTTCCGCGATGTCGACGCGATCCGCCGCTCACGCCTCAAGAAATGCACCTTGTTTGAAATGCCTGACAGCCCCGAGGTTCAGCAGGCGCAGGACGAGTATCTGCGCCTTGCCGCGATGCTGTGGGCCGGGGTCGAACCCAGCGCTGCGCAGCCGATGAAGGACCGCGACATCTTTGATTTCTTAGGATTTGATTG
>JBCBYM010000045.1:0-17714 GCA_039815865.1 Pseudomonadota bacterium
CCTCTTCGCGGTGCCCACTTCGCGTGCATCAACCGTCAATTCATCGCGCAGGCGGAAATAGGCGGAAAAGCGCAGGTACAAGAACACCGCCGCCCCGCCCAGCCACAAGGCCAGCGCCAATTCGGTGAGCGGGAGAGCCGCGAAAGCCGCATCCCAACCCGATTGCTGGACAACAACCGAACCAGCGGGCGAAGCGGCGGTCGCATCGGTCGTGATCTGGACGAACATTTCCGCTTCATGAGCCTTCGCTTCCTCGATCTTCGCCATCGGCCCGGCCGGAGCCAGCCACGCGGGCAGCTCAATCGGCGGCAGCAAGAGGCGCAGCATGGGCAGCGCCCACAAAGCGTAAGCCATGGGCGCACCAAAAGCCTTGGTCACAGGGCGCCGCAGCACCAGCACAACCGCGATCAAAACCGCGGTCCAAAGCAGCGTATCAAACAGGAAGGCGCTCATTGCTTCAGCTCCTTCAGAATTTGCTCGATTTCGGAAAGGTCATCCATGGTCAGAGCCTCGGATTCGGCCAGATGCGCGACCAGCGACGCGGCGCGGCCTCCAAACAGCTTGTCGACAAGGCGGCGGCTCTCGCCTCCGACATAGTCCGAGCGCGCGATCAGCGGCGAATAGAGGAAGCGGCGGCCATCGGGGCGTGTGGCAATCGCTTGTTTCTGCACAAGGCGCGAGAGCAGCGTTTTGACCGTGGCCAGGCTCCATTCGCGCGCGGCGCCGACACTGTCATAGATGTCCTGGGCGCTGGCGTTGCCATCATGGTCCCACAGGGCCTCCATGACCGCGTGCTCAGCGTCGGTGATCCGATCCGGATTTTCGCCTGTAGTACTGGACTTGCGCGGCACGATCGTTCCTCCCACCCGCTGACAATCTAGCGGAACTCAATTGCACTTGGCGACTACACTTGTACATGTATCGACTACGTTTGTAAACATGAAGCGTGGATGAACAGGCGCTTTACCCGGTTGCGCCTCGATAGGCGGTTGATAAACTGCGACGGATGACATGGATGCGCTCTCTCTTCGCCGCTCTCGCCCCGCTTTGCCTGGGGGTTTTGCCGTATTCGCTGGCCGCGCAGGAATATGAGGACATCCTGCCCCAGACGCTGCCTGTGGCCTTGGACGAGAGCGATCCGGAGAAATCCGAGTTTGGCGAGCTGATCTATCGCGGCGGCCTCAAGATCGAACCGGGAGAGGAAAAGATCGGCGGCATCTCCGGCCTCGAATGGTTCGAAGACGCGCTCTGGGCGGTGAGCGATGATGGCCGCTGGATGCGGATTGTGCCTGATGAGGCTAACGCGCGGCTGGTCGATATTTACGGCATGGATATCGGCATTTTGCGCGATCTGGACGGGAAGCGCCTCAAGAAGAAAGCGGACGCCGACGCCGAAGCGATCACGCGTTTTCCGCAAGGCGGCTGGGTCATATCGTTCGAGCAGGATATCCGATCCTGGCGCTATGACGCGCTGACTGAGCCCGCTCGGGTCGAGGTTCGGGGACGGCTTGAACCTCTAGGCGCGCTGGAACCCAATAAGGGCATTGAGGCCTTTGCCTCGCACCCAGAAGGCGGCGTATTATGCGCAGAAAAGCACACGCCGGGCGAAGTCAATTGCATGCGCGCGGTCCGCCTCAAGGAACAATCCTTTGAACTCGCCCCGCCAGCTCTTCTCGCCGAACATGGCGGCGTGCCGACGGCTGCAGCCTGCGCGGATGATGGCGTGTGCTATGTCCTCCTGCGCAGCTACAAGCCCGGCTACGGCAACCGTGCGGCGATCCTCGAAGTGCCACCCGAGAACGAGGCGACCACCCTTGCTGTCTTCGATAAACCGCTGACGCTCGACAATTTCGAAGGCCTCGCGTTTCGCGAACAGTTCGGCAAACGCTATCTCTACATCGTGTCGGACGACAATTTTAACAATTGCTTTGAGCGCGAGCGCGCCAATTGCCAGAACACGCTGCTGATGAAGTTCGAGATCAAGAGCGAGGAGCCGCCCGTGCCCCAAGTCACAGACGCCCCCGAGCCCGATCCGCAATACGAAACGGTCGATGTCGTGCTGCAAACCGCGATGGGCGATATCTTCGTCGCGCTGGAAGTTGAGCGCGCGCCGATCACGGCGGCCAATTTCCTGCGCTATGTGGAGGATGGACGCTTTGACGGCACCGTCTTCTACCGCGCGATGAGCCTTGATCGCGAGCCCAAGCCCAATGGCCTGCTGCAAGGCGGCACCCAGTTTGATCCCAAGCGCATCCTGCCCGGTATCGAGCATGAACCAACGACCGTAACCGGCCTCTCCCACACCAATGGCGCGCTTTCGATGGCGAGGCTGGAGCCGGGCAGCGCCAACGGGGACTTTTCGATCATGCTGCAGGACCAGACTGGCCTCGACGCGCGGCCCGAGGATCCGGACCCTATCTGGCAGAACGGCTATGCCGTGTTCGGCTATGTCACCAAGGGGATGGATGTCGTCGCTGCGATCCACGCAAGCGCGATTGATCCCGACAAGGGCGAAGGGGCGATGCGCGGCCAGATGCTGGCTGAGCCGGTGGAGATTTTGCGCGCGCGCCGGGTTGAAGAGCCCAGCGAGGAATAGCCTTTATTCAGCGCTGATCGCCGGGCGGCCCACCGGACTGGTCGCGACCTGAGGCATCCGGGCTTCGAGTGCGGGCAGCCATTCGTCCACCCCGTCGCCAATCCGCGTTTGCGGAAGCGAGGCGAGAAGCCGCCGCTCTGCCTCCCACTTGGCGACCAGATTGACCGCCTGTTTCCCCGCTTGCGACAGGCTTTGCGGCTGACGCAGCGCGTTGTTGATCAGCGCATCGCCATAGAACGTCCAATCGTTCTCCGCCTCGCAGCCAAAGGAAGACCGGTTCGCCGCCGCCGCGGTGAAGATCGCGGTATCCTTATTGGCCAGAGGGTTGACGAAAACGCCCGAGAAACACGCGCTCAGGAACAGGATGCGCCGCTTGATCCCCAGCTCTTCGAGCACCGATTTGAACCGCGCGGGGCTCAGCACGCCATAGCCGGTGTCGCCGTAATGGTACGCCAGCCCCAGATCGAGACCGTGGCTGGTGGTGTAGAGGACGAGGACGTCTTCTTCAGAGTCCATGAGCTCGGCGATGTGCGCAAGGCTCACGATCAGCGCATCGATCGAGCCTTGGGGCAAATCATCGCGCGCGCCATCAGGTCCCGCCAGCGTCAGCGTGCGACCGCCCGCGTCATAGCGCCGCTCCAGCACCCGGCCGGCCTCGCGCGCTTCGCGGGCGAAGACCGGATCGCTGTCGAGCGCGATCGAGACCACATAGGCGTCGACTGTGCCGCGTCGCTGGGCCTTGAGGGCGCCCAGCGCCTCATCCAGCCGCCGCCGCTGCTCAAGCATCACCTTGGCCGGAACGCCGCGCTCCATTTGCGGGCCCAGATCGAAGCTGCGCCGGCGCTGTGTGCGGTTCTTGCCGGTCGCCAGATTGGGATAAGGCTCAACATGCTCAGGCGGCTGATTGGGATCACGACTTGCTGCGCTATCAGAGGGACGCGGAGAAGCGGGGACGGCCACCAGCAAAGCAAGCAGTCCGGCGATCATGGCGGCTTTGGTCATGCTCTCTAGGCTGGCCTGCGAAAAGCTGTCGGTCAAGCGTTCGCTCACACTCTCAGGCGAGCTCAGATCAGCCGGGCGCGCTGATCCTCGGTAAGGACCGCGCAGGCCTCAGGCGTCTGGCCAAACCACTTATAGCGGTTGCGCGCGACGAAATCGTAGACCCGGTCAAGGATGAGGCGCGGGATGATCTGGAAGACAGTGAGAACCGGCCACAGCCCTCCCAATGCGCGTGCCACCGCGAAATAGCCGTCAAACTTGATGGAAGCGCGGCCCTTGTGGAGGAACAAAAAGCTCTCATCCCAGTCGATGCCGTAATGCGCGCACAAGGCCTCGCCCAGCTCCTTTTGCGCCGAGGTGAAGGCGATGCGTGAGCGCTTGTCATGCTTCATGATAAAGCCCACCCCGCCCGAACACAGCACGCAATGATGGTCAAAGATGAAGAGCGAGCGGCTATCGTCAAAATCGGGCACAGCCGGATCGTCACGATAGCTGTAGAGCGCGAAGGCGTTCAAATCGGGCTGCGTATGGTTGAGCGATGTTGTGTCGAGCATGGTCGGGGCGCCTTGCTAAGCGGAAACTCACCCGATCAACGGGCGGCGTCGGGGTTGGTTTCCTTGATCGTCACCGTCAGCATCTCTTCCTCACCTGCGTCGAGGACACGGAAGATCCGCGTCTCACCGATGCCCTTGAGGATGACGTCTTCAGGCTCAGAAAATTCGACGCTTTCGCACGCTTCGAGATAGGTGCTCTCCGACACGGCGATCCCGCCTGGCGTGGCCACGCCTTCGATCCGGCTCGCTGTGTTCATTGTATCGCCCCAGTAATCATAGGCCATGCGCTGCTGGCCGATCACGCCGCCCACAACAGGCCCGGTATGAATGCCGACGCGCACCTTGAGGTCGAGCCGAGACTTGGCGGCGTAGGCCTGGACTTGCGCTATCATGTCGCGCGCAAAGGCAATCGCGGCCACCGCATCGCTCGAGGTCGAGCTGGTCCCGCCAGCGACCGCTAAATAGGCATCGCCGATCGTCTTCACCTTTTCCACTCCGTGGCGCCCGGCGCACTCATCCGCGATCCCGAAAACGATGTTGAGCATCTTCACCAGATGGCCCGGCGACAAGCGCCGAGCGAGCCTCGAGAAGCCGACAATATCGACGAAGATCACCGAGACGTCGCCGAAACTGTCAGCCACAACCTCGCCCTTGCGCAGCCGCGCCGCAACCGCCTTGGGAAGGACATTGTGGAGCATCTCCTCGGTCTTGGCGCGCTCGGCATCCAGCGCCAGCGTTGCAGCAAAGGTCGCCCGCGCGCGGCGGTCAATGTCCCAGTTCACGAAGCAGGCGAAGGTGTAGAACGTGGTGAAATTGGTGAAGGAATAGACGACGTTGACGATGTTGCGATCAACGATGAGCAGGAATGTGCCGTAGACCAGCAAGAGCACCAGCGCCCAGCCCAGAAACAGCCGGGTGGTTGCGACAAAGCCGACGCTGGCAAACACCATGATGATGCCGAAATTGATGACGCCCATGCCGAACCGGCTGATCTCGGTGACATCCGACTGCGCGCCCAAAGCCTCGACCAGCGCGTACATGATCGCGGTCATTAGGCTGAAGATGATGAGGTCGACCCACGGCTTTTCGACGTAGAAGCGGGTGTACGTGACCCCGACGATCCCTGCCAGAAGCGCGATGAAGGGGATCGCCGCCATATTGTAAGCGAGCACGCCCTCGGTCGGGAAGTGCATCGGGTTGAACCCGATATAGGAGATCAGCGTGACAGCCCCGATCCCGGCGAGAAAGCGGGTCGCCGGAATGCGCGCCGTGCGCTCGCTCTCCACATAAGTGCGCTCGGTCGCCGGATCGTCGAATGTGCGGATGAATTGCATGCGCCGGACCCCTTCCCCTCGGCCAAGTCTACCCGACAGCGTTTCCTGCGCCAAGCCGGATGAGACTGCTCATAGGCTAAAGGGCACGATCACCCACTCGTTGCCGATTTCTAGCTTCCAATGGGAAGTGAGGCGGTGGTTCAAAGCACTTTTTGTTGCTGATGTGACACTCAACACTCGACACTTCGATGACTTGACACGGCCGGCCTGAACTCTCGTGCTGCTTCAAGCACTTCGTTTACGCTGTGTCCGGTACCATTGACGGCGAAAGGCCACTCCCTTTCTCGGAATATGCCGCCACTAAGCCTCTTGCGAATGCGCGCTTGGAGTTTGAACCTATCTGACCTTGTGTCATCAACTTCCAAAATGAGGAACTCGGTTCCCATGACATTGCCTTTGCGCATTTGACCAATGTCCCGCCACGCAATCACATTTTGCGAAAGCGCGGGTATTAGGACGCCAGTCGGATCGATACGCGCCGCAAGCGCACCGCTCAAGGCGTTGCGCAGGTTAGCGATGGCGGCAAAAGTGAGCCAAGTGGCCCAAACGGCTATGAAGCCGCCCACATAAGGCACCGCCCATGCGGGAACGCGCCGCGAGCCATCTGGTACCTCGCCAAAGGCGCCGAGCATCCAAAACCCTACAGCGAGAAAGCCAAAACCGAGTACACCAAGAAGAAGCGCCCGAAGCGGCGAAAACCGAGCTTCGAACGCCTCAGAAGGATCCATTGCCCTAGTACACGCGCGCCTTGGGCTCGATGTACTCGGCATCGTCCGTCAGCGTGTATTCGTGGACCGGACGGTAATCCAGGCGGATGTTGCTGCCGCGTCCGCCCCAGCCGTCAAACCAGGCGATGGTGTGCTTCATCCATTCGGCGTCGTTGCGATCAGGGAAATCCTCATGCGCGTGGGCGCCGCGGCTTTCCTTGCGGTTCGCCGCCGAAGCCATCGTTACGTTGGCCTGGCTCATGAGGTTATCAAGCTCGAGCGTCTCGATGAGGTCCGAGTTCCAGATAAGCGATTTGTCCGAGACATGGATGTCTTCCATGCGCTTGTTCTGGTCAGCGAGCTTGCTCACGCCTTCGTCCATCAGCTCCTGATCGCGGAACACGGCGCAGTGCTTTTGCATCGCCTTTTGCATTTCGGCGCGGATTTCAGCCGTGGGCGATCCGCCCTGCGCGTAGCGGAAGTGATCGAGACGCGTCAGAGCCAGGTCCGCTGAATCCTTCGGCAGTTCCGGCTGCGCGGCGTTCGGCGTCAGATTGTCGCGCAAATGGTGGCCGGTGGCGCGGCCAAAAACGACAAGGTCGATAAGCGAGTTCGAACCCAGACGGTTCGCGCCATGGACGGAAACGCAGGCCGCTTCGCCGACCGCGTAAAGACCGGGGATCTCGTGATCGGGATTGCCATCAGGCCCCAGCGTGACGACTTGCCCGTGATAATTGCACGGGATACCGCCCATATTGTAGTGGACCGTCGGCGTCACCGGCAGCGCTTCGCGCGTCAGATCAACGCCGGCGAAGATTTTGCCGCTTTCGGTGATGCCCGGCAGGCGCTGAGCGAGCACGTCAGGATCAATATGGTCAAGGTGCAGGTGGATGTGATCGCCATCCGCGCCCACGCCGCGCCCTTCGCGCATTTCGAGCGCCATCGAACGGCTGACAACATCGCGCGATGCCAAGTCCTTGGCGCTGGGAGCGTAGCGCTCCATGAACCGCTCACCTTCGGAATTGGTGAGATAACCGCCCTCGCCGCGCGCGCCTTCGGTGATCAACACGCCCGCGCCGTAAATGCCGGTGGGGTGGAATTGCACGAATTCCATGTCCTGCAGTGGTAAGCCAGCGCGCAGCACCATGCCGCCGCCATCGCCCGTGCAGGTGTGAGCGCTGGTCGCGGTGTAATAGCAGCGGCCATAGCCGCCGGTCGCCAACACCACGGATTGCGCGCGGAAACGGTGGATCGTGCCATCATCAAGGCACATCGCCATAACGCCCACGCACTTCTTCTCGCCGCCCTCATCGCTCATGATCAGGTCAAGCGCGAAATACTCGATGAAGAAGTCCGCGTCGTATTTGAGGCTCTGCTGATAGAGCGCGTGGAGCATGGCGTGCCCCGTACGGTCCGCCGCCGCGCAAGTGCGCTGGACGGGCGGGCCGGCGCCCATGTTCTGCATGTGGCCACCAAAGGGACGCTGATAGATCGTGCCGTCTTCGTTGCGGCTGAAGGGCACACCGGCGTGCTCAAGCTCGTAGACGGCGGCGGGCGCTTCGCGCGCGAGATATTCGATCGCGTCCTGATCGCCCAGCCAGTCCGACCCCTTGACGGTGTCGTACATGTGCCAGGTCCAGTGATCGGGCGTGTTGTTGCCAAGGCTCGCCGCGATGCCGCCTTGCGCGGCCACCGTGTGCGAGCGCGTGGGGAAGACCTTGGAGATATTCGCCGTCCTCAAACCCGCTTCAGCCGCGCCCATGGTTGCGCGAAGGCCAGAGCCGCCCGCGCCCACGACGACAACATCATAGGTGTGGTCAATGATCTTGTAGGAACCCTGAAGCTTAGGGCCCGGATCGTTGGCTGGTGCGGTTGCCATTGTGCGTTATACTCCGAAAGCGAGCGTTGCGACGCTGAAGATACAGAACACCGCGCCACCAACAGCGGCGAGGTTGAGAAGCGTGAGAATCCCGAATTTCGAGCCGGAATTGTGGATGTAATCCTCAATCAGGACGGTGAGGCCCATTTGCGCGTGCCAGAACAGGCTGGCGCTGAGCAGCATCATGGCAACGGCGGGCAAAGGCTGGCTCATCCAGTCAACTACCGATGTGTAGCTGTAATCGCCCAGCAGAAGCAGGCTGATGATGAACCAGCTCATCAAGACGAGGTTGCTGATCGCGCTCAGGCGGTGCGTCAGCCAGTGATGCGCGCCGTCATGCGCCGATCCCAGACCGCGCACGCGGCCGATTGAAGTGCCGTTGCCCATTAGCCCAGCCCTCCGCTGCGAACGAGAATGAAGGCCCAGACCGCCACCGTCATCACACAGGCAATAACCGGCGAAAGGATCGACCACATCTTGTTGGTGTCCAGCTCATAGCCTGCGCCAATATCGAGAACGAAGTGGCGAAGACCGCTCATCATATGGGTAAAGAACGCCCAGGTGAGGCCGATCATCACCACATAGCCCAGCGGGCTTGACGCGGCCCACACAAACGTTTCGTAAGCCTCTGGCCCGCTGGCCAGCGCGCCCAGCCACCAAACCAGGACGGCCAGCCCAACCAGCGCCATGCCGTCACCCGTGACACGGTGCAGGATCGAAACCAGCATGTGCGGCCCCCACCTCCAGATCTCGAGGTGCGGAGAAAGCGGTCTTTGTGCCATTTATGCTCTTCTCTTGATGAAAATCCCTGAGTTGCGTCTTACCGCATGTGTCGCGGTGCGCAAGCGCCCTTCGTCTCGACAAGACTTGCAAATTTTCGGATAGAGGCGTGCATGAGTTTCATTCTGTTAACTGGATCAAGCCGCGGCATTGGGGCCGCAGCCTATGAGGCGTTGATCACTCGGGGGTGCGAAGTGATCGGGCACCAGACGCGCCCCGGCGCGGCCGAAGCGATCGCGGCCGACTTTCGTGACCCGCTCGCAGCCCAGCGTCTGTGGGACACGGCGGTAGAGCAAGCGGGCGGCGAAATTGATGCGCTTATCAACAACGCTGGTTTGTTTGAGCCCAACCGGATCGATCGATCGGACCTGGAATGGCTTGATGCGTGGGAGGACACGCTGCGCATCAACCTCACCGCAGCCGCCCAACTCTCGCGCCTTGCGATCCGTCACTGGCAGCAGCGCGGGGTTGGCGGGCGCATCGTCCACGTCGCCAGCCGCGCCGCTTACCGGGGCGACAGCCCGGCGCACTGGCATTACGCCGCGGCCAAAGGCGGCATGGTCGCCATGCACAAGACCATCGCGCGCGGGTTCGCCCACGAAGGAATACTTAGCTTTGCGGTAACCCCCGGTTTCACTGACACCGCCATGGCTGGTGATTATCTGGAAACACGCGGCGGGCCGGGCCTCTTGGCCGACATCCCGCTTGGCCGGGTGGCCGAGCCCGAGGAGATCGCCAAGGTGATCGCGTTTTGCGCGCTCGATGCGCCGCCGAGCATGACGGGCGCTGTGATTGATGCAAATGGGGCAAGCTTCGTTCGCTAGGAGGGCAAGCAGGGTCGTATGACAAGCTGGAAACTGACGGCCCACGCGCCCAAGCGTGTGGTTCAGGCTGCGCTGTTGGCGCATGACGAGATCGAGGAATGGGACTTTGACCTCGTGATCGCGGGCCGCGAGCTAGCCGAGGATCGCCCTCAGGACTGGGTGCTGGAAGGCTGGTATCCGCACAAACCGGGGGCCGATCAGGCCCAAGCGCTGGCCGGTCTGTTTGAAAGCGATGCGCCTCCCATCACGATAGAGAAACTGCCGGATGAAGACTGGCTCAGCCTCAGCCAGCAAGGAACGCCGCCGATCAGCGCCGGGCCTTTCCACGTTCACACCCCCGATTTTCCCGCCAACGACAACGTGATCGACTTTGTCATCCCCGCCGCGCAAGCTTTTGGCACCGGCCAGCACGAGACAACCGCCGGGTGTCTGGAGATGCTGGGCCGGATGAAGGCTCAAGGGCGCGTCGCAACGCGGATCGCCGATATCGGGACGGGCACCGGGCTGCTGGGCTTTGCCGGGCTCAAATTGTGGCCCCACGCCGAAGCGACGGCATCGGACATTGATCCGGTTTGCGCCGAGGTGGTCGAAGACAACGCCGGGCTCAACCACATGACGCTGGGTTCCGGCCCCGGAGCGATGACGATGGTGATCGCCGATGGGATGAAGGACCCGCTCTTGCAGCTGCGCGGTCCCTATGACCTGCTGATCGCCAACATTCTGGCTGGGCCACTGGTGGAGCTTGCGCCCGATTTTGCCGCCAGTGTGGCGCCGGGCGGCGATCTCCTGCTGGCGGGTCTCTTGGCGGGCGAACAGGAAGACAGGGTGCGCCGGGCCTGCAAACGCGCTGGCTTTGCTCCGCGTGAAAGGCTGCAACGCGGGGACTGGGCGATCCTGTGGATGCGCCGCCGCCTCACAGGGCGTGAGCGCGCGCGTTTGGGCTGGCAGAACCGGCGCTAACTCCGGCTTTCTAAAGGGGCGCTCACGCGCGCCTAAGGCGCTTTTGCCAGCTTTCGAGATACAGCCGCTCGGCGCGCGCTGGATCGCTGCCAAGCGCGCGGTTGAGAAAGCCCAGCGCCTCGTCCACCCGCCCCGCTTCTTCCAGAAGACGCGCGCGCGCCACCAGCACCGGGCGCGCCGCTTCCATCGAGCCAAGGTCAAGCGCTTCCAATTCCTCAAGCGCGCGCGCCGCCCCTTCAACCTGAGCCAGCGCCAGAACCCGGTTCAACGCCACAATCGGTCCCGGACGCAGCATCATGAGCGCCTCGTACAGCGCCAGAATGGCCCGCCAGTCGGTCGCGCCATCAAAATGCCGCCGCGCCTGCGTCAGCTGGATCGCGGCCATGATCTGATACGGCCCGATCCGTTCAAAGCTCTGCGCCTCGTCGAGCCAGGCCCGCGCGCGCTCAACCCGCTCCAAATCCCAGCGCGCGGTGTCCTGCTTCGACAAAGGCACCATCGCGCCCGCCGCATCCACCCGCGCCCCTTCGCGCGAGCGCGCCAGCGTCACCAAAGCGGCCATGCCCAGCGCCTCGGGTTCGCCGGGCAAGAGCGCAGCCAAGATTTGCGCGAGCCGTTCAATCTCTTCAGCCAGCTCACCCCCTTCATTGCCGGGGCGCGAACCCGCGGCGTCCTGATAGGCGGCGGTGTAGGCCAGCTCGAGCGTCAGCAGCACCGCTTCGATCCGCTCATCCCAAGCCTTTCGCGGCGGCAATTCGAACGAGACCCCCGCATCGCGGATCTTCGCCTTGGCGCGGGTGATGCGCTGATACATGGTCGGCTCAGGCACCAGGAACAGCCGCGCGATCTCGCTGACCGGCAGGCCGCAGATCACTTTGAGCGCGAGCGCCGCGCGCGCGTCGAGGGCCAGCGCGGGGTGGCAGCAGATGAAGATCAACCGCAAGCGTTCATCGGCAATGGGTTCGGGAAGCTCGATAACCTCGCCCATGTCGCCTCCTTCGGGATGCTCAAGATAGGCCGCGCTCTCGCCTGCGCGCTGCTGCGCGCCGCGCTTTCGGATCGCATCGATCGCTTTGCGTTTGCCCACCGTGATGAGCCAGCCGGCCAGGTTGTCGGGAACGGCGTCCGCTTCGCTGAGCGCCGCGCAAGCCTCGGCAAAGGCCTCTTCCGCCGCATCCAGATCGCGCAGATGCGCGCTCAACGCTGCAACCACCATAGGCCGCGCCTGCGCAAGATCGCGCGCAAACCCCGCGCCCGGATTGCGCACGGTGTGCGTATCTCCGGGCGCGCGCGCCATCACATGTCCTCGTCGGGCCAGATCGGGCGAATTTCGACCGCGCCGTCACCCGGAACCGGGATAAGCCGCGCCCATTCAATGGCCTCTTCAAGGTTTTCGGCCTCGACGATGTAATACCCGCCGAGCTCTTCATGGGTCTCAGCAAAGGGGCCATCGTGCAGAGCGCCCCCACCCGCCGCGTAATCGCCCGCTTTGTAGCGGATCGTGGTAGCGGTGCTGCCGCTCTTCAGGCGATTGCCGGACCATTCCTTGCCGCTGACGCTGAGCTTCTCGATCAGCTTCATATGGCCAGCCAGGGTCTTCTCCATCAACGCTGCGCCCTCTTCACCGGCGTAGACGCTTTCATCTTCGTTGATCAGCAACATGTATTGCATGAGTGTTCTCCGTCATCGGCCCCGCGCTGTTTGTGGCGAGGCTCTGACACCAAGACGAAGCTCGCTTTTGGGATTCGACGCCGCCTGCCGATTTTTTTCAAGTTTCTTGCGAAACGCGCCTTCTACCGGGCATCGGTCAGCGCGGCTTCGAGCAGGTCGAGCGCGTTCTTTGTGAAGCTTTCCATATTGGCAATGCGGTCATCGCTTTGGGTCTCGATCACCGCGACGCGCTCAACACCTGGCCCTGCCACCGCCGCCACGCTGCGTCCCGAATGAACGCCGAGCGGGTGCTTGCTTGCCCCGGCTGAGCCGCTTTCGGCGATCCCCCAGCTCGAATTCATCCGATCGCGAATGCCGCGCGCTTGCAGCAGGGCGTAGTCCTCAGTTGCTGACGTCATGCCGTCATAGGCCTCACGCGGGAGGTCGAAGAGCGCATCGCGCGCCTTGAACGAGTAGACCACGCCTCCGCCCTTGAAGAAGTCGAGCGCGCCCGGAACCGTGAGCAAGCTCGCCATGATCAGCCCGCCCGTCGCGCCGTCGGCCACCGCGATCCTTTCTCGTCGCGCGCGCAGGCTATCGGCGATGCGCAGCGCTTGGGGGTGGAGGTCGTGGAGCAGGCTCATTCGGGCTTGGGCTCGCGCCTGAACGCCAGAAACGCCCCGAAAACGGCCAGAACGAGAAATCCGACGAGCGCGAAGTTGCCCGCGATGGCGATCGGAATGGGCAACCCGGCGTGCATCCCCAGCATGCCCAGCCCCGCAATCAGATTGGCACCAAAGCCGATCCACATGAGCCAGCGCGGTGGCCGCTCAGGAGACGCTCGACATTCCAGCCAGAAGGCCAAAGCCACCCCCAAATTGAGGATCATATTGCCGGCAATAAAGATCTCCCAGGCGATCTCATTGAGAACCTTGTAAGCCAGCGCGTCCTCTTGCGCGGCTTCCAGAACAGGAGGGTAGCCCCCTATCATCAGCGGATACATCGGCAGCACGGCGGCAACACCGATGGCGACAAGCGCCCATCCCGCCTTGGCCGGGCTGTCGAGCCGCACCAAAGCGCCCGCGCCGACCAGCGCCATTGCCACCACCTCGAAATGCCATCCGCGGGCAAAGGAGGGGTAGCGTTCCAGAAAATACGCCGCGCGCTCTGGCAAGTTATCGAGGCTCGGCGCGCCGGACGAAAGCACGATATATTCAACGATGATGAACAACAGCGACGCCGCGCCCAGCATCAGGAACAGCCCGCCCAGCCGCTCGCTCTCGTACAGAACTTTCATGTAATCCCCCTTTGGATGCGGGGCTAGCCCGCCTGAGCCACAATCGCAGCCCAGCCCGCTTCGTCAATGACTTCGATGCCCAAGCTCTCAGCCTTTTTGAGCTTGGAGCCCGCGCCCGGCCCGGCGACCAGCAAATCGGTCTTGGCGCTGACCGAGCCCGAAGCCTTGGCACCCAGCTTTTCGGCCTGCGCTTTGGCCTCGTCGCGGCTCATGGTTTCGAGCTTGCCGGTGAAGACCACGGTTTTGCCCGCCACGGGGCTGTCGAGAACTTCGACCTCGTAAAGCGGCGGGGTCACTTCGCTCAGCATGTCCTCCCATACCGCGACATTGTGCGGCTCATGGAAAAAGTCAGCGAGCGAATGCGCGACCGTCGCGCCCACTCCGTCGCTGACGCCGAGCATCTCCTTTGCGGCCTCGTCCATGCGGGTCTTGAAGGGCGAGGCTTTCTCGTCACTGCCGCGCGGGTGGGCCTCGCGATAGGCGCTGAAGGCCTCGGCCGCCTGGCGCAGAGCAGGAAGCGAGCCCTTAGCCTTCATCAGATCGCGCGACGTGGTCTCGCCCACATGGCGCACGCCCAGGCCAAAGAGCAGCCGCGCGGCATCGGGCGCGCGCTTTTCTTCCACAGCCGCCAACAAGTTATCCACAGACTTATCCTGCCACCCTTCGAGCGCCAAAATCGCTTCTTTTCGGGTCTTTAGACGGTAAATATCAGCTGGACTCTCGAGCCATCCCAACTCAAAGAATTGCGCGATAGTCTTAGAGCCCAGCCCCTCGATATCGAGCGCTTTGCGGCTCACGAAATGCTCCAGCCGCCCGGTGCGCTGCGCGGGGCAGATGAGGCCGCCGGTGCAGCGCACATCAACCTCGCCTTCCTCCGCCACCGCTTCGCTGCCGCATTCAGGACAACGATCCGGAAAGGCGAAAGGCTCTCGCGGCACATCTCGAGTGAGGTTTTCGACCACTTGCGGGATGACATCGCCCGCGCGCTGGATCACCACCCTATCACCTGGACGCACGCCCAAGCGCTCGATCTCATCGCGGTTGTGGAGCGTGACATTGGTGACCGTCACCCCGCCCACCAGCACAGGCGCAAGGCGGCCAACCGGCGTCAGCTTGCCGGTGCGCCCGACCTGGATGTCGATGGCTTCCAGCGTGGTCTCGGCCTTTTCCGCCGGGAATTTGCGCGCGATGGCCCAGCGCGGCGCTTTGGCGACAAAGCCCATGCGCGCTTGCCAGTCGAGCCGGTCCACCTTGTAGACCACTCCGTCGATTTCATAGGGCAGATCGGCGCGCTCAGATCCAATGGTGTTGTAGTGCGCAATAAGCGCTTCGGCGCTTTGAAACCGGGCAAACAGCGGCGAGATGGGAAAACCCCATTGGCGCAGCGCCGAAACAACTTCGGCTTGCGTGTCGCCGGGCATGGACGAAGCCGCACCCCAGCCATGCGCCCAGAAGCGAAGGGGGCGCTTGGCCGTCACGCTTGCGTCCTTTTGCCGCAAAGACCCCGCTGCCGCGTTGCGCGGATTGGCGAAGCGCCTGGTGTCCTCAGCCTCGGCCTTTTCGTTGAGCGCGGCAAAGGCGGCACGCTCCATATAGACCTCGCCGCGCACCTCGAAGATATCGGGGACGCCTTCCGGCAGCTCCTGGGGGATGTCCGAAATGTGTGCGACATTGGCGGTCACATCCTCGCCCACCTGGCCATCGCCGCGCGTGGCGGCCCGCACCAACGTGCCCTTTTCATAGCGCAAGGAGCAGGAAAGCCCGTCAATCTTGTCTTCCACGGTAAAGCCTATGGGCTCGCCCTCAGCAAGGTTCAGATAGCGCCGGACCCGCCCGAAGAATTCAATGAGTTCCTCATCGGAAAAGGCGTTGTCGAGGCTCATCATGCGAACCTCGTGGGTGACCTTGCTAAGCGGCGAGGCCGCAATCTGATGGCCGACATTCTTCGACGGACTATCGTTCCGGATCAGATGCGGGAACGCCTCTTCGAGCTCACGATTGCGACGCACGAGGGCATCGTATTCCTGATCGGTGATCTCAGGCGCATCCTGCGCATGGTAGAGCTTGTCGTGATGCGCGATCTGTTTGGCAAGGCGCATCAATTCGTTGGCGGCGTCGGCTTGCGTAAGTGATTCCATGGCGCCTGCAAGCTTAGTCGATTGTGATCTGGATCGCATCATCCTCATTGCCCGCCTCGGTCTCGTCAAGGTTGAGCTGGACGCCGGCGTCTGAGAACACCTCTTCGATCCGGCGCTCGATCTCTTCGTCTTCCAGATCGCCGTTCTCGATATCGCTTTGCAGCTCGCGCAGTCGGGGCAAGGCATCGCGCCAGCTGCCGGGCCCGGTGTCATCGGGCAAAGTGATCACATCGCCCAGTTCAGCGCGCAGATCGCGCTCCAAGGATCCGTCTTCGAACGCAGCAAAGGTCGCCGCGCCCAGCAGAACCGGCGCGGCTAGCCCCATCGCGAAGGAGACGAAGAAGAGCCGCTTGAAGCTCATATTGGTAAGCAGGCCGAGGATCATCATGAAGCCGAGCGCGAACACGGTCGTCAGGCCAAGCGCGGCTAACAGCACCATGGCCACCACAGAGAGAACGATACCGCCGATAATTTCCATCACACGCCTTCCAAAAGCCGATCCGCTTGCGCGCGCGCTTCGGAAGTGATTTCCGCACCCGAGAGCATACGCGCTATCTCTTCCTGGCGACCCGATGGGTCCAATTCAACGACGCTGGTCTTGGTGACGATGCCACTCGACGATTTGGCGATAAGGTAGTGCAAAGACCCGCGCGCGGCGACCTGCGGTGAGTGCGTGACGGCGAGAAGCTGGCCTTCCTCAGCCGCAAGGCGCGCCAGACGCTCACCGATTGCACTGGCGACCGCGCCGCCGACACCGCGGTCGATCTCGTCAAAGATAATGGTGCCCGCCCCGCCCTTTTCCGCCAGCGCCACCTTGAGCGCGAGGATGAACCGCGACAGCTCGCCGCCTGAGGCGATCTTGGCAAGCGGCGCGAACGGCGCGCCGGGATTGGTGGCGATGAGGAATTCAGCTGTATCCTGGCCAAGCGCGCCCCAGCGCTCCTCTGGCAATGCTGCGATCGCGGTCTGGAAGCGCGCGGCGTCAAGCTTCAAGGGCGCGAGTTCCGCCGCCACCGCCTTGTCGAGCCGCTTGGCCGCCTTGGCGCGCGCGTCCGAGGCTTTGGCAGCGGCCTTCACATATGCCTCGCGGGCTTTGTCAGCCGCTGTCTCAAGCCCGCCGAGATGCGCTTCGCCGCCTTCGATCGCTTCGAGTTTGCCGCGCATTTCGACCATCAGGCCGGGCAAGCCATCAACCTCGCAGCGATGCTTTCGGGCAAGCGCGCGCAGTTCAAAGAGCCGCGTTTCCGCCGCGTCGAGCGCTTGCGGATCGTGGATCAGCGCGTGGCCGGCGGCGACAAGCTTGTCCTCCGCCTCGCCCGCTTCGATCACCGCGCGGTCCAGCGCTGCGAGCGCTTGCGCCAGCAATTCGTGCTCACCGGCGATCCGGTCGAGTTTGCGCGCAGCGACCCTGAGGTTGGCGAGCGGGGAATCCGAACCCTCCCACATGTGGCGCAGCTCTTGGAGATCGCCTGAAAGCTTCTCCCCCTTTTGCAAGTCGATGCGCTGTTCCGCCAGCGTCTGCTCTTCGCCGATCTCGGGCGCCAAGGTCTCAAGCTCCGCCAGATGCGCGCGCAGGAGCTCTTCATCGGCCTTGGCCTTCTCGACGGCGCGGCGCGCCTCGGCCAACTGCGCTTCGGCCCGCGCCCAGCCCTCATAAGCGGCGCGCAAGCCCTCAAGATCCGTGCCCGCATACCGATCCAGCAACGCCAGATGCCCGCGCGGGTTCACAAGGCCGCGATCATCGTGCTGGCCGTGCAGCTCCACCAAAGCGGGGCCAAGCGATCGCAGCAGCGCCGCGCTGACGGGCTGGTCGTTCACAAACGCCTTGGACCCGCCATCGGCCTTGACCTGTCGGCGGATGAGCAGCGGCTCGCCCGGCTCGCACTCTATGTCCGCCTCGTCCAGCGCCTCGGCGATAAGCGGCGGCAGAGCGGCGAACTCAAAGCTGGCGGTAACGTTCGCCTTCGCCTCGCCCGAGCGCACAAGGCGCACCTCC
>JBCBYM010000046.1:0-17555 GCA_039815865.1 Pseudomonadota bacterium
CGCAAATCGCTGCGCAGTTCGCGCTTCGCTTCGCTGAGGTCGGTCTTGTAGTCGACCCACCACGGATTGCTGTCGTAGTTGATGGGCAGCGGGGAACCCGGGCTTCTCCCAACAACGACAGCAATCCGTGGTGGGTCGACTACAAGACCGACCTCAGCGAAGCGAAGCGCGAACTGCGCAGCGATTTGCGGCGCGCGACCGATTACGAAGACCGGGTGGATGCCAAGGAGGAATACCGCCGCGAAGTGGCCGATGCGAAGTACGATTATCGCAAGGAAATGGCCGAGCGCGGTTATCGCGTCGTGAGCTTTGAGCCCAACCGTCGCGAATACATCAGCCGCCGCTAAGCGCGCGGGATATCTATTCGCGCGCCACGCTTTCGAGCAGTTCCGCGGTGATCGGGTAGCCCGCATCCTCGATGATGGTGAGCATCAGCTTGCCTGTGCTGTCATCGACCTTGGGCACGATCGTCTTGACCGGGATCGCCTCGGCCTGCGCGCGCGCTTCGGCAAAGCTGGCAAACAAGGCCAGGCGTTCCAGATTGCGACGCGTGGGGAAGATCAGCTTGATTTCGCCCGTCTCGGCGAGATCAAGCGCGCCTTGCGCGCTGATCCAGAACAGGCGCGTGTTTTCCGAATTGTCGACCGAGATTTCGACCGCGCCTGTGCCCAGATCGGCAAGGTAGAAGCGCGTGTCGTAAACGCGGGCGAGGTTCTCGTTCTTGGGGTACCAACGCGCGAACGGCACGATCTGATCGAGGTCGAGCGTCCAACCAAAAGCGTCAAGAACCGGAGTGAGGGTCTTGGTCTCCTCGAGCATTTCGCGCGCGGCCTTGGCCGTCTCAGCGGTGATGTCTCCCTTTAGACCCAGCGCCAGGCCGGTTTCCTCAAGCGTTTCGCGGACCGCGGCGATCTGGTGTGCGGCTTCATCAAGGCTAAGCCCGCTGTCCGCTGCGACCGTTTCCGCCAGCGCAAAATCCGCCGGGTCCACGCGCCCGCCTGGAAACACCGCCATGCCGCCAGCAAAGGCCATGCTGCGCGAGCGCACGGTCATCAGCACTTGCGGCGCGCCGCCCTCGGGACAGGCGCGATAGATGATGATGGTGGCGGCCGGGATCCCTTCGGGCTGCGCCGGAGAGGAAGTGGGGGAGGGGCCATGAGATGAGGCGGCGGAATCGACGGTGGAATCGCTCATGGGTTCCTGATGCCGGGGCCACAGCCTCTTGCCAAGCGCGCCGTTGCCGCGCGGTTTCGAATTCGTGAACCGGCCCCTACGCAGTTTTTCATGAGGTCTGTGTCGGGACACTTTACATTCCAGAGGCTGCCCACCAGCGCGTTAACCTTGCAAACCCCTGATTTATAAAGATTGGAGAAGTTTGGCACGAAAGGTGCATACTTAGAGGCAGACCCAGTGGTCTTCAAAACGAGGTGAGATCTTCCTGGTCTCTGGTCTTACCTCCCCGTGCTAAGAAAGCCGCTTTGGGTTTGGTCACCCAAAGCGGCTTTTCTTTTGTCCTCAGTGCTGTTCCCTTCGCTTTCGCTTCGGGGCACTTGCCGGCGCGCGGTCGAGCTCGCGAAATCACAGATTTCGGCCCGACTGGATTTGAGATGAGTTAGGCTTCAGCCTGGGCGACGCCCTTTTCGTCCATCAGCTGCTTCAGTTCGCCCGCTTCGAACATTTCCATCATGATGTCGCTGCCGCCGACGAACTCACCCTTGACGTAAAGCTGGGGGATGGTCGGCCAGTCGGAGAAGGTCTTGATACCCTGGCGGATTTCCATGTCCTGCAACACGTCGACGCTCTCATAGGTCACGCCAACATGATCGAGGATGGCAACCGCTCGGCTCGAAAAGCCGCATTGCGGGAAGAGCGGGGTGCCCTTCATGAACAGGACGACGTCGTTGTCGCCGACGAGGGTGGAGATGCGTTCGTTGGTATCAGCCATCAGACTTGGGGCCTCTCACTAGGGTGTCTCGGGTGACGGGCGCTGAACAGGCAGCGCGCCGCCTTGTTTCGATTACTTGGGAACCACGGTCGTGACTTGCAAGGCGTGCAGCTCGCCGCCCATCTTGTCACCAAAGGCGGCGTAGACCATCTTGTGCTGCGCAACGCGCGTCATACCCGCAAATTGCGGCGCCGTGACGCGCGCGGCCCAATGATTATCATCACCCGCCAGATCGGTGAGCTCAACCACGCAGCCGGGCAGCTCCGCTTCAATCGCGGCAAGGATGTCTTCGCCCTTCATCGGCATGGGGTGTGCTCCGTTTGCGGTTTAATGATCGGCTTCGAGCTGACGCTTCGCTTCGATCGCCATTTCTTCGAGCTTTGTGCGAATGTCGGCTTCGCTGACATCGGTGTCGGCAGCGGTAAGATCGCCCAGCAACTTGCGGATCACGTCTTCATCGCCCGCTTCTTCGAAGTCGGCCTGCACGACCGATTTCTTGTAAGCGTCGGTCTCTTCGGCGGTTAGGTTCATAAGGCCAGCGGCCCATTCGCCCAGAAGGCGGTTGCGGCGCGCGGAAATCCTGAACTGAAACTCCTCGTCCAGCGCAAAGTGAGCTTCCTCGGCGCGTTCGCGGTCTTTGAAATCGGTCATCGGTCCCTCCGAATTGGGTGCAGGGCACAAATAGGCCGGGGCGCGGTATGCAGCAAGGATGATCCGCGCGCCTGCATGGCCTTCATCCCCCGATCCCCTTAATCCATAGTAACAACAAGCTTGCCCACCGCCTCGCGGTTTTCCAACTTGGCGATGGCTTCTCCCGCGCGTTCGAGCGGGAAGGTCTCGGAGACCAGCGGGTCGATCTTGCCGTCCTTCATCAGCTGGAAGAGCTCTTGCACCTGGGCGACAAACTTGGCCGGTTCGCGCGCGGTGAACGCGCCCCAGAAGACACCGCAGATATCGCAGCTCTTAAGGAGCGTCAGGTTCAAAGGCATCTTGGCGATACCGGCCGGGAAGCCGACCACAAGGAAGCGGCCCTCCCACGCAATGGAGCGCAGAGCGGGCTCGGAGTATTGGCCGCCGACAATGTCGTAGACGATGTTCGCGCCATTGGGGCCGCAGGCCGCCTTGAACGCGCCCGCAAGCTCCTTGGAGGCGGCCTTGTCCATCTCTTCGCGCGGATAGATCACAACCTCGTCCGCGCCCGCTTGTTTGGCGACTTCGCCCTTGGCCTCGCTTGATACCGCGGCGACCACGCGCGCGCCATAGGCCTTGGCCAGTTCCACAGCGGACAGGCCCACGCCGCCCGCCGCGCCCAGGATCAGGACAACGTCGCCTTCCTTGATGTGACCGCGATCCTTCAGGCCATGGATCGTGGTGCCGTAGGTCATCAGCAGCGAGGCGGCTTTCTCGAACGCCACGCCATCGGGGATCGGGAACATTCGGTTTGCGGGCACGATGGCCTTTTCGCGCAGGCCCCCATTGCCCATACCGGCCATAACCCGGTCGCCGACCTTGTAATTCTCAACGCCTTCGCCAACCGCCTCGACAATTCCCGCCAGCTCACCGCCGGGCGAATAGGGACGCTCGGGCTTGAACTGATAGAGGTCGCGGATCATCAGCGTATCGGGATAGTTGATCGCGCAAGCCTTGACCGCGACGAGCACTTCGCCCTTGCCGGGAGTGGGAACGTCAATCTCATCCAGAGTGAGGGTTTCCGGGCCGCCCACTTCGTGCGTGCGAATGGCTTTCATTGTGGCATCTCTCCCTTATGCGTTGGTGCCGGCGGCCAGCCAGCTTTGTCCGGTGGATCGTGTGTCTTCGAAACGGGCAATGGCGTCATCCCGCTCAAGCGTAAGCGCCACTTCATCAAGCCCGCCCATCAGGCAGTGTTTGCGGAATGGATCGATCTCGAAGGGGAAACGATCCTGAAACTGGGTGGTGACGGTCTGTGTCTCCAGATCAACCGTGATGGGCGAGCCTTGCTGCGCCACTTCCATCAGACGGTCGATCGCCTCTTGCGGAAGAACGACGGGCAGGATCCCGTTCTTGACCGCGTTGCCTGAGAATATGTCGGAATAGCTGGGCGCGATGACCGCGCGTATGCCGAGGTCCAGCATCGCCCAGGCGGCGTGCTCGCGGCTTGATCCGCAGCCGAAATTGTCGCCGGCGATCAGGATTGGTGCGCCTTGGTAGGCGGGATCGTCAAAGACGTTGCCCTCCACCTCGCGCACGGTTTCAAACGCGCCGGCGCCCAGGCCGTCGCGGGTGATGGTCTTGAGCCATTTGGCCGGGATAATGACGTCGGTGTCGACGTTCTTGCGGCCGAACGGGATCGCCTGCCCCTCAACGCGTGTGAGCTTTTCCATGGTTGCGTGCGGCGTCTTAGTCGGTTTCGGGCGGTTCGCCTGAAGGCGCCGTCTTGGCCTGATCGGCTCCGATAGCGCTGTCTTCGGGCTTTTTAAGGAAACGGCGGCCTGCATAGAGCAGCGCCGCCGCGACGGCAGCGGAGCCAATGGCGGCGACGCCCATCGCTAGGTTTGAGTTTGACTTGGAGTCGGGGTCGGGGGTCTTGTCAGTCATGTTTCGTGTCATGCGGCGCTGATGCGCTCTTTGCAAGCGGAGTGCGTCTAGACGAAGGCGTCAACCCCCAACTTGCCAAGCGGACGGCGCTGGCGTGGTTCGGTCTCGCCGGTCCAGTTGCGCCCATCGGGAAAGCGCGCTTCTATCCCATAGAGCTCGTCGGGCGCGAAAACCCGCACATTTACTCCCATGCGATCGCTTACCAGGTGTTCGGTCGTGGCCCAGTGGGTGGTCGTTCCGCAAACCGGACATGAGTGTATTTCGACCGCGGGTTCGTCATAATCGACGCGGCGATAGCCATGGGTTTCACCCTCGATGCTGACGTGTGCGCTCTCGTAATAGCCCCACACGCCGCCCGATTTGGCGCACAGCGAACAGTCGCAGAAGTTCACGAAAGGAGGCTTGTGCGCCACGGTAACCCTGACCGCGCCGCAATGGCAGCCGCCCGTCAAGAAAGCTCGCGCACATCGGTAAGCTTTCCGGTCACCGCCGCCGCCGCCGCCATGGCGGGCGAGACGAGGTGCGTGCGGCTGCCGGGCCCCTGACGCCCGACGAAGTTGCGGTTCGAGGTGGAGGCGCAGCGCTCACCGGCGGGTACCTTGTCAGGGTTCATGCCCAGGCACGCGGAACACCCCGGCTCGCGCCATTCAAAGCCGGCCTGGGTGAATATCCGGTCCAGCCCTTCGTCTTCGGCCATCGCCTTCACCAGACCCGATCCGGGAACGACGATTGCCCAGCGCACGTTATCGGCCTTTTTGCGGCCCTTCAGGATTGCCGCCGCGCTGCGCAGGTCTTCGATGCGGCTGTTGGTGCAGCTGCCGATGAAGATGTTCTCAACCGGGATATCGCGCATCGCGGTGCCGGGTGTGAGGCCCATATAGTCGAGGCTCTTGGCCGCCGCGTCGCGCTTGCTTTCATCGGTGAAACTGTCGGGCGAAGGGACGCTGCCGGTGATCGGCACGACATCTTCGGGGCTGGTGCCCCAGGTGACCGTCGGCGCGACCTGCGCGGCGTTGATCACCACCGACTTGGCAAACTGCGCGCCCTCATCGCTGTGCAGCGTGCGCCAGTAGCTGAGCGCTTGGTCCCAAGCCTCGCCCTTGGGCGCCATGGGCCGGTTCTTGAGGTAGCGATAGACCGTCTCATCCGGAGCGATCAGGCCGGCGCGCGCGCCCGCCTCAATGCTCATATTGCACACGGTCAGACGCTCCTCGACGCTCATCGCCTCGAAGACGGGGCCACGATATTCAATGACATAGCCTGTGCCACCCGCCGCGCCGATGACGCCAATGATGTAGAGGATCAGGTCCTTCGCGGATATGCCGGGGCCAAGCGCGCCTTCTACGCGCACTTCCATGGACTCCGAGGGTTGCAGCAGCAGTGTCTGCGTCGCGAGAACATGCTCCACCTCGCTGGTGCCAATCCCGAAGGCCAGCGCGCCAAGCCCGCCATGGCAGGCCGTGTGCGAATCGCCGCAGACAATCGTGGTGCCGGGCAGCGAGAAACCCTGTTCGGGGCCGACGACATGGACAATGCCCTGCTCCGCCGCCGTCGCCTCGATATAGCGGATGCCGAAATCGGGCGCGTTCTTCTCCAGCGCGGCGAGCTGGGCGGCGCTTTGCGGGTCGGCGATCGGCAGGCGCTCGCCATCCGCGCCCACGCGAGGTGTGGTGGGCAGGTTGTGATCGGGCACAGCCAATGTCAGTTCCGGGCGGCGCACGCGGCGTCCCGCCAGACGCAGCGCTTCAAAGGCCTGCGGACTGGTCACTTCGTGGACCAGGTGCCGGTCAATATAGATCAGCGAGGTCCCGTCTTCGCGGGTCTCGACGACGTGAGCGTCCCAGATCTTTTCGTAAAGGGTGCGGGGTTTGCTGGCCATGCGCGCTGGCTAGGCTGGCAAACCCCGGCTGGCAAGATGTCACGCGCAGCAAATGCGCGGCTGGGCATCCGGGCGTCTCGGCCCTACTCAGAAGCGGCGCAAGTCCCGGTCGCGGATGCGCGCGTCGACGTCGCGCTCCAGATCCTCAAGATCGCCTTCGAGCCGCTTGATCTCCTTTTCGGTGAGACCGTCCTCGGCGTAGCGCTCATACCGGGCTTCGAGCGTGTCGATGCGGTCTTCCAGGACGCGCTCTTCCACGCGCGAGATGCGGCCCGACAGATTGACCTCGCGCTCCAGCTCTTCCAGTTCGACCTGGAAGGTTGCGGCCTTATCCCAACCGGTCGCAGCTTCGCTCTCGGCCGCAGCGGCGGGAACGGCGACCATGGCACTCAGGCCCAGCGCGATGGGGGCGAAATATGGGTTCAGCGTAGTCATCACACAAATCCTTTCTCAATCAGCAAAGCCGGCTCTTTTGCGGCGGCTCTTAATGCAATGCATTATGAGACCGAACGGCGGAAAGGCACGTCTTGGAATGTATGATCGTGTCGCGGCTTTGCGACATTGATGACTGCCAGATGAAGCGCGGATCGGCTGCCTGCGTGCCTAGAGGCAGGGCCGATCCACAATTGGGTTGGAAACGGAGGCATTTCGTGATGGATTCTCGATCCAAACACGCCTAACTTACATCCATGTCAGCAACATCGCCTCATGACGCTGGAAAGGCCGCGCCGTTTGCGTTTCCCATCAAGGTTGTCCCCGATGACATCGATTTCATGGGGCATGTGAACAACGCGCGCTATCTCAACTGGGTGCAGGACGCGGTTCTGGCGCATTGGAATAGGCTGGCTCCAGCGGAAGAAGTGACGAGCAAGGCGTGGGTCGCGCTCAAGCATGAGATCACCTATCGCAAGCCGGCCTTCCTCGAAGATGACGTGATCGCGAGCACGGTGCTCGAACGCTACAACGGCGCACGCGCCTTCTATCACACGGTGATCAAGCGCGGCGAAGACGTGCTGGCGGAGGTCAAGTCGAGCTGGTGCTGCATTGATGCAAAGACACTGCGCCCGGCGAGGATCAGCGAGCATCTGCGCGAAGTGTTTTTTCCAGAGTAGGGGTAAGCGCAAAGGACTGAGGGCCGCGGTTCGCCAAGTTGCCTGTCTGGTTACGACCCATTCCAAGACATCTCGAAAAGTCTGTAGAGTTTTTGTTCCCGCTACCTGCCACCCATCAAAACACTATACGCACCCAAACGGCCTCCCTAAGCGTATTTCCATCATGAGCACACGTCATGCCCTTCCAGGCCAGCCGGTCCAGCGCGGGATCGGCCTGTCGCTGGCGGCGCTCGTGGCGGGCAGTTGGTTGGCTGTGCATTTCTACGGCATGTTCGTGTTTGAGCTGACCTGGAACAGCCTGCCGTTCGCGCTGTGCCTGGCGGTGCTGCAAATCTGGCTCAGCGTGGGCACCTTCATTATCTGCCATGATGCCATGCACGGCACGCTTGCGCCTGGCTGGCCTAGGGTCAACGCTTGGATCGGTGCGCCGCTCTTGATGCTTTACGCGGGCTTCAAGTGGAAGCGGATGCGCGATGCGCATTTCGTCCATCACAAGCTTTCAGGGCACAAGGGCGATCCCGATTTTGACGAGGAACATCCCGGCGATTTCCTCCAATGGTACTGGACCTTCTTCAAGCGCTATTTCGGCTGGTTCTCGCTGATCTTCGTGCACACGGTCGTCGGCATTTATCTGTTCGTGTTCGGCATCGACTTCCTGAAAATTTTTGTTCTTTACGGCGCGCCTGCTTTGCTGTCCTCGCTCCAGCTGTTCTATTTCGGCACCTTCCGCCCGCATCATCAGGCCGCGGACAAGCCGTTTGCGGACAAGCACAAGGCGCGCAGCAACGATTTTCACCCGCTCATCAGCCTTATCACCTGCTTCCATTTCGGGTATCACCTTGAGCACCACCGCGCTCCGCAAGTGCCGTGGTGGGCGCTCCCGGGCGCGAAGAAGGCGGGCGTCGGCGATGTCAGCGCTTCGTCGGGCTTGGCTGGCGAAGGCGGCGAGCGTAAGGAGGCGGCAGCATGACCTGGCTCGAGATTGTCCTCACTGTGATGTCGTCCCTTATCGGGATGGAGCTGTTCGCCTGGTGGGCGCACAAATACATCATGCATGGCTGGGGTTGGGGCTGGCACCGCGACCATCACGAACCGCATGACAACATGTTTGAGGCGAACGATCTCTACGCGGTCGTCTTCGGCACGATCAACGCTGCGATGTATATCTACGGCTCGCTTTACTGGGACTGGCTGTGGTGGTTTGCCGTGGGCATCTCGCTCTACGGCGTGATTTACACGCTAATTCATGATGGGCTGGTGCATCAGCGCTATTGGAAATGGGTCCCCAAGAAGGGGTATGCCAAGCGGCTGGTGCAGGCGCACAAGCTGCATCACGCAACCATCGGCAAGGAAGGCGGGGTCAGTTTCGGCTTCGTCTTTGCGCGCGATCCGCAGGTCTTGAAGAAAGAACTTAAGGAACAGCGCGAGGCCGGGATTGCGGTTGTTCGCGACAGCGTGGGGGCGTAGCCGCGCTGACGCTTAAACCGCCGCCAGCCGCGCGGCGTGTTCCTTGACCAGCGCGATCATGTTGGGAACCCCTTGCGTGCGGTTCGATGATAGCTGGTTCTTCAGGTTGAACGGGGCCAGCGCGTCCGCCACATCCATCGCGGCGACTTCGCGCGCAGGCTTGTCCTGAACGGCTGCAATCACCAGCGCGACAATCCCCTTGGTGATGGCTGCGTTGCTGTCCGCGAGGAAGTGCAGCGTGTCCGTCGCCTCGGTCGGATAGACCCACACCGCCGCCGAGCAGCCGCGCACCAGGGTCGCATCGGTCTTGAGCGCGTCGGGCATACCCTCAAGCTCACGGCCCAGTTCGATCAGAAGGCGGTAGCGTTCATCGCCTTCGAGGAATTCGTACTCTTCGAGAATGTCGGACAGGGATCGCATGGCGAGCCATGTAGGCGCGCATGTGACGTTTGCCTAGCCGCGTGTCATGCATTGGCCGCGTGCGGTTACAGCTCGACCCCGCTAGCGATGGCTTCGAGCTTCTTGATCCGCTCTTTCATGTCCGCGAGTTCAATGCGCGCCGCGCCCACGCTCAGCTTAGCGCTGTCCTCCGAGCCGCGATCCGGCGCTGTTAGGTTATCGAGTTCGCGGCGCTTCAATTCCAGCCAGTCCTGCCAGCCGCGCAGCATCGCGAAGACGACAAGAGTGACCGCCATAAGGCCTGTCAGAGCCACCACCAGGGTGGGATCGAAGGGCCCGGCAAACGAGCTGGCGGCGGTGGGGGTAAAGGAGGGGGCGTCGATCATCGCTCAAATCCTTGGTTGTTAATCGCGTGCGCGCGTCTGCGAGCGCTCAGTCGGGGTTGGAGGGTTGAGTGGGGTTTGATCCGGCGTCAGGGCTACGCAGGGCTTCGATTTCCGAGGCAATCTGCGCGCTGGCTCGTGCCTCGGAGGAATTGTTGTCGGTGGCGATCCGCTCAAGCACGGCGATGCGTTCCTTGAGCGTTGCAATCTCCTCTTGCGCGGCCTGTTCGCGGGCCTGGATTTCCGCATCGTCGGGACGCGCCAGGCTTTGGTTGCCCAGATAGTCCTCGGTGATGCCGGCGCGCGCGTTGATGCGTGAGCGCACGACGCTGGCGATGGCGCCGATGGCGACGATCCAGACAATGGCGGTCCAGAAGCTCATCAGGCCTGTTCCTTCTCGTTTTTCTCGGCCTTGTCTGCTCTTTCGAGGTGCTCAAATTCCTCGGCAAGGCGTTGGGCCGGGTCCGTGGCGATCCGCTCCAGAACGCGCACGCGCTCTTCAAGATCGCCCTTAGAGCTGTCTTGAGGCTGGGCTTTCGAGGTGGGATTGGCTTTGCGCTTGCGGCGCATCAGAAGATAGACCGCCGCGCCCGTTACACCGGCGGTGATGGTCGCCATCTGCATCGCGCCAAAGACAAGCTCGGTATCCGCTCCAAACATCAGCCGATCTCCTTCTCGTTCAGCCTCTCAGCGCGCCCATCGACCAGAGCCTCGATCTCTTCGGCGAGCAGGACGCCGCGTCGGGCTTCGGGGTCTGTTGCGATCCTCTCGAGCACCGCCAGACGATCTTCGATCGTTTGCGTGCGCTCAAGCATCTCGGTCACCTTCGCGCCGCCTTCGGGCGATTTGGCCGCGTTGATCGAGCGCTTGTAGTCGAGCGACTTCTGCACGATCCCGTTGACTGAAGCGCCAACGATAGCGGTGATGACGATCACGAACATAAGAATTCCGAGCAGATCAGGGTCCATCAGGCGTTCCCTTCGTCTTTGCGGTTTTCAAGCGAGCGTTGGCGCAGCGCTTCGATCTCGCTGCCAAGGCCATAGCCGCCATCGGTGACGATGCGCTCGACATTGATGAGCCGGTCTTTGACCGCGCCCAGTTCTGCGCGCAGTTCGGCGTTTTCCTGGGTCAGCAGCGCGACGCGTTGCTTGGCCTCGTTATCGGTCACTGGCTTGATCGCCTGGCCCCACGCGCCTTCGAGCGGGTAGCCGTGCTTGATCCGCAGCTTGGTGGTATGGATCCAGCCGAGGACACTGGCTGCTCCCAGCGCAAGGCCTGCACCAATGATCCATGGAAGATGCGGGACGATGATGGCGGCGGCATCGGGGCTCATGCTGTTTCCTTCGGGTCAAGATTGAGGGGGACGCCGGCATTGTTGGAGGCGGGCGCGTTGCTATCGCGCAGCGCCTCGATCTCTTCCGAGAGCGAATAGCCGCGGTCAGTGACGATCTTTTCGAGTACGATCATGCGGTCCTGCATGGCATCAAGCTTGGAGTGCAATTCGGCGTTCTCCGCTTCCAGCCGCTTGGTTTCAGCGCTGTCGTTGGCCTCGGTCTGGCCGCCCCATTCGTTCTCGAGGGGGTAGCCGTGCTTGGCGCGGATCCAGTTGTTGACGATCCAGCCCACTGTCGAGATCGCGATGATCAGCAGGACAAAGATCTTCATATCGCCGTCCATCACACGCGCTCCTGATTGGGTAGGTTCAGCGGAATGCCGGCGTTGGCGGCGTCGGTTTCGCGGGTGTCGCGCAGCGCTTCGATTTGCGTGGCGACATCGTAACCGCGGTCCGTGACGATGCGTTCAAGCACCTGGACCCGGTCTTCGAGCCGTTGAACCTGCGCCGCATATTGCGCGGCTCTTTCAGCGGTGTGCTCGGCGGTGGTGGTCACCTGCATGGCGGCGACCTTCTCTTTGTGCTTGGCCCAGATGGCCACCATGGGGATGGTGCAGCCAAAGATGATCGCGACGATCGGGATAAGTTCGCCCATGATTGTAGTGCCCCCTTGTTGCTGGTGTTGTCTGTCTTAACGCAGCCGCTCGATTTCGGCGGTCAGGCGCGGGTTGCTGCTCACATAGTGCGCTTCAACAGCGGCCAAACGGCGGTCAATATCGCGGAAGTTGGCGCGGATTTCGCGCGCGGTGCGGTGCGGGCTCTGGCGAACGCGCTGCCAGTACTTCTGCTCACCCTCGTCGCGGTAGAGATGCGGCGGCTTCTTGTTGAGGATCATCCCAACGATGAAGTAGGCGAACAGCGGCCAGCCAAGACCAATCGTGAGCGCGACCATGCCCAGGCGGACCCAGAAGGCGTCGATCCCGGTGTATTCCGCCACTCCGGCGCACACGCCCATGATCTTGCCATTGTGCTTGTCACGGTAGAGTTTTGTGCGGGGGGAGTTCACGACTTGGTTCCTTTCTTCTCTTGCATCATCAATTCGAGTTCACGCAGTTGCTGGTTGTCGCTGGCCTGATCGGCCTGCAGACGCTTGACCGGGGTGAAGCTGGGATCATCGGAGGCGACGAGGCGCTCAACCGTGTCCATCCGCTCATCGAGCCGCTTGGCGAGGTTATAGAGTTCCTCCAGCAGCACCTCATCGTCCGAGGTGATGGTGGCGGCGGTCTTCCACTTGGTCACATAGTGAAGGATCACCCAAGGCAGCCCGATAAAAAGCGTCGCCACGATCAAGAGGGCGAAAAAGCCGTCCATTGTTTATTCCCCTTTGCTGGCGCTCTTGCCGAGCGCTTTTTTCATCTGAGCCAATTCGTCATCGATGGCATCAGAGCCTTCGAGAGCGGCGATTTCGTCGGACAGGCTCGGCCCACCGCTTGCAATGTCGAGCGCTTCGGCGCGGCCTTCGGCGTGGTCGACGCGGCGTTCGAGCTGGTCGAACCGGGCCAGCGCTTCGTCGGTGCGCTCGGTGCTCATCAGCGTGCGCAGCTTGACGCGGTTTTCCGCGCTTTCCAGACGCGCGGCGATCGCGGACTGGCGGCTGCGGGCCTCGCGCAGGCGGTGCTGCAGCTTGGCGATATCCGCTTCGTAAGCGCGCAGCGCATCATCCAGCACGGCGATCTCGGCCTTTAGCTGGTCGCCCATGTCGGCGGCCTTCTTCTTCTCAACCAGAGCCGCGCGCGCCAGGTCTTCGCGATCCTTGGAAAGCGCCAGCTGCGCCTTCTCGCCCCAGTCGGCCTGAAGCCGGTCGAGCTTGACGACGTGGCGGTGCATTTCCTTCTGGTCAGCGATGGTGCGTGCTGCGCTGGCGCGCACTTCAACCAGCGTCTCCTCCATTTCGAGGATGATCATGCGGATCATCTTCGAAGGATCGTCCGCTTTGTCCAACATGTCGTTGAAGTTGGCGGCGATAATATCCCTGGTGCGGCTGAAAATGCCCATGAAGGCTACTCCATCTAGAAACGGGTTGGTGGTGCGCTCTTCGCTCTCGCCGAGCGCGTACTCGGAGCGAGCTTGCGTCGGAGTGGGGCTGCGACGCAAGGATTCGATTTCCGCGTCCAGTCGCGAGAGCTGTCCGGTGCGCACCGGCGCAAGGTCGGCGTGCGAAGAGGGGCGGGCCGGAGCAGCGGTTTTGCTGCCCGTAAGGGAGCCACCGCGTTTACCGGGGACTTTGCGCTCCGGCCCTAGGGGGATGGAAACAGGTGTGGACTTGGGATCCGTCATCACAAGGCTCAAGCCAGTTCGACCGCGAGGTTGTGATCAGAGATCGTCGCAAAGGCGCTGGGCGCGGCCTGGAACTGCGTGGTGAGCGCGATCATCGCGGTCATCGCAAGGACGCTCGCCATCGCGGCTTGTCCAAGCTTGCTGTCGAGAAACTGGCGGTTGAACATTCTGGGATCCTCCCCTTAAAAGTGCGTTTGGCTCTTGGAGTTTTCGGGCGAAAGCCTCTGTGAGCCGCTGTTGCCCTTCACTCTGCAACCGGCGTGCCAAACTCGAAAAATGGCGGAAATCCTTACAATTTGCGGCCTATCTCTACAGAGTATGTGGTTTTTCTTGCCAAGGCTTGGGAAAAATTCCTATATGTTGGCCATAAACGGAGGTGCGGGTGGAGCGCGAAAATCAATTTATCGGCCAGTCCGGCGCCTTCCTTGACGCGGTCGAGCGCACGAGCCGCGCGGCTCCCATGGAGCGCCCCGTCCTCGTCATCGGCGAACGCGGGACCGGCAAAGAGCTGATCGCCGAGCGTTTGCATCGCCTCTCCACCCGCTGGGATGAGCCGCTTGTTACCATGAACTGCGCAGCGCTTCCCGAAACGCTGATCGAGGCTGAACTGTTCGGCCACGAAGCAGGGGCGTTCACCGGAGCTACCAAAGCGCGCGTCGGAAGGTTTGAAGAAGCCGACAAAGGCACGCTGTTTCTCGATGAACTGGGCACTTTGTCGATGGGCGCCCAGGAACGCCTGCTGCGCGCGGTTGAATATGGCGAGGTGACGCGCATCGGATCCTCGCGGCCCATCCGCGTCGACGTGCGGATCGTGGCGGCGACCAATGACGATCTTCCGGCGCTTGCGACCAGCGGAGAGTTTCGCGCGGACCTGCTCGACCGGCTGAGCTTTGAGGTGATCACCCTGCCACCTCTTCGGGTGCGCGAAGGGGATGTGGCGGTGCTGGCGGAGTATTTCGGGCGGCGTATGGCAGCGGAGCTCGATTGGCACGCCTGGCCCGGTTTCGCGCAGCATGTCTCGGAGCAGTTCGAGAATTACCCCTGGCCCGGCAATGTGCGCGAGCTGCGCAACGTGGTCGAGCGCGCGGTCTATCGCTGGGATGATCCTGATATGCCGATCGCGCATGTCCAGTTTGATCCGTTCGAGAGTCCATGGAAACCATTAGCGCCCGCCACCCGAACCGCTCAGCGCCCGGCTGCGCCCGCGGCGGCGGCCGGCGGGGCGGTTGGTGACGGCGTCACAGGCGGCGCGGCGCCAGCGCGCATCGATTTTGACGCGGTCGATGACCTGCGCAGCGCGGTCGACAACCACGAGCGCGCGATCGTCGAGCACGCTCTGGGCAAGCATCGCTGGAACCAACGCCAGACGGCCAAGGCCTTGGGGCTGAGCTACGATCAGTTGCGCCACGCGATCAAGAAACACGGTCTGCTGCAGGAGAGCGAGGGGTAGGGCGCTCCTCCCTTTTTTTCGGCATGGGCTTGACGTCACCCATCATTTCCATAATTCTAGAAATATGGAAATGATGGATTCGCCGATCACCGATCCTTCGCCGTTAGAGGGTGCGGTCACCGCTCTGGGCGCTCTGGCCCAGACGCACCGGCTGACCGTGTTCCGCGAATTGGTGCAGGCCGGGTGCAACGGGTTGGCAGCGGGCGCGATTGCCGAGCGGCTTGGCATCCCGCGCTCCTCGTTGTCCTTTCATCTCTCTGCGCTCAAGCAGGGCGGCCTGATCGCTGAGCGCCGCGAGGGGCGTTCCATCATTTACACCGCTGACTTTGCCGCCATGCGTGCGCTGATCGCCTTCCTCCTGCACAATTGCTGCGCGGGCGATGAGCGAACGGGCGAACTCATCGAAGTCTTTGAGACAGGAGAGCTATCATGAAGCGTTTTCACATCAATCTGCGCGTGGCTGATCTTGAGGCCTCGACCCGCTTCTACACCGAAATGTTCGGCGCCGAGCCCAGCGTGAGCGAGGCCGATTACCGCAAGTGGATGCTTGACGACCCGTTTATCAATTTCTCGATCGAGCCGCAGATGAATGGCACGCAGCTATCTGGTGTGGCGCATCTGGGCGTTCAGGTCGCTGACGAGGCGGAGTTGGAAGACATGCGCCAGCGGATCGCCAAGGCCGACGCGCCCGCCTTCCACGAGGGCGAGACACAGTGCTGCTACGCGCATTCCTACAAGAGCTGGACGCGCGACCCCGATGGCGTTGTGTGGGAGACCTTCTTTACCGATGGCCAGCGCCGCGACTACGGCGCACTCCCGGAAATGGCCGCGGCGCTCGATTAACCGATTTCGAGCGCGCGGGCGCTCCAGCCAGCCGGCGCCAGACCCCGTGCGCCGCAGCGTTTCGCGCCGGCTGAGGGCTCGCCTCAGAAGCAGCCCTAGGTGGAAACCCTAAGGGAAAAGTAACCCTTCTCGCTTAGCCAGACACAATTGGCCCGGGCTTTGCCCTTGCAACGCGGAAAGGAGTGGTATGCGCATCTTTGTTGATCTGATCGAGAATCTGGCGGACGGCGTTCGCCTGATTGCGGGTCTTGTGACGCTGGTCATCATGGGGGGGCTGTTGCTGTTCACCTTTGGCGCAACCCATGTTGCGAGCGAGGCCACCGAGGAATTGGCCCACACTGCAGAAGAACTGGGCAAAGACGCTATTCGCGCCCAGCGCGAAGCTGAGCGCAACCGCGAACTGGCGAAGGATGGCTGGGGTTACAGCGCGGGCGATGGCGCCTTCGGGGCGGATGCCGAAACAGACATGGCGGGCCATGCGCGCCGGTCGCGCCGGGACAAAGCGGACGACTGGGGTCAGGCGGACTGACCAGCCATGGCGACCTTGCTTACTCTTTCCCCGGCTCCTTGCCACGGCCGCACTCATCCTGATAGCGCCCGATGATGGAGCGGGACCCAAACCTTGATCCGGAGGGCTATTCGGATGCGGACGCAATTGACCTGCGCGAAGCGCTCGCGTTTTGGGCTGAGCCTGACAATGTCGATGAGCCAACCGAAGAAAAGCGCCTCGCGGCGTTTCTCGAAGGTCTCGAAAAACACGGTCGCCACTCTCACGCGCCCGGTGAAATCCCCACCAACCCCGTAGGCCGCCGTCGCGCACCGCGTCTGCGCTTGAGCCTGCCTGCCCGCTTCATCGCGATCGAGCGGACCCATCCGTGCATCTTGCTAAACCTGTCACAAACCGGCGCGCAGATCGCGATCCTCGACAGCGTGCGCGAGGGTGAGGGCGGCGTGCTGGAGTGTGGTAAGATCAAGTCCTTCGCGATGGTGGTGCGCAGCGAGTTCAGCCTGAACGCTGTGCATTTCGAAGATCCGATTTCGTACGAGGACGTGATCGACATCCGGCGTCTTTACGAAACTTATGAGGATCGTGAGCGGCGCAAGCTTGTCGAGACCGCGCGCCGCTGGGTCAGTGGCGAAAGCAAAGACGGCCGCGCGATGTAGCCGGACCCGGCGCGCGTTGCTCCAAGCCGGGCGCGCGGCGGCACTGCGGGCTATTGCGTATGGCCCGGTTCTACTGATCTTGGCGGTGCCCGGCATAGGCCCCGTCGACTATGCCCGGTTCCTTTGCCTCTCTTGCCCGCCTCCCGCTTGGCGGTGTGCCCTTCGCCGCTCCGGCGGTGGATGCGGACGAAGAGCCGTTGGAAAATGTCGGGCGTCGCGCCGCTCCGCGTTTGCGGCTGTCGATCCCGGCGCGGCTGGTGACAATCTCCGAAACCCGGCGCTGCGTGTTGCTCGATGTGTCGCGCAACGGCGCGCAGATCAGCTTGCCAAAGCCGCTGGGCGTGGGCGAGGCGGGCTTCTTGCGGTTTGCCAACACCGAGGTGTTTGTCAGCGTCATTCGTGATGGCACTGGCCTTAACGGGGTGGAGTTTGACGTCCCTCTGACTGATAAAGATGTTCTGGCCATCCGCCACTATGCGGAAGTGTACCAGTCCGATGAGCGCAACGCTTTGCGCGAAGAAGCGCGCGCCTGGGTGATGGGCGGGTCCTGATCCCTCCGTTGATTGCACGAAAGCGTGGCTCTTCGTGCGATTGCTCCCTTGCCAAACACAGCACGGCGGCCTAGAGGGTGCGCATCCCGACATGGTCGAGACACTTTGAAAGGCT
>JBCBYM010000047.1:0-17269 GCA_039815865.1 Pseudomonadota bacterium
GGATGCCCTCGAGCACGAGCAGGAGATCACCACGACCGATGTCAACGGCGTCTCGATGGTGGGAGAGGTTTCGACTGTGCGCTCGCTGACGATTGAGGGGCTTTCGCTCGTCAACGTGCCGCTCGCCTTTGCCGACGCGCCTGCGTTCGAGGCTCTGGGTTTGAAGGACACGCCGGTGCTCTCGCTTGGCATGCAGCATTTAAAGATGTTTGACCGGGTCGCGATCGACTTTTCGAACCAGCGCATCCTGTTTGACGTGCCGCGCGATGTCGCGCGCGCCATGCGCCGGGCGCGCCAAACGGGCTTTCGCGGCAAGTTCAACTAGCTCGCAAAGCGCAACTGGGTCGCTCCCGAGCAGGGTTTGCTTGTTATAGGCCGCGCTTGCGCCCACATGGGGGCGCGAGATGACAGCCAGCGCCGCCCCTCCCCAGGACAATCCGCCCCGCCAGCCTGATGCAGAAGGCTGGGCCACGCTGCGGCGCTTCCTCCCCTATCTGTGGCCCAAGGGCGATTGGCCCTTGCGCCGACGGATTATCGTGGCGCTCACCTTTGTGCTGCTGGCCAAGGCGGTGACGCTGACGCTGCCCTTTGCCTATGCGGGCGCGGTTGACGCAATGTCGGACAACGCCGTGGTGGACGAAGCGGTGCTGGTCGCCTTTGCGCTGGTTGCAGGCTACGCTCTGGGGCGCTTCACTCAGGTCGCCTTCGACAACATCCGCAACATGGCGTTTGAACGGGTTGAGCAAGAAGCGGTGCTGAAACTCTCGCAGGATGTCTTCCACCGCCTGCACCGGCTTTCGCTGCGCTTCCACCTCTCGCGCCGCACAGGCGAGGTTACCAAGGTGATCGAGCGCGGCACCAAGAGCATCGGCATGATGCTCTATTTCATGCTGTTCAACATCGCGCCCACGGCCCTTGAGCTGATCGCGGTGGGCGTCATTTTCTACTTCAAGTTCGGGATCGAGCTGGTCGCGGCAACGGCGGTGACCGTTGTATCCTATGTGCTGATTACGCGCTGGATCACCGAATGGCGCTCCAAGCTGCGGCGCGAGATGAACGATCTTGATGGCAAGGCGCTCCATCGCGCGGTGGATTCGCTGCTGAACTTTGAGACGGTCAAATATTTCGGAGCCGAACGGCGCGAGGAAGCGCGCTATTCGGGCGCCGCGCGCGCTTACGCCGAGGCCGCGATCAAGTCCGAAAGCTCGCTGGGCCTGCTCAACATCGCGCAAAGCGGGATCACCAACCTGCTGATGGGCGGAGCGATGGCTTACATCGTGTGGGGATGGAGCCGCGGGCAATTCACCGTGGGCGATCTCGTCTTTGTGAACACCTATCTGATGCAGCTCTTCCGCCCGCTGGATCTGCTGGGCTGGGTCTATCGCACGATCCGCCAGGGGCTTGTCGACATGGCCGAGATGTTCCGCCTGATCGACACCGATATCGAGGTCAAAGACGCCGATGGTGCCCGCGCGCTCACGGTGGGCCAGCCTTCGCTCACCTTTGACAACGTCACCTTCGGCTACGAGGCGGAGCGCACCATCCTGCATGGCCTCAGCTTTGAGGTCGCGGCGGGCGAAACGGTTGCCATCGTGGGGCCCTCGGGCGCGGGCAAGAGCACTTTGGGCCGTCTTCTCTTCCGCTTCTACGACCCCAAGAGCGGGCGCATCCTCATCGACGGCCAGGATTTGACGGCGGTCCGGCAGGACAGCGTGCGCGCCGCCATTGGCATCGTCCCGCAAGACAGCGTGCTGTTCAACGACACGCTGGGCTACAACATCGCTTACGGCGCACCCGAAGGATCGCACGTCGATGACGCGATGGTCGAACAGGCCGCGCGCGATGCCTCGCTCATGCCGCTGATCGAACGCCTGCCCGCCCGCTTTGAGACCGAGGTGGGTGAGCGCGGGCTCAAGCTTTCAGGCGGTGAGAAACAGCGCGTTGCCATTGCGCGCACGCTGGTGAAGGACCCGCCGATCCTGCTGCTGGACGAAGCGACCAGCGCGCTCGACACCCGCACCGAGCAGGAGATCCTTGGCACGCTCAAGCGGCTGGCGCGCGGGCGCACCACGCTGGCGATCGCGCACCGGCTTTCCACGATCGCGGATGCGGACCGTATCCTTGTGCTCGATGGCGGGCGGCTGGTTGAGCAAGGCACGCACGCCGCGCTGCTGTCTAGGCAAGGCCTCTACGCCGAGATGTGGGCGCGTCAGGCCAGCGAGCAAGAGACGGGCGAACAGGAAACGGGCGCGCCTGAGGCAGAGGCCGAAGCGGCGGAGTAGCCCCGCTTACTCCGTGTCGGCCTCAGCCTCAGCCACCTTGCGAAGATCGCTCGCGGCAAGGTCCAGTTCCGCCGCTGCGATCACTTCCACCTCGCCGCGCAATTCCTCAAGTCCTTCGAGGAACTGTTTGGCATCGCCGACGATCACAAGCGAGGCCCGATCGCCATCGAGATATTTCGCCGCCATCGCCGCTGCGTCTTCGGCTGACACGGCGGACAGACGCGTCGCAATCGCAAAGGCCTCCTTCGGCTCAATCCCGCGCAGCATCAGGTTTGCGACCTGCCCGTTAAACCCGCTCGTCGTCTCAAGGCTGCGGGCAATCGCGCCGGACAGGAACAGGCGGCGCTTTTGCAGCGTGTCTTCATCGGCTGGCGCGTCGGCGAGGAGCTTGAACTGATCGAAGAACACAGCCGCCACTTCGTCGGCGGTTTCGTTCTTGGTCTGCGCGCGCGCGGTTAGCAGCGCGGCGTCAAGGCTCTGCCCCAGCCGCGAAGAGGCGCCATAGGAAAGGCCGCGCTTGGTGCGCACCTCTTCAAACAAGCGCCCGTTTGAGCCCGACCCCAGCACTGTGTTCGCCAGCCACAGCGGGTAGAAGTCCGCATCCGAGCGCGAGATGGCCCGTACACTGGCGACCACCGCGGCCTGGCCGGCATCCGGCATGTCGATCACCAGAGTGCGCGGGGCCGGCGTATCGCCAGCCAGCCCGTTCACCGCTTGCGGCAACGGCGCATCGGACGTCCAGCCGCCAAACAGGCTCTCGCTGAGCGCTGCTGAGTCTTCGGCGCTCATTCCGCCGCTCACCACCAGTTTCGCATGGCCCGGATGCCACCAGGTCTGGCGGTGTTCGACGAGGTCTTCGCGCGTGATCGCGGCCATGCTCGTCATGTTGGAGACCCGGCCATAGGGCGCATCGCCATACATGATCCGGGTTGCAACAAGGCTGGCGAGCGCGCCGGGGTTCTTGAGCGTCGTTGAGAAACCATCCATAGTGCGCTTGCGCTCGCGCTCCACCTCTTCATCGGGGTAGTTCGCGTTCTGGATCACATCGACCAGCACCTCGCCCGCTTCGGCCAGGTTGACATTGGGTGCGGTGACGCTGGCGTAGACGCCGTCGCGCCCGCTCGAGATACCGATGCTCGCCCCCAGCTGCTCCAGCAGCGCGGCGATCTGCGTGGCGCTGCGCGTGGTGGTGCCGTTATCGGCGAGATCAGCCGCCATCTGGGCAAGGCCCGCTTTGGCCAGCGGATCGGTCGCATCGCCGCCCGGCATCACCAGCGTGATGGTCGAGATCGGCACCTGGCTGGTCTGCGTTGCCACCAGCGCGATACCGTTCGACAGCTGCGTTTCGACAAAGTCAGCGCGCACCACTTCAGGCGCGGCACTCGGCGCAGGCGGCGCCATACGCTCACCTTCGGGCAGAACTTTGAGCGGCTCTCCTGTCGCGGGCGCGACTGAGCCGTAGTCAGGGCGCGGATAGGGGTTGGCGTAAGTCGAAGGATCATCCTCCCCGCGGCCATAGCTCATCGACACTTTGGCCTTGGGGTCGAGCCATTTGGCCGCCACGCGCTGCACGTCCTCGATCGTTACCGCCGCGATGCGCTCAAGGCGGATATCGGCGGCGTCGGGATTGCCGGTGGAAACCAGCGCCTCGCCCAGTTCAAACGCGCGCCCGCGAACCGTCTGGCGCTGCGAAAGCGCGCTGGAGAAGATCTGGTTCTTGGCCTCGGTCATCTCCGCTTGCGTCACCGGCTCCGTGCGAACCTTTTCCAGCTGAGCATCAAGGATCGCGCGCGCTTCGTCCGCATCGGCCTTGGGGCTGAGCACGGCGTAGCTCGCGATATAGCCGCCATCCCTGGTGAGGCTTTCAAAATGCGCCGCGTTCACCGCCTTGCCACTGCGCACCAGCGCGTCGTTGAAGCGGCTTGATTCCCCGCCCGACAGGATCGTGGAGAGCACTTCGAGCGCGGCGGCGTCCGGGTCCATCACCGAGGGGCCCTTCCAGATATCGCCGATAACCGGCAGCGGTACGTTGGGCGCGGCGGCGGTGACGCTGCGCGGGCTCGTGCGCTGGGGCTCTTCGTAGTTGATCTCAAGGCTCACCGGATCGGCGCGGCGCGGGATATCGGCAAAGTACTGATCAACCAGCGCCTTCAGCCGCGCGATCTCGAAATTGCCTGCTACGATCAGTGTTGCCGTATCGGGCCCGTAATAGGCCTGGTGAAAGGCGCGCGCGTCATCGAGCGTGGCGCTGTCCAGATCCTCGATCGAGCCGATGCCCGGGCGCCGCATGGGCAGCACGTCAAACGCGTTTTCGGGGATCACAAACCGCTGGAACCGGCCATAGGGCGGCGCGAGGACGCGCTGGCGCAGCTCTTCCTTGACGATCGAACGCTCTTTCTCAAACACCTCGTCATCCACCACCGGGAAGGCCATGCGCTCACGGTGGGTCCACAGCATGGTTTCAAGGTACTGCGCGGGCACGGTCTCGTAATAGTTCGTGCGGTCGATCCAGTTTGACGCGTTGCGCTGGCCGCCGACATCCTCGGTCAGCTTGTTGACCATGTTGTAGGGCATGTTGACCGTCTTGCGGCTCAATATGTGCTCGAACAGGTGGCTAAAGCCCGAGCGGCCTTCGGGATCGTGCTTGGAGCCGACCTTGTACCACAGCGAGGTCGTCACATTGGCGGTGGTGTTATCGGGCAGCGCAATGACTTCGAGCCCGTTATCCAGCACCCAGCGCGTGTACTCGATCTTGGGAGCGGAAAGGGTCGGAGCCTCGCTCTCAACAACCGGGGTGTGCCCGTCAGCCATCACCGGCGCGCCCGCGCTCAACGTCACAGCCGCTGCGCTGCCCAAGAGAAGTGCCCGTATCATCGTTTCGTACCCTCGCGTGTTGTATCCGACCCGATGTAAAGCGCACAAAGCCGCGGCTCTCAAGGGCTAAGGCGCTGCAGAGCGGGGCGTCACCCACGGATTATCGACCAGCGTCGAGGCTGAGCTGGTCAAGGATGGCCATCGCCTCCTCGCGGCTCGTCCACGGCACGAACAGGTGATCGTGATGGTATCCCGCGATCATGTTGCAGGGCAGCCCGGCCTCGGCCAGCGCGGTGGAGACAGCCGCAGTCAGCCCCACCCCTTCGAGCGCGGAGTGGACAGCCAAGCTGATGCCGGCAAACAGCGGTTCGGGATCATCGCGCCGGGCGCGGATCACCAGCGTCAGCCCCTCTTCCTCGCGCACCATGGCAAAGGTGCGGTGGAGCAGATCTATCCCGTCTTCGTCCGGCCCGTGCGTTACAAAGCGGTAGCGCCCTTCGTGCAGTGTAGGCGTCATGCCGGTCAGCATGGCCGTGAGGTCGCTGACCGGCTCCCGGCTCACAGGATGTATTTCGATAGGTCAGTGTTGCCCGCAAGGTTTGCGAGGCGCTCGGTCACATAGGCGGCGTCGATGGTGATGGTCTGGCCTTCGTATTCCTCGGCCTCGAAGCTGATCTCCTCAAGCAGCTTTTCCATCACCGTCTGCAAGCGCCGCGCGCCGATATTCTCGACGCTTTCGTTCACCTGGGCGGCGATCTTGGCGACTTCGGCCACGGCGTCTTGCGTGATATCAAGCTCAACCTTTTCGGTGCCGATCAGCGCGCGATATTGCTCGACGAGGTTCGCGCGGGTTTCGGACAGGATGCGGACAAAGTCCTCTTCGGTGAGCGCGCGCAGCTCCACCCGGATCGGCAAGCGCCCCTGCAGTTCGGGCAGCATGTCGGACGGCTTGGCGAGGTGGAAGGCTCCGCTCGCGATGAAAAGCACGTGGTCCGTTTTCATCGGGCCGTACTTGGTCGCCACGGTCGTGCCTTCGATCAGCGGCAGCAGATCGCGCTGCACGCCTTCGCGGCTGACGCTTCCGCCGCGCACATCGGAGACGGCGATCTTGTCGATCTCGTCGAGGAAGACGATCCCGTTTGTCTCTGCGTTGCGCAAAGCGGTTTGCGCGACATCGTCATCATCCAGCCGCTTGTCCGCTTCTTCATCAACCAGCCTGTCCCACGCCTCGGGCACGCGCAGCTTCTGGCGCTTGGTGGGTGTCTTGCCCAGCGCCTTGCCCATCATGTCGGAGAGGTCGATCATGCCCATATTGCCGCCCATATTGCCCATGTCGAAGGGCATGGAGCGTTCTTCGGTGACTTCGATCTCGACCTCGGTTTCGTTCATCGAATTGTCGATGATGCGCGCCTTGAAAGCCTCGCGCGTGGCCTCGCTGGCGCTGGACCCGACCAGCGCGTCGAGCAGGCGCTCCATAGCGGCCTCGGAGGCGGCCTCGCGCACGCTTTCGCGGCGGCGCTCTTTCTCAAGTCGGATCGCTTCTTCGACCAGGTCGCGCGCGATCTGCTCCACGTCGCGCCCGACATAGCCCACTTCGGTGAACTTTGTCGCTTCAACCTTCACGAACGGCGCTTCGGCCAGCTTTGCAAGGCGGCGGCTGATCTCGGTCTTGCCGCAGCCAGTGGGCCCGATCATCAGGATGTTCTTGGGCGTCACCTCATCGCGCAGATCCGGCCCCAGCCGCTGACGCCGCCAGCGATTGCGCAGCGCGACGGCGACCGCGCGCTTGGCGTCCTTCTGGCCGATAATGTGATCATCAAGAGCGGCGACGATAGCCTTGGGGGTGAGCGCGGTGTCAGAGGATTGAGTCATTGTGTTAAGGTGTTGTTCCTGTGTTTGACCCTGCATGTGGCGAGCCCTCCCTTTCGGATCAAGCCCGCAGCGCGTGCGCGCTTGTTCTGTTTGCCGATTGCCACCGCGTCCGGCGCGTCATAGGGCGACGCGCATAATGCCAAGCGCTTCTCCATTCCACGCGAACGCCTTCTTGATCCGCACCGCCGCCGCTGGTCTGACAATCCTTGCCTGTATCGGGGCCGCGCTGATCCTTTACACGCTGCGCGCCAGCGAGCTGCGCGGCGATGAAGTGACCTACGCCAACGCCGCGCGCGCGCTTGCCGATGCGCTGGCCGGACGCGCGGCGGACACCGCGACAACCTTTGCAACCGTGATCGAGCGCGGCTGGTTCATGCCGGGAATGGCGGCGCTGTGCGCCCCGCTCTTCGTGATCGCGCCCGACGCGCCCAACTGGGCGCTTGCGCTGTATGTCGCGGGCGTAAACGCGGCGCTGTTTGCCGCGTTCGTTTGGCAGGTAAGCCCGCTTGTAGGCGCGCGCGCGGCGCTGACCTTTGGCCTCTTTCCGCTTCTCGCCCCGCTCTGGATGGTGAGCGCTTTTTCGGTGCTGCCCGATTTGCCCGCGGGCCTCTTGCTGGCCAACGCGATGGTGTTGGCCTGGCGCATTGGCACCGCGCTGCTTGCTGGACGCGCGCCGCGCTGGACATGGATAGCCGGGTTCGAATTGTGCTGCATCGCGGCGCTCTATGTGCGCGGGCCGATGCTGCTGACAGGGCTTGGGCTGCATTGCATTCTTCTGGCGCTTGCCGGCCTGCGGTTTCGCCTGATGTCTCGCCCCATGGCCGGCCTTGCGCTGTTTGCCGCCGCGCTTGCGCCGTGGAGCTTGGCGGCCAGCGATCATTTCGGCGCGGGCGTGCTCACCACCACCAATTTCCCGCTCGTGATTGCCGATGGCTTTGGCGACCCGGACCGCCTGTGCGAGGGCCCGTGCGCGCCGGGGCTCGATATTTTGCCCGCCTGGGAATACGCACAGGCGCGCGCGGCCGAGACGGGCGTACATCCCTTCACGCAGGAACGCGCCATGATGGCGGCCTCGCTCGAAGAGCTGACGGTGCGCGGCTATCTTAGCCAGGTGCGCGAGCATTTCGGGCGCTTTGTCTTCAATCCGGCGGGCTGGTTGCGCTTCAAGCTGGAGCTGTCTTTCGCGGTGCCCCCGCAATGGCGCGGCCCGCTGGCGTTTCTGGCGCTTAGCGTCACGCTGATCGGCTATATCCCGTTCATGGCCGCGCTGATGGCTTTGCAGATCGTGCCGGTGCGGGCCAGCGACAGCCTTTCGCTCCAGGCCATCTTAATCAAAGGCATGACCTTCTGTCTGTTCCTGCAACCGTTTCTGCACAAGTCGAGCGCGCGATACTGGGTGGGCTTTGCCGCGCTTGGAACATGGTCGGCGATTGTCTTTTGGCAGGCGCTCCGCGCGCGAGAGGCCTTGCCTGAACACACCAAGGCTGCGCGCGCCATGCCCGCGTGGCTGGACGCGGTGCAGATCGCGTATGGCGCTGTGTTCGCGGCGCTGGCTCTGGCGATTGCGCTGGCGTGAGCCTCTTTAGACCGTCTCCAGCGTCACCTCGCCATTGGTGAAGACGCAGATATCGGCGGCCACGGCCATCGCCTTGCGCGCGATCGTTTCCGCATCGTCTTCGTAATCCGCCAGAGCGCGCGCAGCGGCGAGCGCGTAATTGCCGCCCGAGCCAATACCGCGATCCCGGATTCGGGCTCCAGCACATCGCCATTGCCCGTCAGGACCAGCAGCGTTTCGGCGTCGGCCACGATCATAAGCGCTTCCAGATTGCGCAGATACTTGTCAGTGCGCCAATCCTTGGCGAGCTCCACCGCAGCGCGCAGCAATTGTCCCGAATATTGCTCAAGTTTGGCTTCGAGCCGCTCAAAAAGAGTGAAAGCATCGGCGGTTGCACCGGCAAACCCGGCGACAACCTTGCCATGCTCCGGGCCACCCTCACCGATCCGGCGAACCTTGCGCGCGTTGGGCTTCATCACCGTGTTGCCCATTGAGACCTGGCCATCGCCTGCGATAACGGTTGTGTCGCCGCGCTTGACGCCGATGATGGTGGTGCCGTGCCACTGAGTGAGGCCGTGGCTGGCCTGATCATTGCTCATGCAAGGGAATATGGCGCAGCGCGCTTAAGGTTCAAGCCAAAGGCGCCCTCGGCCCAGCCATTGCGCTTACGGACCGCCCGGTGCACCCGCGCCCGCAGCGCCCACCTGGCCGATATTGCCAAACAGGTCTTCCAGAAAGCCGCGCTCTCGGCCCAGCGTTGGCGTCTTGTCGCCATTGGGCTGCAGATAGACGACCTTGTCGATCCCGGTGCGTTCCACCGCAGCGACATTGCCCGCCTCATCAAACGTCACCGCCAGAACGCCATGGGTCTGGATACGCGGCCGCACAAAGGGTTTGCGGCCCGTGACGCTGGACACATAGTACCAGGTCGGCTCGCCGAATTGGCTGGAAAAGCTCGGGCGGCCAAGCGTGCCTTCGACGGAGCGCTGGTTGTCGATGCCCGGCTGGACGCTGCGCAACAGGATGTTGTCGGTGACATAGCCGCGCGATTCGCGGATCGAAGAGCACGCGCCCAGCGCCGCCAGAGCGCCCACGGCTAGCGCGATCCTGGCTCCCACGGCCCATCGCTGAGAGCGCCGCGCTGTCAGCGTCGTCAAACCCGGTTTGTGCATTCTCGCCGTCAAATCCCTTGCAAGTCCTTTTGGTGGATGCGCGCGGGGGCGCGCCCCATCCCGTTCGTTTCGCCCGATACGCTTCCGGCGACACGCCAAGCGCCTTAGGGCCAAGCCCGCCGCCTTGCAATGCGCCAGAGCGGATCGGCCCCAGATGATCGGTAAAGCCCCAGGCTCACGCTCTCCAAAGCGCGGCCTGCCGCCCCTCGCTTGAATTGACGCTTAACGCCTTGAAGTAGCCGTCAGCGCAGCGCATCTTAGCGGAACATCGCTTGCTACGGCGAGTTTGAGGTATGACTAGAAAAGTCCTGGGTCGCTCGGGACAGCAACGAAAGAACCCGGCCATGTCCTTTCTCTCCCGCCTGCTGGGCACCGCGCCCGATCCGCGCGAAGCGATCCGCCCGCTGTGGCACCGCGTGGTCGAACTGGCGCGCGAGCCCGCCTTCTACGCCGATTGCAACGTCGCGGACACCGTGGGCGGGCGCTTTGACCTTATCACCGCGGTCTTGTGCGTCATGATGGTGCGCATCGAGGCCAGCAACCTGCGCTCGGAAAGCGCGTTTCTGGCGGAACTGTTCGTTGAGGACATGGACGGCCAGTTGCGCGAATTCGGCGTCAACGATGTCGTCGTGGGCAAGCGGATCGGCAAATTGATGAGCGTTCTGGGCGGGCGCCTGGGCGCTTATCGCGGCGCTCTGGTCGAAAAAGACCGCGAACGGCTGGTCGCGGCGGTCACCCGCAATGTCACCTTCTGCGAGGACGCCGACGAAGCGCAAAGCGCAGCGGGCGTGGCCGACAAATTGCTGGCATTGAGCAATCGACTTGCAGCGCGCAGCGATGAAGAGCTATTACAGCCATCTGGGATTTGGTGAGCGTCATGTTGGGATCAAAAAGTGATGCGCCTGAACTGACCCGCGTTATTAAGGCTCGGCTGCTGCCGGCCAGCGCGGTTTTGATTGAGGCTGATGAGCGTGAGCGTGTGGCTCTTGCTGAGCGTTTTGGCGTCGTTTCGATCGAGAAACTGAGCGCCGAGACCGAGCTTGATCTGTGCAAGAAGGGCGTGCGCGCCGAAGGCCATTTGCGCGCTGAAATGACTCAGGCCTGCGCGGTCTCGGGAGAGAACTTTCCCGTCAGCGTCGCCGAGCCGATCACGCTGCGCTTTATCGAAGCGGGCAGCCTGACCCTCACGCCGAGCGAGGATGACGAGATCGATTTCGACCTGACGCCGGAAGACTGCGACGAGATCGAATATACAGGCGACAGTTTTGACCTGGGCGAAGCGGTGGCGCAGACGCTGGGCCTTGCGATTGACCCCTACGCCGAAGGCCCCAAGGCCACTGCCGCGCGCAAGGCGGCGGGCCTTGTCGAAGAGGGCCAGCAAGACGGTCCGCTGGCCGCCGGGCTCGCCGCGGGATTGGCGGGGCTCAAAAAGAACTAGGCGCACGCATTCGCCTCCCCTAGGCTTTCTGCATTGCCCCCTTCCTTCGTGATGCGAAGCGTGGCTGGCGTTGCGGGGGCTATTCGGGGGGCATCGATGACGACGTTAGGACAGGCAGGCGCGGCGCATGGGTTCCTGCCGCACAAAAGAGCAGGCGAGCCTTATTTCCCGATCATGGCGATCGCGCTGCTTGCTATAGTCGTGGGCGGCTTTGTCGGCGTACAGATTTCACCCAACGGTTTTGAAACGCGCCCGATCACGGCGATTGTCGCGCTGCATGGGCTGACGCAAATCGCGTGGTTCGCCCTGCTCATCGCCCAGCCCTATTTCGTGCGCACGCGCCAGATGAAGCTGCACATGACGCTGGGAACGCTGAGCGTCGCGCTTGCGGCGCTGGTGGTGATCACCGGCTATTTTGTGACCCGCGGCGCGTACGCGGACCCGGACTGGACAATCGCGCAATGGAGCCACAGCGCCTCCACCATGCTGCCCTTCTGCGATATCGTGACCTTCGCGCTCGCTTACGCGCTGGGCTATCGCTTTCGGCGCAGCCCGGCGGCGCACAAAAGGCTGATGCTGCTGGCCGGATTGTTCATGATCGACCCGGCCATGGCGCGGCTGGTGACCGCACTTGGCGTTTTCCCGCCGCTTATCCTGATTGCCGAATTCGGGCTGTTCGCCTCGATGCTTGTCTATGACTGGCGCACGCTGGGCCGCCCGCATTGGGCGAGTGTCATGGGGTTGGCGCTGTTCGCGGCAGTGACGCCGCTCAAGATGGTGGTGGCCGAAATGCCGATCTGGGCGGACACGATCGGGCCCGCGCTGTTCGGCTAACGGGCTGCCCGCGCAGATCTAGTCCTCGGATTGCGCGCCTTTTTCGGGCAGTTTGAAGACGACCCGTTCGATACAACCCGAAAGTCCGCTTTTGCTGGGTTTGTATTCCGCGCTTGTCAGAACGGGCTGCGCGTATCGGACAAGGTCCATCGCCGGCTGCGCGTCGATTACCTCGACATTGCCGATCTTGCCCCAAGGCGCGACGTCATAGCGGAAAGTCACCCAGCCCTCGATCCCGCGGCGCTGATAGTCACGCGGATAGTTGAGCCGCGGCTCGACGGCCCATCTGTCATCCGCTTCGCAAGCTTCGGGCTGGTCGCCATAGGGGCTGAGATCGGGCCGCTCGGGCTCTTCGATCACGCCCGCGCCTTTGAAGTAATAGTACCAGCAGCCCGTGCGCGGCTCGCCATCGACATAGAGCGAACTTTCGACCGCGCTCGTCACCTCGGCGTTAAGCTGATCGCTGCCGCTGCTGTCGATGACGCGCACATTGGCCGGATCGCCCGCCGGGCTGATGTCATAGGAGACAAAGGTCCAGTGATTGGCGCCGGGGATTGGCTCCACCTTGCGAAAATCGGGATAGCCGCGCAGCAGCGTCTTGAGGCGTTTGTCGCGGCAATTGCCGGGCGAAAAGCGGCTCCAGACCTCGCTGGGCACGCGCGCGCCGCGCGCGGCGATGCGCAGCCGGATGATGTCTTCAAGCGGGGCTTCGCTCATCGGCGTTGCGACTTCGGTGAATGGCACCGTGCATTGGACCGGCTCATCCACCGGCTCAAAGCTCGCAGCAGAGAGCGCAGGGGCAAGGTCCTGCCGGTAGCCCGGAGCGGGATCGATAACGCCATCGCGCTCTGGCTTCACAAAGTCGATCGACATGGCGCGTCCCTCGGCGCCCAGCGTGAAGCGGTAGGTCGCCTCACTTGGCCGGGATGGGCTTCGCATGGAGCGGCGCGGAAACGGCTCAGGGATCAGGCTGGCGGGGCGCGTCTGGCCATCATCGCAGGTAATCTCGCCCGCTTGCCACTCAAGCAGGAGCGGCTGGGCCGGCTCACGCTTGGCGGACGCGATCACTGCCGCGGGCTGCGAACCCGCCAAACTGAAGAGCAGTGCTCCAAGAACGCTCACGCCAAAATCCCCTAAGCTTTTGATGTGAGGGAGTTATAGCACAGCGCGGCTGACCTCAAAACGGAATATCGTCGTCCAGATCGTCATAGCCGCCGCCAGCGCCGCCACCAGAACCGCCGCCAGAACCGCCCGAGCCACCGCCCTGGTTCCAGCCGCCGCCTGAGCCACCGCCCCCTTGGCCGCCGCCGCCATAGCCGCCGCCAGAGCCGCCGCCTGAGCCGCCGCCCATGCCGCCGCCATCACCGCGCCCGTCGAGCATGGTCAGCGTGCCACCCAGCCCCTGGATTACGACCTCAGTGCTGTAGCGGTCATTGCCCGATTGGTCCTGCCATTTGCGGGTTTGCAGCTTGCCTTCGACAAAGACCTTGCTGCCTTTCTTAAGATAGCGCTCAACCACATTGACGAGGCCATCGGAAAATATCGCAACCGTGTGCCATTCGGTCTTTTCGCGCCGCTCGCCTGTGTTTTTGTCTTTCCAATTTTCGGATGTGGCAATGCGCAGATTGGCGACGCGGCCGCCGTTTTGAAAGCTGCGAATTTCGGGGTCCGCCCCGAGATTTCCGATCAGCATCACCTTGTTGAGTGAGCCCGCCATGTGCCTTGTCCTTCCCGTCGCATGTCTGAAACCTGCGCGCGTGGCCGGCGCAGGCGATTCTCTCAGCCATGACCCTAGGACACCTCAGCGCCCTGAGGCGAGCCGCGCACGGGTTTTTCCACCCCGTTGTGTCAAAATTTTAACGCGAGGGGTAGCGCAGCCGACCCAGAAAGCGGGTGAGGCTGGGCAGTTCGACATCGCGACCCGTCAACTTGGCCTTGGCCTTTTCAAAGCGCATGACACCATCGATCCGGCGATCGAGAAAGGCGTAGGTCTTTTCCTTGCGATCGCTGTCATCGTTGATGAAGTAAGCGAGCGTTGCCGAATAGATGCCCGCCAGGATCGCGCGTTTGGTGTAGTGGTTGTAATCGGTCGCCGTGTCGCCCGCGAGCCGCCACATGATATCGGCCGAGCGCCAGCCGATCTGGAGCGCGCGCGGGCCGTTTTGCGGCATGGCCATTACCGAAATCGCGCGACGCACCGCTTCGTCGATGTCCTCCACCGCTTTCAGCCGGAACGCGACCAATTCGCGGATACGCTCGCGGATCTTGAGCTCAGCGAGGCGTTCCGCGGGCCATTCGGCTTCCATCGCCTGATCGACGCTGGTGATCCAGGCCTCGATCATGTCCATCGCCTGCCCGTTCAGCGGGCGCGCGGGGAAAGCAAGCTTGGCGACATCGGCATCGCACCCCGCCATTTCGGCAGCGGCCATCAGCGCGGTCTCGTTCCAGCCGTCAAAAATCGCCGAGGCGGCGATGTCCGGGGCCAGCGCGACGCGCAGCTCATCCAGGGTCATGTCAGCGAAATCGCTGGGCGTATCGGGCGCTTTGTTGGTCATGTCAGAAAGAAGGCCCGTATTGCTGAGTGGTTCCCTCTTCTTCGCGTTCGGCGTCCGCGGCGGCGAATTCGGCCAAGATGCGATCGTTGCCGATCATCAGATCCGCGTAGTCGCGCGCCGAGCGGCCCGAATTGTCATTGCGATCAGGGTCTGCGCCTTCCTTCAAGAGACGCGCGATCAGCGCCGAATCGCGCTTGTGCACAGCCGCGATCAGCGGAGTTTCGCCTTGCTGATCGGCCACGTCGACCTGCGCGCCGCCCTTGATCAGCTCTTCCAGGCTGTCGACATCGCCCAACTGCGCGGCGATCTGGATCGGATAGACGCCCTTGCGGTCCTTGATGTTGGGATCGGCCCCGCGCTGCAGCAGGAACTTGACCCACAAGCTGTCGCGCCGTTTGGTGACGATGTGCAGGCCCGTCTCTCCGCTCGTGATGTTGCGCGAATTGACGACCTGGGTGCCCGGCTCGTTGAGCATTTCGGTCACCGCGTCGCCATCGCGCTCATCCACCGCTTCGAGAAACTCATAGCCCGCCGAATAGATCTGCGCGCCCGCCGGAGCCGGGGCTAAGACTAGGGGGACTAGGGCTAGGGCGGCGAGAGCGGTTGCAAAAACACCGCTGGCAATCGCCGGTCGAAGCCTTAATTTGCGCACAATGAAGCCTGACACGCTTTGATCCTTTCGCAATCGCTGTCACAGATACCGGGAATGAAGAAAGCCCTCCTGTGAACGCGCCTCTCTATCCCTTGCATATCCACCAGTTAGCAGAGCATGAATAGCCCCGCCAAGACCCCGTATAAAGCGCGCGCGCGTTTCGCCGCCCCTCTCAGCCGTGGCCTGGTCCTTGTCATCAGCGCCGCGCTGGTCGCCTGCGCGCCGCAAGGTGGGGCACAGGGCGAGGCTCCTCTTGGTGATCCCCCGCTGGCGGGCGCGTCCATCGGGGGGCCGTTCACCCTCACCAGCGCAACCGGGGAAACCGTAACATGGGACGATTTTCGCGGCAAATACGCCATCGTCTATTTCGGCTACGCGTATTGTCCCGATGTCTGCCCCACCGACATGCAACGCACCGCGCAAGCGCTTCGGACGGTGAAAGAACGCAAGCCCGATCTTGCCGCGCGCATCCAGCCGGTTTTCATCTCGGTCGATCCCGCGCGCGATACGCCGGAAGTGCTCGCTGAGTTCACCTCGGCGTTTTCCGATGACTTGATCGGCCTTTCCGGCAGCGAAGAGGCGGTCAAGGCCGCCGCCGATGCGTTCCGGGTCTATTACAAGAAGGGCGAAGAGGCGCCGGGCGGCGGCTATCTCGTCGATCACACCAACATCGTCTATCTCTTTGACCCGGCTGGCGAGCCGGTGACGATGCTCCCCACGCGCGAGGGCGCGGACGCGGTCGCGGACGAGATTGAAAAGTGGGCGAGCTAAGAGAGCAATTCTGGGAGCGGCCGCTGGGCGAGCTCAACCGGGCCGAGTGGGAGGCCTTGTGCGATGGCTGTGGCCGGTGCTGCACCCACAAGATCGAGGACGCGGACACGGGCGCAATCGAGCACACCAATGTCGCGTGCAAACTGCTCGACACCGGCACGGCCCAATGCAGCAACTATCGCAACCGCAAGGCCTTCGTGCCGGATTGCCTGCGCTTAACGCTCGCGATTGTTGAAGATGTGCCCTGGCTCCCCACCACCTGCGCCTATCGCCTGCGCGCCGCGGGCCGTCCGCTGCCAAGCTGGCACTACCTGATTTGCGGGGACCGGGAGGCGGTGCAACGCGTGGGTGTATCGGTCGCAGAGCGCGTGGTGAGCGAGACCGAGGCCGGGCCGCTTGAGCATCATATCGTGGAATGGGGCCCGCCAAGACTGGACAACCTGGCCGCTCCTGAGCTTCAAGGGACACACAAGGGCCCGCATGAGAGTGGGCTAAACCCGATCGGAGACGCCCCGAGGTGATCGACTGGCTGAAGCGCGCGGCAATCGAGCCTGAGATCGAGCTTGGCTCGGACACGGTCCCGATTGTGCTGCGCCGCCATCCCACCGCCAAGCGCCTGACCCTGCGGCTCGCGCCCGATGGCAGCGCGGTGCGCATCACCCTGCCCAAATGGGCGCACAGCAATGAAGCGATCGCCTTTGCCCACGCGCGGCGCGACTGGCTGGCCGAGCAGCACGCGCGCATCCCGCGCCGCGCAGGGCCCGAGGCGGGCGGCGATATCCAGTATCGTGGGCGCGCGCTGATCATCGAATGGGACGAAGACGCCCCGCGCCGCCCCCGGCTTGAGGGCGAAAGCCTCTGTGTCGGCGGCGCGCTTGCAGGGCTTGAGGCGCGCATCCGCCGGTGGCTTGAGCGCGAGGCATTGAGCGCGTTTGAGGCGGATCTGGCGCGTTATGTCAAAGCCGCGCGGCTGGAGCCGGTGCCGATTGGCCTATCCCGCGCGCAAAAGCGCTGGGGCAGTTGCTCGGATGGCGGGGCCAGCGGGACGCGGCGCATCCGCATCAACTGGCGGCTGATCCAGGCGCCCGATTTCGTGCGCCGCTCGGTCGTTGCGCATGAGGTTGCGCATCTGGTGCACTTCGATCACAGCCCGGCCTTCCACGCGCTCTTGGGTGACATCTTCGAAGGCGAGGTGGCTTTGGCGGATCGTTGGCTGAAGGAAAACGGGCGCAGCCTCTACACCGCCTTCGGCTGAGTTCTTCCCTCTGGCGCTGCGCGGCACCCTCTGGCGCTGCGCGGCACCCTCTGGCGCTGCGCGGCTGGG
>JBCBYM010000048.1:0-16751 GCA_039815865.1 Pseudomonadota bacterium
GGCCGAAGCCACCTCGGCGAAATGTTCATCGCGCATTTGCGTGAACTGCTTCATCCCCCCGCCTGTCAGCGGCGTTTCTTCGGCAAAGTTCGATGCGCGCGCGCTTTGAAGCCCTTTGCGGATCATGATCGCTTCAAATCCTTCAGCCGCTTTGCGCAGCTCGGCCTGCTCGGGCGTAAGCGTTTCCGCTTTGGCGTCCGCGCCCGAAGAAGACGCGATGGGCGAGGAGGAAACGGGAAAGATCACAAGACCACCATTTCCGCCTGCAAGGCGCCCGCTTGTTTGAGGCTTTCAAGGATCACCACCAGATCCGCCGCGCCCACGCCCAAAATGTTGAGCGCGTCGACAATCTCAGAGAGGTTCGCCGCCGCCGGCATCAGCGCCACCCTATCCGAGCGCTCGCTGATTGAGATCTCGCTCGCTTCCTCGATCGCGGTCTCGCCGTTGCCAAAGGGCGCGGGCTGGACGACGCGCGGGGCTTCATCAATGCGGATAACAAGCTTGCCGTGGCTGATCGCAGCGGGCGACAGGCGCACCGCCTGGTTGATCACCACGGTCCCGGTGCGGCTGTTGACGATCACCTTGGCCGCGACGGGAGCGGGCGTCACGGGGAGCATCTCGATCGCGGCCATGCGCGCCGAGCGCGCATCGTTGCCTGGCGGCAAGGTCAGCTCAATGCTCACCCCGTCGGCGACGCGGGCCATGTCGGGATAACGCGCGTTGATCGCGTCGCGCACGCGCTGAGCGGTGAGGAAATCGGCCTGGTGCAGATTGAAGCGCAGGCTTGGCTGCTTGTCAAACCCGGTGGCGACCGTGCGCTCGACCGTGGCGCCATCCGCAATGCGACCCACGGTCGCGATGTTGACGGTCAACTGTGAACCATCGCGGCCCGAAACGCCCAGACCGCCCACCGCGACATTGCCCTGCGCCATCGCGTAGATCTGGCCATCCGCTCCATAAAGAGGGGCCAGCACCAAAGCGCCCCCGCGCAAGGAGCGCGCCTGTCCCAGCGTCGACACGGTGATGTCGATCCGCTGGCCGGGCTTGGCAAAGGCTGGCAGTTCGGCGGTGACGATAACAGCGGCGGCGTTGCGCAGATTGGGATTCACGCCTGGCGGCAATTGCAGCCCCAGGCGCCCGGAAATCCCGCGCATTGCCTCGGTCACATATTGGAGGTTATCATCGCCCGTCCCCTGCAGGCCGACAACGACACCATAGCCGGTGAGCTGGTTCGCGCGCAGGCCTTCGAATTGGCCCAGATCGCGAATGCGCTCCGCCGCAGCCGCGCTTGGGGCGAGCAGCGCAAAGAGCATAAAGGCAAGCGCTAGGATATGTTTCATGACCCTGTCCCCTCCGATCAGAACGGCGAAATGGCGTTGAAAAAGCGGCTGAGCCAACCCGGTCGGCTCGCTTGCTGGACCGCGCCCTTGCCCGAATAGATGATCCGTGCGTTGGCGACCTGAGCGGAAGACAGGCGGTTATCGACGTCGATATCGACCAGGCGGATACGGCCGGCGAATTGCACCCACTCGTCTCCCTGGCTCAATGACATCTGCTTTTCTCCGACAACTTCGGCGGTTCCGTTGGGGTAGAGCGCGGCAATCGTGACAGCGACGGTGCCGCTCAACTGGCTTTGCTGCGCGGCGTTGCCCCCTCCAGAAAACGACCCGTTGCCGCTGGCATTAAGGTCTGCCGGGTCAAGAAAATCGAAGATGTCGCCCGCCGGCGGGATCAGAGCGAACTCGCCCTCGCGATCGGTGGCGCCGGTGGTGGACTTGGATGTGCTGGTGTTTTCGAACAGTACGATGGTGACCATGTCGCCCAATTTGCGCGCACGATTGCCGGTGACGAGATTGGCGTAGCCCTCGTTCACCTTGAAGATCGAACCGTTGGCTTGCGCCGGGGCTTGTTGATCCAAAGTCGCAACCGGCTGCATGGTCGATGGCAGCGTCTGGACCGCGCCCGGAGGCGGCGGCGCGTAAAAGCCCGGCGCACGCTGGGCCCCGCCCATACAGGCGCTGAGCGACGCAGCCAGAGCGCTAACGACAAACACACGTTTCATGGCGCGACCCCTTTCCATCACAGCGTCTGGTTGGCGTTGCGCAGCATCTCATCGACCGCGCTCACCATCTTGGAATTGATCTCGTAGGCGCGCTGGGCCTCGATCATCTCCACCAGCTCTTCGACCGTGTTGACGTTCGAGCCTTCAAGCATGCCCTGGCGGATCTGTCCGCGCCCGAACTGGCCGGCTATGCCCAGCTCAACGGGGCCGCTCGCGGCGGTCTCTACGAGGAAATTGTCGCCAATCGCGCGCAGGCCTGCAGGGTTGACGAAATTGGCGACCTGCAACTGACCCAGCTGGACCGGAGCGGCCTGGCCCGGTTGGATCGCGCTCACTGTCCCATCGGGCGAGATCGAGATCGATTGCGAGCCTTGCGGGATCTGGATCGGCGGCGTCACCGCGTAGCCCTGCCCGGTGATGAGGTTGCCCTGCGGCGACAAGGTGAAGTTGCCTGCGCGGGTGAAGGCGATCTGGCCGCCCGGTGGCAGCTCGACCTGGAAAAAGCCATCGCCATCCAGCGCCAGATCAAACGTGTTGCCAGTTTGGAGCAGTTCGCCCTGGGTTGTGATCCGGCTGGTGCCCGCCAGCGCCACGCCCGTCCCCAGATTGAGACCCACCGCATAAGCGGTCTGGTTGGTCGATTGCTGGCCCGCCACGCGCTGTTCCTGATAGGCGAGCGTCGCGAAATCGGCCCGGTCGCGTTTGAAACCGGTGGTGGAGATATTCGCCAGATTGTTGGCAATGACGCGCATACGCGCATCCTGAGCCTCAAGCCCGGTGCGAGCGACGTGAAGTGCGGAATTGGGCATGGTCGTGTTCGTCCTCTGATCAGAATTATCGCATCGACATGAGGCGGCTTGAGGCCTCGTCGAGGTCGCGGGCGGTCTTGATGATCTTGGCGCGCTGTTCGAAGGCGCGCTGCGCGTCGATCATGTCCACCAGAGTCTCGGCGGTCTCGACGTTGGAGCCTTCCAGAGCTCCGCTCGTGACGCGCGCTGTGGGATCGGGCGGGAGCACACCGCCTAGTCCGTCAACGCCGCCGGGCACTTTCAGGAAGCTGTCGATCCCCTTCACCAGGCGCGAACCCTCAGCGGAGACCAGCTTGATCTGATCGACAACCTGCGCGGGCACATTGGGCGCAGCGGGGTCGCGGGCGAGGACCGTGCCATCCTCGCCCACGCTGATCGAAAAGCCCTGAGGCACCGTGATCGGCCCGCCGCCTACGCCAAGGACAGCCAGGCCCTCGCCGTTCTCCAGCACGCCGGTGCCGGTGACACGCATATCGCCGCGGCGCGAATAAACCTCGCCGCCCGCCGGGTTCTGAAACGCGATCAGGCCATCGCGCTGCACCGCCAGATCAAGCGGCTGACCGGTCGCAGTGACGCGCGCAGCCACCATGTCGGCGCCGCGCACCTGGCCGCGCGCCAAAGCGCGCGCGTCCAGGCTGCCATTGCTGAGCGTGGCGGACGTCACCGCGAACACTTCGCCGCGAAAACCCGGCGTCGAGGCGTTGGCGAGATTGTTCGCCACGGCTCTTTGCTGGTTCATCGCCGCGTTCATGCTGGTGAGCGCGGTGTAGATCAGACGGTCCATGATCGATCCTCAGCTAGCCCAAACATTAGCCCTGGAGGTTCAGGACGGTCTGGGAGATCGTCGTTGCAGTGTCGATCGCTCTGGCGTTGGCCTGGAAGTTACGCTGTGCGGTCAAGAGCGAGACCATCTCTTCGGCAAGATCGACATTCGAGCGTTCAAGCGCGCCAGTGAAGATTGAGCCGAACCCGCTGACACCGGGGCTGCCATAGTTTGGATTGCCAGAATCGCCCGTCACCGCCCATTTGGTCTGACCGATCGGGCGCAGGCCATCATTGGCGGGAAAGTTGGCGAGCGCAATCTGTGCGATCGGCTCAACCGAGCCGTCGGCGTAAGCGGCATTGACAACACCACGATCCGATATCGAGACGTTTGTCAGATTGGCGCCACCAGCGTTGATGGTTGGCACAATGATGTCAGCTGGCGTGGTCGAGGTTGGATTGCCATCCACATCAACAGGAAAACCTTGGACGCGATCACCCAAGGTATCTTGCAATTCGCCATTGGCAACGATCCGCAAAGACCCGTTGCGCGTAAAGCTGACCTCACCTGAGATCGGGTTTGTGGTCGCCAGAAAGCCGTCCCCATTGATTGCCACGTCTAGACCGCGCCCGGTCTGCTCCAGCGTGCCAAGGGAGAAGTCTTGCGCAATCCCGGCAAGCGCTGAACCAATGCCAGGTGTCAGACGCGGATCGGTGCCGGCCCCGCTGGCTACCAGATCATAAAAGCTGGCGTTGCTTTTCTTGAAGCCGACGCTCTCGGCGTTGGCGATGTTCTGCGAGATCACCGCAAGGTCGGTCTCAGCGTTGCGCATGCCGGAAAGGGAAGTGAAGAAGGACATAGCGTTTTCCTTTGGTTGGGTCGGGGTTGTTTTGTGGTGGGTGGGGTCAGGCGGCGGTCGCCGTGTCGATCGTGCCGGTGGCCTCGGCCGCGGTGCCCGCGGCGCGCTCAGCGGATTGGGCGGCGGCTTCCGCGGCGGCGGCCGCAGCCTCGCTCGCGGCCACAGCGGCTTCCTGCGAGGCGATGAGCGCATCCAGCTTGTCGGAAATCTCCGTCAGGGTCTCGCTGGAATCGGTCTCGGCCTCGAGCGTTGAGAACTGCGCGAGCTGAGCGATCATGTCCTCGTTGGAGACCGGCTCGAGCGGATCCTGGTTGAGAAGGCTCTCTGTCAGAAGGCGCAGGAAATCGGCTTGGTCCAGCGAAGCCGCGCCGCCATCGCTTGAAAGCACGGACGGCGTGTTAAGCTCGTCCAGAGTGGACTGGGTGACATCCGAAGTCGGTTGGCCGATAGGGGTGGTCATTTCTATTTGCTCCTCAGCGTTTCCAGCATCAGCTGCTTGGCGGTCTGGAGCGCCTGAACCATGTTCTGGTACTGGCGGGCGCTCTCCATGATCTCGATCATCTCGGCGTTTTCATCGACCGCTGCTTCGAAGACGAAGCCGTCGGGATCGGCGAGCGGGTGGCCGGGATCGTAACGTTTGGTGGGGGCTGTCTCGGCGCGCACAAGGCCATCGCTGCGCACGCTGGACAAGCCACTGGCGCGGTCGAGCTCGGTGGTGAAGACCGCGCGGATCGGGCGGTAGGCCTGCTCTTCGCTGGAAGCGACCGAGCCCGCATTGGCCAGGTTTGACGTGGCCGCGTTCATCCGCACAAGCTGCGCGGACATGGCTTGCTCGGTCATCGAAAACAAAGTGACGGGGCGATCAGAGGACAAGCGCCTACTCCCCCTTCAGCGCGCGGGTGAGCACGTTGACCTTGCCCTGCACAAAGCTGAGCGTGGCCGAGTAAGCGAGCGCGTTCTCGGCAAAGGCGAGCTGTTCGCGGTTAAGCTCAACCGTGTTGCCATCAAGGCTGGGCAAAGTCGGCGCGCGGTAGAGGATGTGGTCGTCGCCCCATCCATCACCGCCGCTTCCCATGGCAGGCACAGCGCCGCGCCTTTCGGCAAGCTTGGCGTCGAGCGCGCCGCCGAAGTCGATGTCGCGCGCCTTGTAGCCGGGCGTGGCCGCGTTCGCGATGTTGGAGGCAAGCACCCCCATGCGCTGCGAGCGCACTTCCAGCGCGGCGCCGTGAATTCCGAACAGGGCTTCGCTCATGAGCAAGGCTTCCTTTGAGGCTCTCAAACAGATCGACTTGTATTATGCAGAGCGCGTGCCAAACCCGCCGCAGCGCTCGCCAATCAGGGTTTTCCCGGAGCTTGGAGGCGCTTTTCGAGCGTAGGCGGCAAGCGCTTGCCGCTTGGGCTGGCAAGGCTCTGCCTGCGCAAGAAATGTCTTGGGCACGCCCTTAATATGGGATCACGCGATCCGTTCTTTCCCTCATGTCCGCCGACGCCGCACCCCCGCTCGACGCTGCCCTGATCGACACTGCCCTGATCGACACTGCCCTGATCGACACAAAGGCTCTGGACGCGTCGGTGTTCGATATGGCCTTGATAGACCTAAGCGCTTTGGCGCTTGTTCTGGCGGGGACCGTTCTGGCCACGATCGCGCAATCGGGATGGGGCGACATCGGCAACGCGCTGCGATCGGTCAGCGCTTTAACGCAGCCCGGCTTTGATGCGGGCGCCAACCGCACCGCGCTGGCGCGCTGGGCGCGCGCGGTTCGCAAGCGCGGCATCCTGAGCGTCGATGAACCCTTTCCGCCCGACCGGATCTTTGGCCGCGGTCTGAACGCGCTTGTTCGCAGCGGAACGCTGCGCGCGATGCAGCACGTGCACGAGGCGGCGCGCGCCGCGCGCTTAGACCGCCACACCCGAGCCGAGCGCGTGTTCGAGCAGGCCGGCGAACTGGCTCCGGTTTTCGGCCTTGTCGGCACGCTGTTTGCCATGACGCAGATTGCGCCCAGCCTCTCGACCGACACCAGCGTCAGCGCGTTTGGAGCGATTGCGACCGCGGTGCTGTCTTCGCTCTACGGTGTGCTGAGCGCGAACCTGGTGTTCCTGCCGCTGGCTCAGGCGATTGCACGCCGATCACGGCGCGAAGAAGAAGCGCGCGCGACTTTGGCTGAGTGGCTCATTGACGAGATCGGCGATGTCATCCCCGCGCCCGCCCCGCGCGTCACGCCCTTGCGCGCCGCGCGCTGAGCGACAGGGGGCCGAGCGCGCCATGCTTACTCTCAAACGCAAACCGGCAAGCTGGCAGCTGCTCTTGGCTGACCTGGCGCTGATCCTGTTTCTGGTAACCGCCGCCGCGCTGACGCGCGGCGAGGAAGCCGCGCGCGCCAAGGCCGCTGTAACGCACGTCAGCCCACCCAAAGGACCCGGTGAAATCGCGCCCGCGCAGGCTCTGTACCGGTCCGGCGTCGGCCCGGTGAGCCTGGCGCAATGGCTGGAGCAGCAGCCCCGCGATCCGCGCGCGGCGTTGACCATTGTGGCCCAGCACGCGCCCGGCGATGAAAGCCGTGCCTGGAGCGAGGCAAGGCAAATGGCAGCGACCGCGGCGGCGCTGGGTGTGCGCGCGCGCGTAATCATCCGCAGCGGCGAGAGCTACCAGGTGCACGCCAGCTTCGCCTACGACCAACCCGAAAGCTGATCCGCCCAGCGGCGCGCAACAGGGCGCGCAACAGGGCGGGGAAGTGTGGGCGTCCAAAAGGGGCGCGGCTTAATTGGCGTGGATCTTGTTGCGACCCGTTTCCTTGGCCTGATAAAGCGCCGCATCCGCGACCGCGAGCGCGTCACGCGGATCGCCCTCATCGCGCAATTCAGCCAGACCGCCCGAAAAGGTGACCTTGCCAAACGGCCGACCCGTTTCGCGGTTCATCAGCTGCTTGACCGCCATCGCGCGGCGCACGCCATCAAGTTTGTCGAACGCGGCCTGTTTGGCGAGGCCGTGGAAGAGCAGCACGAATTCTTCGCCGCCATGGCGCGCGACAAAGCAATCGTCGCTCGCCAGGCTGTTGAGCGTGCTCGCCACCGCGCACAGGACCCGGTCGCCCGCATCATGGCCGTGCGTGTCGTTGACCGCCTTGAAATGATCGATGTCGCAAAAGGCGACACACAATGGCTCGCCATTGGCGCGCGCCTGCGCGGCGGCGGAGGCGAGCCGGCGCTCAAACGCGCGGCGATTGGGCAAGCGCGTCAAGTGATCGACATCGGCCTCCATCCGCGCCTTAGCGAGGTTTTCGCGCAGACTGTCGGTTTCGGCCTGGCTGCGCTCCATCGCCTGTTCGACGCTTGCAATACTTTCCAGCATAGTGCGCGACAGGTCGATCACGCGCGACACTTCGGCCCCGCCCTCGCCCGCGCTCATGGCCTTGTCCATCTCGCTGATCTGCTGATCCAGAACGCCGCGATGATCGCTGGTCTCATCGGCCGCCGAACGCGCGGTCTGAGCAAACCGGATGAGCGAGTATTCCAGCTGGTCCATCAGCGTTTCCAGCTCGGCGATGCGATCATTGGTGTCCGGGTCGAGCCGCGCGAGCGTATCGAGCCAGCGCTGATCGATCGGTTCACCGCTGATTTCGCGGGTGACGAACGCCTCGGCCAACTGCGCGTTGGAACCCGATAGAGCGTTGCAGATCGCGGCAAGGTTGGGGCCGTTGACATCAAGGCTGTGCTTCATCGCAAAGGCTCTGATGCGCTCAAGCAGATCAAGCCGGGCCTCAAGCACACGCGGCGACACGTCACTGGTGGGCGACTCCGCCGCAGAAGACTGGGCCGCAGCAGACTGGGCACCAGCGTGGGGCTGTTCCTGCGTTTCCGGCTGGCTAGAACCTTTGCGCATGGCGCTGGAAAGAAAGGACATGGGATGCAACTCGCTTGTTATTGGTGTTTCCCAAGTGGTAGGTTGAGGTTAGAATTACGCGGAACCACCGCTGCGTAGTGTTGCGTAGGCGGCGCACGAGACCCTCCCCTCCCTCTCACTTTTGAGCCGCTGCGATCCGCTAAGCGAGCCAGAAGCGGTCGCAACAGCGCGGCGCGGTGGCGGCTTTGGCACGGGCCTTGCTGCAAGGATCAGCGCAACAGGTCCAACACCGCACAGGACCCGAAAAGGAGGAAACCCATGCCTTTATACCCTCAAGGCCTTTTTGCCCGCTTGCGCCCGGCGATCACGCCGCTGTGCTTTGCCCCGGTGGCCGCAATCATGTTTATCCCGCTTTACGCGCCTGTCTTTGCCTCAGAAAAAGCCTTCGCCCCTCAGAACCGAGCGGGCGCCATCCTGGACCCGGCTGAGATCGACCGCGCTGTCACCGCGTTTACCGGCGCAGGCATCGGCGAGATCGGCGGTGCGCGCACCGCGGCGGACAAGCGCTTGCGCCTCGCGGCCTGCGCGCAGCCGCTGGCAACCTCGTGGCACGGAACCAAGCGTTCGGCGGTGCGGGTCGAATGCGGCGCAACCCTGGGCGGAAGCGCGCCGTGGCGGATCTTTGTCGCCACCAGGCCTGCGCCCTTAGCGGGTGGGTCCAACGCGTCGATCAGCGCCGCGCCAAGCGCCCCACTGGTCAAGCGCGGAGATCCGATCACCGTGGTCGTGCGCGGGCGAGGGTTCAGCGTTCAACAAACGGGCGAGGCGATGGGCAATGGCCGCGTGGGCGATTGGATCGCCATCCGCACCGCGCGCCAGGCCGAACCGGTCCGCGCGCGTATCGAGCGCCCCGGCCTCGCGGTCATTCCGATCCGCTAGAGCCGCGCAAAGGCTGCAAGGGGCCGCAACGGGGGCTGCAAGAGGGCTGCAAGGCGCACCCGCATTCCCCCCCAGGTCGCGGCGGCTTTGAAAAAATCATAAAGGCTCTCTTAAAGTGCCTCTCGCATTGCCGTTCTGCTGAACAATCGCCCACTGGAGTAGCTTCAATGCCCTCTTTTGAACTGAGCAAACTGCAAGGGATCAGCGGCGCGCGCGCTCTGACCGAAAGCGACCGGACGCCGATCGACGCGCCTCGCGGCGTCTCGGCCGGTGGTGGCGATCTCAGCGCAGGCAAAGCTGGCGCTGCGCCGGGTGTCGCGATCGAAGTGGCTGGCGCCGCCGATCCCAATTCACCGCCGCTCGACACGGATCGCGTGGTGCAAATTCGCCAGGCCCTGCAGGACGGCACATACCCGCTCGTCCCGACACAGATCGCTGATGCCATCATCGCTGCAAGGGTCGGATTTGGAGTGGAAGCCAAGTGACACCTGCGCACCCATCGCGCCATGACAGTTTCAGCGCCGAGCCGGCCCTCGCCGGATCGCATAGCCTGCCCGGCACCTTGCGGCAGATGATTGCCGTTCTCGAACGCGAGCGGCAGGCGCTTGCCAGCCTCGATGCCGATGGCCTGTTTGAGGCCGCGCGCGAGAAAGACACTCTGTGCGACACGCTGAGCCCGGTCACTATCGAAGCGCTCGATGCGGAAACCCGCCCGCTGGTGGAAACCGCGCAGCGTCTCAACGATGTGAACCGCCGGGTGCGCAACCTTCTGTCCGCCAATGTTGCGACCCGGCTCGAAGCGCTGGGCGCGCCGCGCGCCGCCTATCAGGCCGGCTATCGCGCCCGCGGCGCGTAACTAGGCACGAACACTTAGGGTGGGCCGTCAGGGCCTGTCGCGCGCCAAACTGGCACAAGCCTTGCTGATCTTGGAAGCACCGCTCCCGCTCGGGGACGGACGATCGATCAGGCATCCAAGTGCACAGGCAAAGACGTGAGCGAAACCGCCCCATCCGCTTTCCTTCTCCCGCAGGTCGGGTTTCAACTTGGCACCCCTCCCGCAGCGCGCACGCCGGCGCAGCGGCAGATCGCCGCGCCCACTAACGGAGCGAACGGCGCTCAGCAGGTCAGCGTCGAGCAAGCCATCGCCAACGCCGCGCAATCCACCTCGGTGGATTTCGACTACCTCGTCGCCCAGGCGCAGGTCGAAAGCGCGATGAACCCCGAAGCGCGCGCCGCCACGTCGAGCGCGACCGGGCTCTACCAGTTTATCGAGAGCACCTGGCTCGACACGATGAAGCGCCATGGCGACCGCTTTGGCCTGGGTGATGTTGCCGATCAGATCCGGGTCAGCCAAGGCGGCGCCTATGTGCCCGATCCCGGCGCGCGCGCGGCGATCCTTGAGCTTCGCAAGGACCCGCAGATCGCCTCGCTCATGGCCGCTGGCCTTGCCGAAGACAATCGCAGCGCGCTGATGCCGATCCTGGGTCGCCAGCCCGAAGCGGGCGAGCTTTATCTGGCGCATTTCCTGGGCGCGGGCGGTGCAGGCCGGTTCCTCTCCGCCATGCAATCCGATCCCTCGCAAAGCGCGGCCAATCTGTTTCGCCGACCGGCTGCCGCCAATCGCGGTATCTTCTATGAACCAAACGGTGCGCCGCGCAGCCTGGCGGGCGTGATGGACAATCTCGACGCCAAGATGGCGCGGGCCATGGCGCGCGCTCCAGCCGATCCGGGGGGCAATCCTGCGTTCTACGCCGCGAACGCATCGTACAATCCCAGCATCTACGCCGAGGCCGCCGCAAGCGCGGTGCCCTATCTGATCACCGCCGAGGAAGTCTTTGCCCCCATCGGCGAGGCCCAGCTCTCAAGCCGCCTGCCCGTCCCCGTTTCGCCCTCCGCTGTATCGACGCCAACGCCGGCAAACACGCCGTCCCCGCGCATTCCAATCGCCGACACACTTTCCCTGCCCAGCGCTCCGCTCAATTCCTTCTCTGCGCGCGGGCCCGCGTCGCGCAGCATGTCGAGCCTGCTGGATATGACCTCAATGGCCACCGGCGCGCGTGATCTAGCCAGCCCGAAAAGCCTCGAGCGCATTCAACGCGCCTATGAGCGTCTGCAGGCGCTGGGCCTTTAAGGACGAGAGCTGAAACGTGACTAGCGCAAACCCGCAATCCCTTATCGAAACCCTGCGCGCCTCGCCCGCCGCGATGGCGCTGCCGGTTGGTATCTTTGCGTTGTTTGCGCTGATGGTGCTGCCGATACCGACGCTGATGCTCGACATGTTCTTCGTGCTCAACATCGCCATCGCGGTCGCGGTGCTGATGGTGGCGCTGAACGTGCGCACCCCGCTCGATTTCTCGTCCTTCCCAAGCGTGCTCTTGTTCGCGACCCTGCTGCGCCTCGCGCTCAACGTCGCCTCGACGCGCGTCGTGCTGGTGAGCGGACACGAAGGCGGCGCGGCGGCGGGCGAGATTATCGAGGCGTTTGGCGAATTTCTGGTGGGCGGCAATTTCGCGGTCGGCCTGTTCGTCTTCACCATCCTCCTGATCATCAACATGATCGTCATCACCAAGGGTGCAGGCCGCGTCTCGGAGGTCTCTGCGCGGTTCGTGCTCGATGCGCTTCCGGGCAAGCAGATGGCGATCGATGCTGACATTGCTGCCGGCCTGATCACCGCCGAGGAAGCGCGCGAACGCCGCAGCCAGGTGACGATTGAAGCCGATTTCTACGGATCGATGGATGGCGCCTCGAAGTTCGTCAAAGGCGACGCGATCGCCGCGCTCTTGATCCTGGGCGTCAACGTGATTGCGGGCCTGGCGCTGGGCATGATCAGCCACGGGATGAGCGCGGGTGAAGCGGGTGAGCAATACATCACGCTGGCCGTGGGCGATGCGCTGGTGGCGCAGGTGCCCGCGCTGCTGCTCTCCATCGCGGCCGCCGCCATTGTCACGCGGGTATCGGACAAGCGCGATCTGACCGGGCAGATCGGCGGCCAGTTTGCCGATACGCGCACCTGGCTTCCGGTTACGGTGATCCTGCTGGCCATCGGCCTGGTGCCCGCAATGCCGCAGATCATCTTCCTGCCCGCCGCCGCGATCGCGGGAGGCATCTGGTGGGCTCTGCGCCAGCGCGCCGCGCAGCCTGTGGCTGAGGAAGTGACTGAGCCCGAGGAAGAGAAATCCCCCGACCAGATCGACCTTGCCGACGTGTCCGATCAAACGCTGGTGACGATTGAGCTGGGCTATTCGCTCGTTCACCTGGTGGACGCGGATGCAGGCGCGCCGCTGTTGACCCGGATCACCGGCATTCGCAAGCAACTCAGCCGAGAGCTGGGCTTTGTCCTACCGCAGTTCCGCATTCGCGATTCGCTCGAAGCGGGCGCACAGGAATACGCTGTTCTGCTGGGCGGCGTTACCATTGCGCGCGGCGAAGTGCGCCCCGGAAAGCTGCTTGCCATCGACACGGGCGATGTGCGCGACGCGCCGCCCTACGCGCGCCTGGGCCTGACCGGAGAGTTGACGCGCGATCCCAGTTTTGACTGCCCCGCCTTGTGGATCGATCCAGCAACCCGCGATCACGCCGTGGCGGAAGGCTTCATGGCGGTGGACCCCAGCACGGTGATCGCCACCCACGCCAACCAGGCGCTGCTCGCTCAGGCGCACGACCTGCTCGGCCCCGAGGAAGTGCGCGAGCTGATCGACGCGCTCAAGGAAAACGCGCCCGCTCTGGTTGAGGCGGTGCATCCCGAACCGCTCAGCCTTGCCGCGCTGACCCGCATGTTCCGCGCGTTGATCGCCGATGGCATCGGGCTTGCCCATCCCCAGCCGCTCTTGACCAGCGTCGCCATCGCCTTGCAGCGGACGCAGGAATTTGACGCGCTGATCGATGCGGTGCGCGCCGATCTGGGCGCGCGGCTGGTGGCGCGCATTTGCGCACCGGGCGAAGCGCTCAAGGTGATCACGCTCGATGCCAATCTGGAAAGCGCGATCCTGGGCGGGATGAACGATCCGGCGACCGGCCAGCCGCTGATCGAGCCCGATTGCAGCGCCATGATCGTCGAGCGCGTGCAAGCCATCATCGCCGAGGTCAACGCGCCCGTTGCCCTGATCGTTCAGCCGCCCGCACGCCGCGCTCTGGCGCGCTTGCTCAAACAGCGCGCAAGCCGCTGCGCGGTGCTCTCGATCAACGAATTGCCCTCCACGCAAAGCGTCGATGTCGTTGGCCTGATCGGCAATGAGATGACGCCGGTCGCTACCCCCGCTCTGGGCGGGCCCGACGCTGGTGAGCCCGCCGCGCAAACGGGGCCGATGGCGGCATGAAGCACGATCCATCCTCTTTCGCCGGCGCTTACGGCAGCGCGGACCGCGAACAGGTGGAAGACCGCGTGCGCCGATTCCTGCCGCTGGTTCGCCGCACCGCCTGGCACGTCTACGGCATGGGCCGCGAAGGGCTTGAGGTCGAAGACCTGATCCAGACCGGCATCCTTGCGCTCACCGAATGCGCGCAAAAGCACAGCGGACCGACCGAAGACGGCTTTGCCGCCTACGCCAAGATCCGCGTGCGCGGAGCCATGCTCGATCAGATCCGCCGTCTGCTCAACGACAGCCGTACTGCGCGCAAGAAGCGCGCCACCTATGACAAGGCGCTCGATGCGTTTCGCAGCGCCGAAGGGCGCGAGCCCAGCCGCGGCGAAATCGCCCGCGCGATGGGGGTCAGCGATGACGAATTGCTTGAAATCGAGGCGAGCGCGATCACCGTCACTTCGATCTCGGAGGAATATGACGAGACCAACACCGCCTTTGCCGCCGAAGGGCCGGACCCGTTTGAAGTGCTCAGCGAAATGGAAAACCGCGAGCGGCTGGTCGAAGCGATGCACGATCTGCCCGAACGCCTGACGCTGGTGCTGCAATTGTTCTATGTCGAGGAACTGAACCTTACCGAGATCGCCGCCGTGCTTGAGGTGAGCGTGCCGCGCGTCCATCAATTGCGCGCCAAGGCGCTGAAGGATTTGAAAAAGCTGATGGAAGCTAGCGAATAGGCGGGGTTTGCGCCGCACAAGACCCTGACGCGCGCCGCGTTTGCCGATAGAGCGTCGCTTCCACGCGGGAGGCGCGCTTGCTTGAAAAACTGAACACCAACTTTGCCCTTCTCACGCTGATCGGGGTGGCGCTCGCCTGGTTTGAGCCGGCGCTTTTCACCTGGATGACCGATGGCAGCGTGCGCGTGGCGGGCCAGCCGCTTTTGTCGGTCGCGCTGGGTGTGATCATGCTGGCGATGGGCCTGACGTTGAGCTTTGAGGATTATCGCCGGCTCACCCATATGCCGCGCGCCGTCGCGATCGGGGTGGGCTTGCAATTTATCGTCATGCCTTTGAGCGGATGGGGCATCGCGCAAGCGCTCGATCTGGAGCAGGGGCTGGCGGTTGGCCTCATCCTTGTCGCCTGTTGTCCGGGTGGTACGGCCTCGAATATCGTCGCCTATCTGGCGCGCGGCGATGTCGCTTTGTCGGTGACGATGACCATGCTCTCAACGCTGGTCGCCATCGCGCTGACCCCGTTTCTGACGGGAGAGCTGGCGGGCGCCTATGTCGAGATCGACCGCTGGAACCTCTTGCGCAACATGGTGGCGATTGTGCTGTTGCCGGTGGTGCTGGGCACGCTGCTCAACCGCCTGTTCCCCAAAGCCGCGCAAGCGGTAAGCGGGGTGCTGCCGCTGATCGCAATCCTGCTGGTGATCTGGATCGTGGGCGGAATTGTGGGGGCCAACAAAGCTCAGATCGTAAGCCACGCGGGGCCTCTCTTGCTGGCGACCTTCCTCCTGCACCTCTTGGGCTTTGGCCTTGGGCTGGGTCTTGCAAGGCTGTTCGGACTGACGGGCGAGCAAGCGCGGACCGTCTCCATCGAAGTGGGGATGCAGAATTCCGGGCTCGGATCGGGGCTCGCCAAGACGCCCGCTTTTGCCGCGCAATTTGCCAGCGCCAGCCAGGCCGCCCTCGCGCCCGTGCCCGCCGCGATCTCGGCTGTGTGGCACGTCCTCATCGGCAGTCTGCTCGCCAGCTGGTGGCGGCGGCGCGGCTAACGCCCCTTTTACGCGCCCTTAAAGGCTCACGGTTAAGGCCCTTCGACAAGACCGCAAGGACAGGAGGGTCAGTCCGTGAACAAGCCATTCAACCCCGAGCTCAATCCCGAATTGGGCGGTGTGACGCCGATTTCGCAGGATCCCTTCGCCTATTTCTCTCCGCTGCTGACCATTGGGCATCTTGTGGTCCCGATCGGCACCGACCTCGACAACGCCGAGATCACCCGCGCTGTGGTTGCTAAAGAGGATGAACGGCGCAGCGAGGAAGTGGGCCACACGCAGGCGGAAGATTCGCTCTTACCCTATGACAACCCCGAGGTTGCCAAGCTGCTGGCGCGCATCGATGGTTTTGTGCGCACGATCAACCCGCATTTCGAGCCGCTCGAGGTCGCCGAGAGTTGGGGCCACATCCTCAATCCGGGGCAGAACACCGACTACCACACCCATATCCGCGCCGATTGGCCCGATGGCCTCTCGTGGGTCTATTATTCAAACTACCCCAAGGACAGCGGCGAACTGGTCTTCACGATGGACGCGGTCGCGCGTCGCAACATGTTCGAGATCAACCCGGAAATCGGTCACCTGGTGATCTTCCCCAGCTACGCCCCGCACTACACCCGCCGCAATATGAGCGAGGAAAAGCGCGTCTCGATCAGCGGGAACTACTTCCCCAGCCCCGACGAAGCCGAAGCGTTCGACGAGTACGCCAGCACGCAGATGACACCGCTGGCGCATATTGTGGGCATCTGGCGCGACTGATCGCTCAACAGGTTTTGCGGATCGGACCGGGTTCGGCGCGAGCGCGCTGGGTCCGGGCAGAAAGTGTCAGGTTTCTTGACGATCGGCTCTGAGCCATAATCCGTGTTAAGACTTTAAAACACTGAAATCGCTACATTACCCCAATTCTGGCACGCGTGTTGCTTAACCAGTCCCGCATGGTTCGCGTTTACTTTGCCCTCCATCCAAGGGGCGCGAGAATATCTAGGGGATAGGCGATGCAATACATCAAGATGACACAAGCGGCGGTGATCGGCGTATCGATCGCGACCGCGGGCGTTGTGGCCACCGCTCCGGCGGAAGCCAACGCCAGCGGCCTCTTCAGCAAGAGCTCGAAGGGCTCCAAGAGCTGCTTCATTTTCTGCAGCAAGTCCTCTAAGGGCAGCAAGTCGTCCAAGGGCAGCAAGTCCTCCAAGGGCAGCAAATCGTCGAGCACCTCGACCTCGACCGGCGGCTCAAGCACGACCTCGACCACCAGCTCGACCAGCAGCAGCTCAAGTACGAGCAGCTCCACCTCGGGCGGCACTCCGGTTCCGGCACCGGGCGGTGTTCTGCTTCTGGGCGCCGGCGCCGCGGCGGCCCTGGGTGGCCGCAAGGCCCTGAAGAAGAAGAAAAAGGCGTAGGTG
>JBCBYM010000049.1:0-16622 GCA_039815865.1 Pseudomonadota bacterium
CGCCATGCTGTTGGCGCAAGAGCGCGAAACCATCGGTGTGACGCAAAGCAAGCTTCGCGTTCACGGCTGACCGCTGTTCGCTGACCGCTGACCGCTGTACGCTGGGGCGCGGATCGAAGCGGCGAAGGGGCTTTCTCAACACTATCGAGGCGCAGGACTAGGGGTTCACGCTTGGTATTATTGATACTGCAAACTACTTGCAAATAAAACAGCCCAATGCGACTTTTTGACGGTTGCATTGGGCCAAGGACCGGCCTACCTCCGGCTCTCGAAGCTCATGCCAAGCCGCTACGGGACGGGGGCTCGCATAGGCCGCGTGTGTTGAAGGATCGGCGCGCGTGGCGCTTCACTGGACAGCAGCCGTCCCGAGGAATCTGGGAAGGACACTAATGGCCCGCAAGACAATTGCGCTTATCGGCTCCGGCATGATCGGAGGCACGCTCGCCCACCTCGCCGCGAAAAAGGAAATGGGCGACATCGTCCTGTTCGACATCGCTGAGGGCATGCCGCAGGGCAAGGCGCTGGACCTTTCACAATGCGGGCCCATCGAAGGCTTTGATGCCAAGATCACCGGTTCCAACGACTACGCCGATATTGCGGGCGCTGATGTTGTGATCGTGACCGCGGGCGTTCCGCGCAAGCCGGGCATGAGCCGCGACGATCTGCTCGGCATCAACCTCAAGGTGATGAAAGCGGTCGGCGAAGGCATCAAGAACAACTGCCCCGACGCGTTCGTCATCTGCATCACCAACCCGCTCGATGCGATGGTCTGGGCGCTGCGCGAATTCTCTGGCCTTCCGCACAACAAAGTGGTCGGCATGGCGGGCGTTCTTGACAGCGCGCGCTTCGCCACCTTCCTCGCCTGGGAGTTTGAGTGCAGCGTCAAGGACGTGAACGCCTTTGTGCTGGGCGGCCACGGTGACACGATGGTCCCGGTTCTGTCCTATTCCACCATTAACGGCATCCCGGTGAAGGACATGGCCAAGATCAAGGGCGTCTCCGAAGACCGCCTCGACGAAATCGTCAAGCGCACCCGCGCAGGCGGCGGCGAGATCGTGAAGCTGCTCGGCAACGGATCGGCCTATTATGCCCCCGCCACGAGCGCGATCGCGATGGCTGAAGCGTATATCGGCGACCAAAAACGCATCCTGCCCTGCGCCAGCTACGTTGAAGGCAAATACGGCCTCGACGGCATGTATGTCGGCGTTCCCACCGTGCTGGGCGCAGGCGGCACCGAAGACGTGGTCGAAATCGAGCTGAGCGACGAAGAGAAGGCGAACCTCAAGGTCAGCACCGACGCGGTCGAGGAATTGCTTGAGGCGTGCAAGGCGCTGGATGACTCGCTTGCTTAAGCCAGCGATCTTCGTCTCTTTAGCTGCCGCTGTACCCTCGCCAAGCGGGGCTGCGGAAGCTTTGAAGAGTGAAGAGCCAACGGCAGAGCAAATCGCGGTCGCAACCCAAACAGCCGTCGCTGCGGTCTACTGCCTGGCAGCGGTCGGGAAGGACGGACCCGACCCCGCTCGCTTTGATGAAGACGCTGCCTGGACCGGCACCGTCACCAAGGGCTACAGTCAAGGTGACATGCCGATCGCAGTATCCTTCCCCAAGGACAAAGACGGCGTATCCCGCACATGCGTGGTTGAAGCTACCTTGGCCTCGCTTGAACTGCAGTACGCAATGCGTGGAGGCCTCGAAGCGGCGCTGCAGAGCGAGCCGATCGATCAAGGTAGCAACTTGATCTGGATGTTTGGTGCGGGCGGCGAAAGCCCGCGTGGCCTTCAGTTTTTTCCAGATTATCTCGGCTTGAATAACAAAGTTAACCTTCGCCTCGTTGCGGCGGCATTCTAGGAGCAACCATGTCCATCCTCGTAAACAAAGACACCAAGGTCATCACCCAAGGGATGACCGGCAACACCGGCACTTTCCACACCGAGCAGGCGCTGGCTTACGGCACGCAAATGGTCGCGGGCGTCACGCCCGGTAAAGGCGGGACCGAGCATATCGGCCTGCCGCAGTACAACACCGTCGCCGAAGCCAAGGAAGCGACCGGCGCGACCGCCACGTGCATCTACGTGCCCCCGCCTTTTGCCGCTGATGCCATCTGCGAGGCTATCGATGCCGAGATGGAACTGATCATCACGATCACCGAAGGCATCCCCGTGCTCGACATGGTGCGCGCCAAAGCCGCGCTCACCGGCTCCAAGTCGCGCCTGATCGGGCCGAACTGCCCCGGGGTCATCACCCCCGGCGAGTGCAAGATCGGCATCATGCCCGGCTCAATCTTCAAGAAGGGCAGCGTGGGCGTCGTCAGCCGCTCGGGCACACTCACCTACGAAGCCGTGCACCAGACCACGGCGGTTGGCCTTGGCCAGTCGACCGCGGTCGGCATTGGCGGTGACCCGGTCAATGGAACCAACTTTATCGACGTGCTCGACCTCTTCCTCGACGATCCGGAAACCACCTCGATGATCATGATCGGCGAGATCGGCGGCAGCGCGGAAGAAGAGGCCGCCGAATTCCTCAAGGCCGAGGCTGCCAAGGGCCGCTCCAAGCCCACCGTTGGCTTTATCGCAGGCCGCACGGCGCCTCCGGGCCGCCGCATGGGCCACGCTGGCGCCATCGTTTCAGGCGGCAAAGGCGGCGCGGAAGACAAGATCGCGGCGATGGAAGACGCGGGCATTCGCGTCAGCCCCAGCCCCAGCGAACTCGGCATCACGCTTGATGCCATGTTGAAGGAATTGGCCTGACGCCAAACCCTGCGCGCGCCGGGTGATCGCTCGGCGCGCCACTTTACTCCTCCCCGGGAACCACACCATGAACGAGCAAAGCAAAACCTTCATCCCCGAACTCACCGATCAGGAAGGCCCTCAGCCCGGCCCGTCCTGGGGGAATACGAAGTGGCTCGATCAGCTGGCCGATGGCGAAGGGGATCTGGCGAGCGCGATGGACCCGACGCAGATGCGTCTCGAAGTCGAAAAGGCGGTCGCCAAAGCGTCCAAGGACGCGGGCAAGCCCACCGATAGAGAAGCGCTGCGGCACGCGGCCGATATCTCGAACAAAGCGATGACGATGGTGCGGCTCTACCGTGTGCGCGGGCATATGGGCGCCGATCTCGATCCGCTGGGCCTGTCCGGGACCGACCAACCCGCCGACCTGACGCTGGCTTTCCACGGCCTTGCGGGAACCGAGGCCGAAGAGGTCTATGTCGGCGGCGTTCTGGGCCTCTTCTGGACCACAATCGGCGAGCTGCACTCGCGCCTTAAAGAGGTGTATTGCGCCAAGGTCGGCCTGGAATACATGCACATCGCCGATACGGAGGAACGCCGCTTCCTGCAGGACAAGTTTGAAAGCCCCGGCGACACAATTCAGTTCAGCCCCGAAGGCAAGAAAGCCATCCTAGCCGCCGTGATCCGGGGCGAGCAATACGAGGAATTCCTCGGCAAGAAATATGTCGGGACCAAGCGCTTTGGCCTGGATGGTGGGGAATCGATGATCCCGGCCTTGGAAGCGGTGATCAAGCATGGCGGCAGCGCCGGCGTGCGCGAGATCATCTACGGGATGGCGCACCGCGGGCGCCTCAACGTGCTCGCGAACGTGATGGCCAAGCCCTACAAGGTGATCTTCCATGAGTTTTCCGGCGGCAGCGCCAACCCCGACGATGTCGGCGGTTCGGGCGATGTGAAATACCACCTGGGCACCAGCACCGACCGCGAATTTGACGGGATAGCTGTGCACATGTCCTTGACGCCCAACCCCTCGCACCTGGAAACGGTAAACCCGGTCGTGCTCGGCAAATCGCGCGCGCAGCAGGTGATCCGCGATGATCTGGAGAAAAAGACGCAGGTTCTGCCCGTCCTCATCCACGGCGACGCGGCCTTTGCGGGCCAAGGCGTGGTGTGGGAGAGCCTCTCGCTCTCGGGCGTACCGGGTTATGACACGGGCGGCTGCATCCACTTCATCATAAACAACCAGATCGGCTTTACCACCTCGCCCAAGTTCGCGCGTTCCTCGCCCTATCCCAGCGATGTGGCCAAGGGCATTCAGGCGCCGATCCTGCATGTGAACGGCGATGATCCCGAAGCGGTGACCTTTGCGTGCAAGCTGGCGGTCGAATACCGCCAGAAGTTCGGCCGCGACATCGTGATCGACATGTGGTGCTATCGCCGCTTTGGCCACAATGAAGGCGATGAGCCCAAGTTCACCCAGCCGCTTATGTACGATCAGATCCGCAAGCACCCCAAGGTCAGCGCGCATTACGAAGGCCGCCTGATCGAGGAAGGCGTGGTGGACGCCGGCCACCGCGACAGCGTGGCGGCGGAATTCGTCTCGGAGCTGGAAAGCGAGTTCGACGCGGCCAAGAGCTACAAGCCCAACGACGCCGACTGGTTTGGCGGACGCTGGTCGGGCCTCAACAAACCCGCGGACCCCGAAACCGCGCGCCGCAACATTGAAACCGCGATCGAAGCGAAGATGTTCGACAAGCTCGGCGAAGTTCTCACCACCGTCCCCGACGATCTCACGATCCACAAAACGCTGGGCCGCGTGCTGGGCGCCAAGGGCAAGATGTTCGAAACAGGCGAAGGCTTTGACTGGGCCACCGCCGAAGCGCTCGCGTTCGGCAGCCTCGTGATGGAAGGGTACGGCGTGCGCCTGTCGGGTCAGGATTCGGGCCGCGGCACCTTCTCGCAGCGCCACGCCGTTTGGGTCGACCAGACCAATGAGCGCAAATACGTGCCGCTCTCCACGCTGCCGCACGGCAATTTCGAGGTCTATGACAGCACCTTGTCCGAATACGGCGTGCTGGGCTTTGAATACGGCTTTGCCATGGCGGACCCCAAGAGCCTCGTCATGTGGGAAGCGCAGTTCGGCGACTTTGGCAACGGCGCGCAGATCATGATCGACCAGTACATCGCGGCGGGCGAGGCCAAGTGGCTGCGCGCCAATGGCCTCGTGCTGCTGCTGCCGCACGGCTATGAAGGCCAGGGGCCAGAGCACTCCTCAGCCCGGCTTGAGCGCTTCTTGCAGCTGTGCGCGGATGACAACATCCAAGTCTGCAACATCACAACGCCGGCCAATTACTTCCACGTGCTGCGCCGCCAGATGCTGCGCCCGTTCCGCAAACCGCTGGTGATCATGACGCCCAAGAGCCTGCTGCGTCACCCGATGGCCAAGTCCCCGCGCGAGGAATTCCTGGGCGATTGGCAGTTCAAGCGGATCAAGTCCGACCCCTTGATGCAGCCGGACACCGACGCGGACGCCAAGATCAAGCGGCTTGTCCTGTGCTCGGGCAAGGTGGCCTATGACCTTCTCGAGGCGCGCGATGCGAAGGGCCTCGATGATGTCTCGATCGTGCGGATCGAGCAGCTTTACCCCTTCCCCGGCGATCCGCTGGCGCTCCGTCTGTCGCGCATGGCAAACCTCGAAACCGTCGTCTGGTGCCAGGAAGAGCCGCGCAACAACGGAGCGTGGTTCTTCGTTGAGAACCAGATCGAAGATTCGCTCACCAAGGGCGGTCATGAAGGCAAGCGCCCGATTTACGCGGGCCGCGATGCCTCCGCTTCGCCCGCAACTGGCCTCGCCAGCCGCCACAAGGAACAACAGGAAAAGCTCGTCGCGCAGGCGCTCGGGCTCGCTGACTAAACATCTGAAGGCCCGAAGGGATCACACACAATGGCCACTGAAATCACCGTCCCCGCTCTGGGAGAATCCGTTACCGAAGGCACGATCGGCGAATGGCTCAAGCAGCCGGGCGACGCGGTCGCGGTTGATGAGCCGATTGTCAGCCTCGAAACCGACAAGGTCGCGGTCGATGTGCCGTCAACCGTCGCTGGCGTGATGAGCGAGCACAAAGCCGCCGAAGGCGACACGGTTGAGGTCGGCGCGGTGATCGCGGTGATCGAGGAAGGCGCGAGCGCTTCGGCCGCTCCCAAAGCGGACACACCCGCGCCCGCTCCGGCCCCCGCTGCCACCGCCGCCAAGGACGCGCCGTCCGAAGACCTTGCTGCAGCAGCCGCGACGCTCTCACCCGCCGTGCGCCGCGCGGTGCTCGAACACGGCGTGGACCCCTCAACGATCAAGGGCACCGGCAAGGACGGACGCCTCACCAAGGAAGACGTGATCGCTGCGGCAAAAGCGAAGGGCGACGCGCCCGCGCCCGCGCCAAGCCCCGCGCCCACCGCTGCGCCCGCCGCCGCACCAGCTGGCGCCGCTGCGCCGAAGGGCGGCCGCAACGAAGAGCGCGTCAAGATGACGCGTATGCGCCAGACCATCGCCCGCCGCCTCAAAGGCGCGCAGGAAGAGGCCGCGCTCCTCACCACGTTCAACGATGTCGATATGACCGCGGTCATCGAAGCGCGTGGCAAGTACAAAGATCTGTTCGCCAAGAAGCACGACATTCGCCTTGGCTTCATGGGCTTTTTCGCCAAGGCCGCGTGTCTGGCGCTGAAAGACGTGCCATCCGTCAACGCCTACATCCAGGGCGACGAGATCGTCTATCACGACTATGTCGATATCTCGGTCGCGGTCAGCGCGCCCAACGGCCTGGTCGTCCCGGTGATCCGCGATTGTCAGGACAAGGGCTTTGCCCGGATCGAGAAAGACATCGCCGACTTTGGCAAGCGTGCCAAGGAAGGCTCGCTCACCATGGCCGATATGACCGGCGGCACCTTCACCATCTCGAACGGCGGCGTGTTCGGATCGCTGATGAGCACCCCGATCATCAACCCGCCGCAAAGCGCCGTGCTGGGCCTCCACCGGATCGAGGATCGCCCCGTCGCGGTGAACGGCCAGGTGGTGATCCGCCCGATGATGTATCTCGCGCTCAGCTACGATCACCGCCTGATCGATGGCCGCGAAGCGGTGACCGCGCTCAAGATCATCAAGGAAGCGATCGAAGATCCCACCCGGATGCTGATCGATCTTTGAGGTTAAGTCATGGGAGCAACAGCAAGTCTGCACTCTTTATCAAGCGACACGTGTGAGGCGTTTGAGGATCTAGCCGAGTCCTATTGGCCGACTGGCGAAGAGCCAGAACCGTTCAGCTGTTCGTTCGACAAGGAGTGGCACATGCTCCACTTCTTATTGACCGGAACAGCGGCAGGCACAGATCACCCGCTAGGCATTCTCGTTGAACGTGGCCCACAGATGGAGGTCGTCGCCGAAGAATGCCGTGCTATATCGCCCGATGAAATGCAGGAATTTCACAACACGTTGGGAGAGCAAGCGCTTGAAATCCTTCGCCAACGCTTCGATTGGGGTGCGATGACATCTGCAGGTGTCTACGGCGCGTCTTCATCAGATGAGTTTGAGGGTGCCTTTGACTACGTCACCCAATCCATTCCGGACCTTCAAAAATTCGCATCAAACTGCGTCAAACACAAGTGTGGCGCTCTCGTCATTATCGCTTGAAAATGAGCTAAAGGCCAAAGACCATGTCTGACACTTACGACTACGACGTCCTCGTCATCGGCGCTGGCCCCGGCGGCTATGTCGCTGCGATCCGTGCGGCGCAACTCGGCCTCAAGACCGCGTGCGTGGAAAGCCGCGAGACGCTGGGCGGGACCTGCCTCAATGTCGGCTGCATTCCATCGAAAGCGCTGCTGCACGGCTCGGAGCTCTACGACCACGCCAAGAGCGGCCATATGGCCACATGGGGCCTGGGCGGTGAAGTGACGCTCGATCTTGGCCGCATGATGGAAGAGAAGACCAAGGCGGTGGGCGAGCTCACCGGCGGGATCGAATTTCTGTTCAAGAAGAACAAGGTCACCTGGCTCAAGGGCCACGGCGCCTTCGTCGACGCGCACACGGTCAAAGTGGGTGAGGATACGGTCACTGCCAATGACATCGTCATCGCGACCGGCTCGTCGGTCACCCCGCTGCCCGGCGTTGAGGTCGACAACGAGAAGAAGCGCATCGTCGATTCCACCGGCGCGCTCGAACTTGAAGAAGTGCCCGAGCACCTCGTCGTTATCGGCGGCGGCGTCATCGGTCTGGAACTTGGCAGCGTGTGGCGGCGTCTGGGCGCCAAGGTCACCGTGATCGAATTCCTCGACAAGCTGCTCCCCGGCATGGACGAAGAGGTCCGAAAGGAAGCGGGCAAGATCTTCAAAAAGCAGGGCATGGACATGATGCTCGGCCACAAGGTCACCGGCGCGAAAGACACCGGTAAGGGTGTCACGCTGACGGTTGAGAAGTCCGCGGGCGGCGATGAACAGACTATTGAGGCGAGCCACGTCCTCGTCTCCATCGGCCGCCGTCCCAACACGCAAGGCCTCGAACTGGACCGCGCCGGCCTCCAGCTCGACAATCGCGGCCGGGTGGAGATCGATCACAATTTCAACACCGCGGTCGAAAGCGTCTGGGCCATCGGCGATGTCGTCAAAGGCCCGATGCTCGCCCACAAGGCTGAGGATGAAGGCGTTGCGGTCGCGGAAAACATTGCGGGCGAAGTGGGCATTGTGAACCACGATGTGATCCCCAACGTCGTCTACACCGCACCGGAAATCGCCGGCGTTGGCCTCACCCAGGAAGAAGCGATTGAGCGTGCGGGCGGCGACAAAAAGGCGATCAAGGTCGGCAAGTTCCCGATGATGGCCAACAGCCGCGCCAAGGCCAACCGCGACACCGATGGCTTCGTCAAGGTCATCGCCGAGGCGGACACCGACAAGGTGATCGGTGTGTGGATGGTCAACACGCTGGCGGGCACCATGATCGCGCAGGCCGCGCAAGCGATGGAGTTCGGCGCCACGTCCGAGGACATCGCCTACACCTGCCACGCCCACCCCACCCACGCCGAAGCCTTCAAGGAAGCGGCCATGGCGGTTCAGGGCAAGCCGATCCATATGTAGGCGCATGGCACGCTCGATTGCGATTATCGGAGCGGGTCAGATCGGCCTGGAAGTGGCACTCAGCGCGTTTGCAGCGGGTTGGCGGATCACTATTTGCTCACGCACGCGCCCGGCCTGGAGCGAGTTCTATGACGAATGGCGGCCCTACACCGCGCCCGAGGACGAACCCGTCCAAGCGGACTTCGTGGTCGACACAATCGCTTTCGATGCGGCGGACATCGAGCGCTACGACCCCAAGGCCATTGAGCGACTGATCGTCATCTCTTCGGCCAGCGTCTATCGCGATGCGCAGGGCCGCACGCTTGACGAAGCCACCGCCAACGGATGGCCCGAATTTGGAGGGCCGATCCGCGAAGACAACCCCACCGTCGCGCCCGGCCCTGAAACCTATTCGACCCGCAAGATGCGAATGGAGCGCGCGGCGCAGGATCGCTTTGGTGAGCGCGCGACCCTCTTGCGTCCCTGCGCGATCTATGGCCGCCACAGCCGCCATCCGCGCGAATGGTGGTTTGTGAAACGCCTGCTGGACGGGCGCACTCGGATCCCTCTAACGCTTGGCGGGCGTTCGCGCTTTCAGACGACCTGGGCGCATACGATTGGCCTCGCAGCCACACAAGCGTTCGAACAAGAGCTGGGCGGGGTCTACAACGTGGCTGATCGCGACGCTCCCAATGTGTTGGAAATCGGGGAAGCCATCCTTGAGGCGATGCGCGATCATCCGCAATGCAAGGAGGCTCGCTTTGAACCGATAGAGGACGCGGGGCTTATCGGACGCACGCCGTGGTCGGTTGGGCAGCCCATGGTCGTCTCCGGCGCGAAGCTCGAAAGCGCAGTGGCTGAGCGGTTCGATGGCATGAGCGAGCTCTACGCGCGCGCGGTCCAGCCGACGGTCCGCTGGTTGTGCGAGTGCAACCCCGCTCACTGGCGCACGGCTTTCCCGCAACTGGCCGCCTATCCATGGGATCTGTTCGATTACGCAACCGAAGACCGTTTTTTCGACAAACAGCCTTAGTGCACCCGTGAGGGTCGTTGCGGGTCAAGGCCTTCCCGATATGTGTACTGCTGGCTTGATACACTAAAACGGGGATCATCATGGTCAAGACTTCGACTGGCGCGCTCCTTCTGGCGTCGCTCACCTTTGGCGGCAGCGCCGCTCTTGCAGAACCGACGCAGGCGAGCGCGCCCATGGCAGTGCCGACCACGGTCAGCAAAATTGCAGAAAAAGCCCTTGAGCGCCCCAATATCGGCGGCATCGGCATGGCGCGGATCAAAGACGGCGAAGTGGTCTGGTCGGGCTATTGGGGCGAGCAATCCGAAGGCGTCCCGGTCACGGAACAGACCGCCTTCAACACCGGATCGGTTTCGAAGACGATCATTGCCGAGACCGTCCTGCGCCTCGCGGATCAGGGCAAGATGTCGCTCGATGATCCGATCGCGGAGTATTACAAGCACCCGCATCTCAAGGATGATCCGCGCTATTCCAAGCTGACGCCGCGCATCCTGCTCTCGCATCAGGCCGCGCTGCTCAACTGGCGCTGGAATTATGACGACCTCAAGCTCGCCTTTATCCGTGATCCGGGCACGGGCGAGATCAGCTATTCGGGGGCCGGGATCGAGATCGTCATGCGCTATCTGGAAGCGCGGTTCGACATGCCCTATCCCGAGCTGGCGGACGAGATCGTCCTCGAACCGCTCGGCATCGAGGGCCTGGCGGTGGCCCGCGAGCCCTGGCTTGAGGGACGCGTGAGCGAACCACGCAGCGGCGATGGCACCGTCTTCCCGCCTTTCACGCGCAGCGGGGATGACGTTCTGATCGAAGCCGAAGACTACACCGCGGCGGACAACATGTACGCAACCGTGCCCGGATACGCGCAGCTGCTGATCGAGATGATCAAGGGCACCGGCCTCTCACCGGAAATGCGGGCCGAACGCGCCACGCTGCAATCCAGCTCCAGCACCGAATTGGGCTATGCCTGCGTTGCGGAACCACAGGAATGCCCCAAGCCCCTGGGCTATGGGATCGGGTGGGCGCTGTTCGGCGAGCCGGAGCGGACCGTGCTCAATCACGGCGGCAACGACTTTGCCGAGCACGCTCAAGTCTATTTCATTCCGGAAACCGGCGAGGGCCTGGTGCTGTTTGTCAATGGCGGCGCGGCTTTCCCGGTCGGGGTGGAATTGATGCTGGCGGTTGACCCGGAGCTGCGAATGGCGAAACACTACGACGCGCTCATCCGGAAGATGCGCGAGGCGGGAGGCGGCTGATCTCCCGCACAGGGAGACTGCATGGCCTATCCGCAATTAACCGACAAACCTGGCGCGCTTGAGACCGCCGCAGCGATCCGTTCCGGAGCGCTTTCGGTGGCTGAAGCGGTGGACGCGGCGATTGTGCGGCTGGAAAAGCTCGACGGGCCGATCAACGCGCTTGCCGTGCCGGACTTTGCGCGGGCGGCGGCCACGGCCAAGGCGATGGACGCGGGCGGCCCCGACCCGGACAAGCCGCTTTGGGGCGTGCCCATGACGGTCAAGGAAAGCTTTGAGGTGGAAGGTCTGCCCTCGTGCTGGGGGCATGAGAAGCTCAAGAACTATATCGCCCCGCGCGACAGCGAGCTGGTGCGGCGTCTCAAAGCCGCTGGCGCTGTAATCCTGGGCAAGACGAACGTGCCGGTGGACTTGTCCGACTGGCAGAGCGCGAACCCGGTCTATGGCCGCACCACCAACCCGCACAACGCTCAGCGCTCGCCGGGCGGATCATCGGGCGGCGGCGCAGCGGCGGTGGCAAGCGGGATGGTCGCGTGCGAGTACGGCACCGATATCGGCGGTTCGGTTCGTGTGCCGGCGCATTTCTGCGGGATCTGGGGCCACAAGACGACCTGGGGCATTGTCTCCAAGCAGGGGCACGATCACCCGCTGATGGCGCGGCGCAAGGGCTTTGTCGCGGGCCATGACGGCGCGCTTTCCATTGCCGGGCCGCTGACGCGCAACGCCGAAGATCTGGCGCTCCTCACGCAGCTTGGCTCAAAATACCCGCTCAGCGCCTCTGGCAAGCCGCTCAAAGAGTGCCGCCTGCTGGCGATCACCGAATATCCCGGCGCGCCTATCGATGCGAGCGTGGCGGAACCGATTGAGGCCGCGATCGAGACGCTGATCCAAGCCGGTGTGCGCGTTGAGCGCACGAGCGATCTGATCCCCGATCTCGACGCGCAGCAAGCGGCCTATATGCGCATGCTCAACACCGCAATGGCGCGCGGCGCGCCCGCTCCCAATGGCAAACGCGCCAGCGCCACCGACTGGTTCGACCTGCTCGATGCCCAAGCCGCCAAGGAGGCCGAATGGGCGCGCCTGTTCGAGGCCTATGATTTCGTCCTTGCGCCCCCGGCCCCCGTTCTGGCCGTGCCGCATGTCGAGGGGCGCGTGTTCGACACGAAGATCCGCGTCAACGGTCAGGATTTGCCGGGCGCCTCGGGCCTCGCCTGGGCGGGGATTGCGACCTTCCCCAATCTGCCCTCCACCGTCCTGCCCGTGGGAAGCGGCCACTACGAAGGCGCGCAGCTGCCGTGCGGTCTGCAAGTGATGGGCCCGCAGATGAGCGACCTCGATTGCATCGGGGCAGCCAAGCAAATCGGGAATATCTTGCACCGCTGAACGCTTAGCGCCACAGGCGCTGAGCGATGGCAAACAAACCCCTCATGCGCACGCTCGCCAAATGGCACATCTGGCTTGGATGGCTGGTCGGTGTTCCGATTGCAGCCTGGCTCGCCACGGGACTGTTTATGACCCTCAAACCGCTTCCCGAAGTGCGCGGAGAGCATTTGCGGATCGAAACTGAGTCTGCGCCGGCGCTAGTTCTTGAAGGCAGCGATATCGCGAGCGAAGCCGCCCAGCTGAAGGAAATGCGGGTGGTGATGCAGGACGGGCGCGCGGTCGCGATCCTGACGAGGCTCGACGGCGCGGTGAGCCGGGTGGATTTTGCCACCGGCGAGCCGATCCCGGCTCTGGACGCCGGGGCCGCGCGCGCTCTTGTAGCCCAGCGCATTGTCGGCGGCGAAGCGGTCCGTGCGGTCGAGTTCTTCGAAGCTGACGCGGTGCCCTTCGATTTGCGTCGACCCATCCCCGTCTGGCGCGTGACGCTTGAGGAGGGCACGCATGTTTATGTCGGGCGCGACACCGGCCGGATCGAAGCGGTGCGCACACGTTGGTGGCGCTGGTTCGACTTTGCCTGGGGCCTGCACATCATGGACCTGTCCGAGCGTGAGGATAACAGCCACCCGATCCTGATCGGCTTTGCCACGCTTTCGCTGATCGCAGCGCTGATAGGCTGCGTTCTTATGTTCCGGCGGCGCAAGGCGCGGGTCCAATCCGTCAGCGGGCGCGAGGCATGAACGGCGCGAACCTCACCCCTATTCTCGACATCCTCGATGTGATCGGCATTGCGATCTTCGCTTTGTCGGGCGCGGCGGTGGCAGCCAAAGAGCGGCAGACCTTTGTCACGATGGCCTTTTTTGCGCTCGTCACCGGCGTTGGCGGGGGCACGGTGCGCGACCTTCTGATCGATGCGCCGGTGTTCTGGATTTCGGATCCCAAGGTTGCCGGGATCTGCCTTGTCTGCGCGGCTCTCGCGTGGTTCACGCCGGTGCGGCTGTGGCATGGCAAAGCCTTCGATATCGGCGATGGAGCGGGCCTGGCGGCCTACGCGGTGCTGGGCAGCGCGAAGGCAGTGACCTACGGTGTGCCGCCGATCCCGGCGGTGCTGATGGGTATCATCACCGGCTGCGTGGGCGGGATTATCCGCGATGTTGTGGCCGGTCGGCCTTCGATCATCATGCAGCCCGAGCTTTACGTCACCGCCGCGGCGCTCAGCGCGGGGATGACCGTGCTCGGCATGGCGATCGCCGGAACGCTGGGCCTTGCCAATGGCTGGGTCTGGGGCGCGGCTTTTGTCGCCGGATTTGCCCTGCGCGCCGCCGCGATCCAATTTGGCTGGGGCTTGCCAAGCTATGGCGGCGGGGCGGAGCCCGACACCTAGCTCAGCGGCCGATTACTCGCCCGGAACCGGACCGCCCGGATAAGCCGGCATGCGATCGCTGGTCAGCGGGACAAGCGGCTGGCCATCGGGGGTATCGGCGGAGGCCAAGCGCGTTGTAGACGTGCTCTGGCTGTCCATCGAGGCGCGCGCGCTGGCGTAACTATCATCACTCCATTGGCCCGGAGCCGGCGAGCCGAGGCGCGTGCCCGAACCTGACGGCGTCGCATCGCTGCCCCGGAAACGCCCGTAATCGATATTCGAAATCCGTCCGTCATTGCCGATCTCGCAGGTGAAGGGCGAGCCATCAAAAACGCTGCCGGTCACAACCCAGCCGCGCGCAACGCGCGTCGCGCCATCGACCGCATCGACCCGCACATCGCGCTCAATTGCGGTGAGGCATTGATTGACGGCGTTGTCGATCCCTGAGCCACCGGATGAACGCGGGTTGCTCTGGCGGGTGTCATAGCGCGGCGCATCGCGCACTTCGCGTTCCACAACCACAACGTCGGGTTCGCGGCGGCGGTTATTCGTGGAGGCTGCAATCGCGGCAATGCCGCCAATGATCACCGCGCCGGCAATCGCTTCGCCGGTGCTGATGCCGCCATGGCGCCGCCAGCCTCTTCGCCAACCGCGCCGATAGCAGCCATACCAGCCGCAGCGGCGCCATTCGTTGACATCGAGATCGGTGTCATAGGCGCTTGAAGAAAAAGCATCGCTCAGCGCAAACGAGGAACCGGTGAGGCTGGCGCTTGTCGCCGGCGCGCTCGGCGCCTCGGCGGCGAAAGCCGGGCTGGCCATGGTCGGGATGCTAAGGGAAAGCGCAGCGGCAAATCCGAAAGCGCGCGCGAGTGGTGGTGTGCGAGCCATAAAGCTCCCTCCTGTTTAAGATCCAGAGGCGAGCGTCCACCATCGCTCTATACGTGCCTTTGATTAGTCCAGCCTTGCTTACGCTTGGCTGAACCGTTTGCGACGTTGCGCGACACGCGCGCCGCGTCACCTCCATACGATCAACGCCCCGGCCCAAGCAAGTGTGGATACACTTGTCGGCCGGAGCGCTGATGCGTTTCGCCCCCGAAACGTCGATCCGCGTGCCCCTCAGCGCAGACCTCTCACGCTGTCAAAGTCGATGAAGGGGCGGCCACGGCCATCAAAATAGCAGGTAAAGCGACCCCGATCGTAGTTGCGGCGGAAGTTGCGGTTGCCTTCAACCTCGATCCGGCCCTTCACGCGAAAGCCGCCGCGGGTGCGATCAACGTCTCGGACCTGCGTCACATTGGCAAAGCGCCAGCCGCCAAAGCGCTGCGCCTGGCGTTCCGCGGCGCGCACACATTGGTTGACGGCGTTGCGCGGACGGACTCCGCGAATGCCGCCGCGCGCGTGGCCGCTATGCGAGATGTGGCGCCCATTATAGCGGTTGCGGTGGCGGTCGTCATCGCCGTCAAACGCCCCGGCGAGCGCGGCAATGCCGCCGATCACCAGCGCGCCGGCGATCACCTCTTCAGCGCCAATGCCTTTATCCTTGTGGCGGTAGTCATCGGCCATAGCCGGAGTTGCGGAAGCCAGAGCCATCGCGCCCACCGCGACAGTCCCGAGCGTTCCCTTGGCAATGGTCTTTTTAAGATCAGTCATGGGTATCATCCTCGGGTTTACGCCGGTGCGGGATTGCCCGGCGTTGAGGATGGTATGGACGCATCGCTGTGAGGTGAGCCTGACCGAACTTTGCAGCAATTGTTCAGCTAAAGTAACATTTTTATGAACAGTGTGTCAGAATGTCGCTCCACAACGCGGCGCGATGCCGCTTGCCGGGAAAACCGCACATGCCAAGCCTATTCGCTGAAGGTCCAGTCTACCACTGCACCAAATTGCTCCGCCGCGCTTGGCAGTTTCATCTGATCGAATGAAACCTTGAAGGTCTTGTCTTGCTGGCAATAGTTTTGGCGCGATTTCGCATCTTGCGGCTCAATCACGTGGCGAAAGGAGGCAATCGGATTATCTGTGATGCAAAACTCATTCTTCCCATCGGTACCGCCCCACCGCAATCCAGTCCCGAACTGGACCATTCCCCCAAAGAGGCGCGACTGAAAGGCATCGCGGGTCTGCGCATAGACAAAGGTGGGTGAGGTCCAAGAGCGTGAATTGTCCTTGATCTTCTCGTCTGTCACGAACAGCTCAAACTCAGACTTCCAAAAATTGGTCATATTACGAATGACACACTTTCCTGGCGCAACGCTGCTCCATCCCCTCACTTTCGTGCCCACCATAAAGTTGCTCATCGCCATGGCGTAATAAACCCGTTCTGATGTCTTGTTGCAAAAATTTGCAAGGACAGCCGGCCGGTCGATACCCCTGAAGTTCGTCCTTGTGGTGCTGGGATTATCAAGCACGATCAACGACAGATCGACCGCTTCCACCTTCCCATCCGGATATCGCACCTCGAGAGCATTGCCATGCCGCATCACCAGTTCAGCGCGCTTGTTCCCGCCTCTCTTGCGGACGTACAAACTCTGACCGGGCGCAAGAAAATCTGCGCGCAACCGACTCTGAGGAAGATTGGCCTTATCGCCATCCCACAACATGACGCGGATCTGCTGGCCGCTACGCCCATCAATATAGCCCGGATACCACTTGCCATCACCCCATTGCGCCCAGACACGTTCCATCCCGACTTGCGCGCTCGCATGAGGCGCTGCCACAAACCCCATGGCCAAAGCCAGACTGAGCGCTGTCTTGGTAATCGTACGAAGCATGTCCAT
>JBCBYM010000004.1:0-5292 GCA_039815865.1 Pseudomonadota bacterium
CCGGGATTGAGCGGCTGGGCGGCGGGCAATGGCAGCTGGTGATCAGCCAGATCCCGTATCAGGTCGCCAAGGGCAAGCTGATCGAACAGATCGCGCAGGCGATCTCAGACAAGAAGCTGCCCATCCTCGAAGATGTGCGCGATGAAAGCGACGAGAAGATCCGCATCGTCCTGGTCCCGCGAAGCCGCAATGTCGATCCGGAACTCCTCAAAGAGTCGATCTTCAAGCTGACGGATATGGAAACCCGTTTCGGGCTCAACATGAACGTGCTCGACGCCCAAGTTGGTGGTGGCCGCACGCCGATGGTGATGGGGCTGAAGGAACTGCTTGCAAACTGGACGGCGGCGCAGATCGAGATCCTCCAGCGCCGCACACGGCACCGCCTGGATCAGATCGCGCGGCGGCTGGAACTGGTCGAAGGCTATATCATCGCCTTCCTCAACCTTGACCGGGTGATCGAGATCATCCGCACCGAGGATGAGCCAAAGCCGGTGATGATGGCGGAATTCGGCCTCACCGACACGCAGACCGAAGCGATCCTCAACATGCGGCTGCGCTCCTTGCGTAAGCTGGAGGAGATGAAGCTGCGGCAGGAAAAGGACGAATTGCTGGCCGAGCAGGACGATCTCACCAAGCTGCTCGACAGCCCGGCGCGCCAGCGCACGCGCTTGAAGAAAGACCTGCGCGCGCTTCGCAAGGACTACGCCGAGGACACCGCGCTTGGCGCACGCCGCACGCGGATCGAAGAGGCCGAGGTCGCGGTGGAATTCAGCATGGACGCGATGATCGAGAAAGAGCCGATCACTGTGATCCTATCCCAAAAGGGCTGGATCCGTGCGGCCAAGGGTCATGTCGATCTGGCCCAGGAATTCAAATACAAAGAGGGGGACGCGCTTGCTGTCATCCTCCACGCGCAGACCACCGACAAACTGCTGATCGCAGCGGATAACGGGCGCTTTTTCACGCTGGGTTGCGACAAGCTGCCGGGCGCGCGCGGCTTTGGCGAACCGGTGCGCACGATGATCGACCTTGAGGCGGACACATCGATTGCGCGCATGCTGGTCCACAAAGATGGCGGACGGCTCCTGCTCGCAGCCAGCAACGGCAAGGGCTTTGTCGCTGAAACGGCCGAGCTTCTGGCCGAGACGCGCAAGGGCCGGGTCGTGGTCAACCTTAAGGGCGAGGCAGCCCTGCGCGTCATTCGCGAGATCGCGCTCGAGCACGATCACGTTGCCGTGGTCGGCGATAACCGCAAGCTCATCGTCTTCAACCTTGACGAAATGCCGGTGATGGCGCGCGGGCAAGGTGTGCAGCTGCAGCGCTACCGCGCCAAAGAATCAGGAGGGGGTGGGCTCAGCGACGCCACGACCTTTGTGCTGAATGATGGTCTGAGCTGGACCATGGGCGGATCGGGCGAGCGCACCCGGACCGAGACCGAGATCGGCATGTGGAAGGTCGCGCGCGGCGCCGCCGGGCGCATGCCGCCGACGGGCTTTCCCAAAGACAACCGCTTTGATTGAGGCGCGGGCACGAAAAAGCCCCGCAGGATCACTCTTGATCCCGCAGGGCCTTTTTCCCTTGGATAGCGCGAAACGCTAAGCGTTTACTTGCTGGCGCTCATTTCCGTCGCGGTTTCCTCGGCCACGGCTTCCCAACCGTCGGCGGTGCGCGTCATCTTGCCTTCGGGGGTTTCAACCACAGCGCCTTCGGGGACTTCGGCGGTGAAGCTCGCGAGCTGCGCGCTGGTGAACAAAGCGGTGAGCGCGCCTGCCTGGTCGACGGCGAAATGCTCACGCTTGAGCATGAAGATGCCCGTTTCGTTCTCAACCACATACTGGTCCATGTCCGGATCCATCGCGAGCACGGTGCCAACCGGCATCGAATCCGCGCTGATAACCGCGGCGCCGTCAACCAGAGCGGCGTCAAGCTTGGCGGCGGCTTGGGCGGCCTGGTCGGCCATCATGCCGTCGATCTGAGCCTTGGTGGCGTTGATCGTCCACTTGCCTTCGCGCTCGGCGTAGGTCGCCAGCGGAAGCGGGACCTTGAAGGAGCCGGTGTCAAGAACGGCGTTGGTGCCGTCATTGCTTTCGATCGTGCCGGCTGGCTGATCGTCGTTTCCGTAAACGGTGACACCCGCATCCTGCGCGTTCGCAGCGAAAGGGGTCACAGCCAGGGCGGTCGCCAGCAGGGCGATTTTGGCAAGCTTCATTGGTTAGTCACTCCGTTAGTTCGTGTCTTCGGATGCGCTGCAAAACCGCTCAAGCCGGGAGAGGCCGGCCGGCGCCCTTGCCACACGCGCAAAGGCACCAGGATCTTCGCAACGCGCGAATGACGCACCGGCAAAACGAGCCTGTCTCACGGGTTCAAGACCATCTTGAGCCCGCCTGATTGGCCGCAAACGCCGGGGGATGCGCGCATCGCAACAATGTGTGAAACACACAAGCGGTTCCCTATGCGAGGCGAGGGCCTCGGCGCAAGGGGGTGACAAGCGTGTGACACCCGCCCTTGGTGGTTCGTCGCAGATGAAGCCCGGCTTAACGTTTACGTTAGGGGCAGAAAAATCACCGCTCGCGCAATTCTTCGTCGAGAAGAGCCTCGATTCGAGCACTATCCGGAAAGCCTTCCTCCACCCAGCGGCGCTCAACCGATTGCAGGATGCGCGCCACTTCCGGGCCTGCGCCCACGCCGCGCGCGACAATCTGACCGCCCTTCAAGGGAAAGGTGGGAGGGGTGAAATCGGCGATCATGCGAGCGTCTTTGTCCAGCAGCAGCAGTCGGTCTGTCGCAAAGGTCGCGCCCAGGCGGTAGGCCAAAGCGCGCGGCGATGCGCTGTCGGCCGCCTGGCGTTCGGACGCGTTGACCAGCCGCGCGCGTTGCGCCTTGGAGAGCCGCAGCCGCGCCGCGCAGGTCTCGGCCACATCGGGCGAGGGCGGCAGCAGCGCGGCGAGACGGCGGACAGGGTCGCGCGCCACGCCTTGCGTGTCCTCTGCGCGGATCAACCGTTCGAGCGCTTTGATATGGGCCGGGCAGGTTTCCGGCAGGATAACCGGCAGCACGCCGCGCGCGCGCATCCGGGCGATGGTCGCGCTGGGATTGGGCAGGGCGAGGAGTTTCAAAAGCTCATCGGCGATGCGCTCTCGGCTGAGGCCCTTGAGCGTTTCGGCCATCGCCGCGCAGGCCTCTTCGGCCCTAGCGTCAAGCTGTGCGCCGAAACGCGCCTGGAAACGATAATAGCGCAGGATGCGCAGGTGATCCTCGGCGATGCGCTGCTGAGCGGTGCCAATAAAGCGCACGCGGCGCGCGTCCAAATCGGCAAGACCGTCGAAATAGTCGCTGATCGCCAGTGTCTCGGGATGGGCGTAGAGCGCGTTGATTGTGAAGTCGCGGCGCGCGGCGTCCTCGCTCCATTCGCTCGCAAAGGCGATTGTGGCGCGCCTTCCGTCGGTGGCAACGTCCTTGCGCAAAGTGGTGATTTCAACCGGGCCATCTTCGAGCACCGCCGTAACGGTCCCGTGGTCGATCCCGGTGGGGACGACGCGGATGCCGGCCTGCTTGCACAGGTCAATCACCGCGCTGGGCGTGTGCGTGGTCGCGCAATCGACATCGTGGACCTCGGCCCCCAGCAAAGTGTCGCGCACCGCTCCGCCGACAAAGCGCAGGGTCTCAGACCCCAGCGCATGGGTCAGATCGGCAAGGCCCTGGCGTTTGGTCCAGGCCGTTTGTGGCAGAAAATGTGACATCAAGACGGGCCGTTAATGGCGAAGCGCGTTCACATCAATGCGCCGCGCGAGGTTGAGGATGATTGCCGCGGTCACACCCCAGATGCGAAAGCCATCGTAATCCATCTCGAAATAGCGCCGCCAGTGGCCTCGCCAATGCACTTCGTTGGCTTTCCAGCTGGCGGGATCGAGGAGGAGATCGAGCGGCGCTTCGAACCAGGCTTCGACCTCGCTCGGGCTGGGGGTGAGCGCAAGGCCGGGCGGGACAACGCCCAGCACAGGGGTGACCAGAAAACCGGTCCCGGTGTGGTACTCATCGCTGGTGCCAATGACGCGCACCTGAGCCGGGGGCAGGGCGAGCTCTTCATCCGCTTCGCGCAGGGCGGCCTCAACCGCGCTTTCGCCCGGATCGATCTTGCCACCGGGAAAGGCGACCTGGCCGGGGTGATCGCGCATTCCGTGCGGGCGCTGTGTGAGGATGACGGTCGGCGCATCGCGGTCCGTCACCGCGACCAGCACCGCTGCGGGCGTCACCCGTCCATCGGCAAGACTGGCATCGCTGAGCAGGTCTGGAATATCGCGCGCATGCCCCTCAGCGTGGAGGCGCGAGAGCCGATCAAACAGCGCGCCCGCCATGCGCTCTAGGACGCGATCAGCGAGAAGATGGCGCCCTGGCTCGTCACCAGCCAATCATCGCCGCTGGTCGCCATCGCGATGTCAGCCAACTGGTTATAGGTCGAGCGGTTGAGCCGCGCCTCGCACCCGCGCCGCACGTGCAGGTAGATCGCCGGGGTCTCCGGATCGCCTGCCACGCGGATCGGGTTTTCGGGGCCAGCGATCACATCGTCATCGGTGTTGAGGCGAAACGCGATGTCGCTGCCTTTCATCACGCAATCGGTGGCGATGAAGGCGGCGTCGTCCACCTCGATATGGAGCTTTTCAAACGGGCTCAGCAGCCAGTGCTGACCCGCCTCATCGCGCGTCAAGAGGCCGGAAAAGGCGCGCACCATGGCGGGGCGATGGATGACGCCGCCTTCGTGAAACCAGGTGCCATCGGCCGCAATGCGCATATCGCTGTCGCCGATTTTTTGCGGGTCCCACTTTTCAACCGGAGGCAATTTGCGCTCTTCCAGAGCCTGAGCAATCTCGGCCAGCGTCATTTCAGCAAGGTAGGGCGGGGGATCGTAGGGCATGGGGTTCAAACGTCAGCCGCGCGCGCCCGGTTCCACGGTCAGAGCCTCGTTCCACGGACCCAGCATGCCTTCGGCGGGCATGGCGGGAAGGGCGGGGCCGCGCGCTAGGAGCCGATCCGCTTCATAAGGGCCCGGGCAGCGCCAACCGCCCGTCATCGCCGCGGAAAAGCCCCAGCGCCCGTAATAATCCGCATCGCCGATCAGAACCTGGGCAAACGGCATCTGCCCATCGGCAGCAAGGCGGCTTTCGGCATCGAGCGTCGCGGCCATCAGGCCCTGACCAAACCCTTCGCCCTGACGTTCGGGCAAGACTGCCACCGGTCCCACCATGATAAGCGGCAGGCCGCGCCCTTCGGCATCAACCAGCGCCACCGGCCAGC